>CAZEEP010000003.1:148247-150972 GCA_964511295.1 uncultured Prevotella sp.
TTATGCTCATGGGCGGCAGGTGAGCAATGTCATACAGACCAACGGAACGTTACTTACCGATGAGTGGTGTGAGTTCTTTAAGGAAAACGGATGGCTTGTAGGCGTTTCGATAGATGGGCCGCAAGAATTTCATGATGGTTACCGCCTCACGAGTTCTGGCAAACCGACGTGGAAAAAGGTCATGGTGGGCATAGATTTGCTAAAAAAGCATGGTGTCGAATGGAACGCTATGGCTGTGGTCAATAGCCTTAACGTCGGACATCCGCTTCGCTTCTACCATTTTTTCAAGGACATTGGTTGCCGGTATCTTCAGTTTACGCCAATCGCAGAACGCTTGTCGGCTCATTCCGATGGCCGACACCTTGCTTCACCTGACGATGCAGACGGCTGTCCTGTTGCTGATTTCTCAGTCAAGGCAACACAATGGGGGCATTTCCTGAACGCCATATTCGACGAATGGGTTCGTCATGACGTTGGCAGCACGTTCGTAGAACTGTTTGATTGCACGCTTGCCAACTGGTGCGGCGTTACACCGGGCATTTGCGTTTATGCGCGCGAATGCGGCAATGCAGCCGTGATGGAGGCAAATGGCGATGTCTATTCGTGCGACCACTTTGTCTTTCCAGAATATCGTCTCGGCAACATTCGCCATGAAACCATCTATGAGATGCTTTATGGCAACCGTCAGCAAGAGTTCAGCAAGAGGAAACACACTTTGCTTCCACGACAATGCCGTGAGTGCGAGGTGGAATTTGCGTGCCACGGCGAGTGCCCTAAAAACAGGTTCTTGAAGGATTGCTACGGCAATAAAGGACTGAATTATCTATGCGAAGGCTACCGAATGTTTTACCTTCATGCCGCGCCATACATGGACTTTATGAGAAACGAATTGGCTTGCGGCAGACCGCCTGCCAATGTTATGGCATTGCATATAGCAGATTGAATTATTGCGCACAATAGCTTAATTATGGAATACAAGAACGCTCTGTTCGTGGCTGGAGTCTCTTTCACAGCCTTTCCCTTGGCTTTGCCTGCCAAGACACCGCCTCCAAACATCATTTTCATCATGGCAGACGATATGGGCTATGGCGATTTAGGTTGCTATGGCCAGCAGTTCATCCGCACGCCACACATCGACCGCATGGCCGCCGAAGGCATGCGCTTCACCCAGGCATACGCCGGGGCTCCTGTTAGCGCGCCTTCACGCGCCACGTTAATGACGGGGCAGCATACCGGCCACACTTTGGTGCGTGGCAACAAGGAATACTGGCCTAAGTCGCCAACGGTGATGTATGGCGAAAACCGCGACTACGGCATCGTGGGGCAGCAGCCTTATGACCCTGAACACAAACTGTTGCCGGAGATAATGAAAGACGCAGGCTATGGCATTGGCATGTTTGGCAAGTGGGCAGGTGGATATGAGGGCAGTTGCTCCACTCCCGACAAGCGTGGCGTAGACGACTTCTATGGTTATATATGCCAGTTTCAAGCGCATCTCTATTTCCCCAATTTCCTTAATGAGTACTGCCGGCAGCGTGGCGACACTGCCGTGAGCAGGGTGACTTTGCAGGAGAACATAGCTTACCCGATGTTCGGGCGTGACTATGCCAAGCGGAGCCAGTATTCTGCCGACCTCATACACAGCCATGCCATGCGGTGGCTTGACCGCCAGGACGGCAAAAAGCCTTTCCTTGGCATCTTCACCTACACGTTGCCGCATGCCGAGTTGCGGCAGCCCGACGATTCACTGCTTCAATACTATGAGCGTCGGTTCTTTGTAGACAAGACGTGGGGCGGCGACGAGGGCAGCAGATACAATGCCGTGGAGCACACCCATGCGCAGTTTGCGGCAATGATTTCCCGCCTTGACATATATGTGGGGCAGGTATTGGATAAACTGAAGGAAAAAGGATTGGACAAAAACACCATTGTTATCTTCACGAGCGACAATGGGCCGCATGAGGAAGGCGGTGCCGACCCTGATTTCTTTGGCCGTGATGGCAAGCTCCGAGGTTTGAAACGACAATGCTACGAGGGTGGCATACGCATACCGTTCATAGTCCGTTGGCCTGGCCGTGTGAAAGAGGGTTCGGTAAACGGCACTCAGCTTGCTTTTTACGACCTGTTGCCCACATTTTGCGATTTGGCAGGCATAAAAAACTTTGCCAGGCGGTATGCCAACAGAAGGCTGTCAGGCGATGGCTTCGATGGCATTTCAATGTACAAGACGATGCTCGGCATTCCTGGCCAGCCGGAGCATGAACATCTTTATTGGGAGTTTTCCGAGACTGACCAGATAGGCGTGCGAATGGGCAATTGGAAGCTCGTGGTCGCAAAGGGAGTGCCTCGGCTCTATAATCTGTCCACCGATTTGCACGAAGACCACGACATTGCGAGTCAGCATCCTGACATTGTGCAGCAGATGGTTGAAATCATCTACCGTGAGCACCGCGAAAGTCCTGACTATCCGGTTACAATGCCGAAGCGTTCCGCAGGCATTTGATTTGTCAGGAAACTTTACTAAAAAATGGGGTCTTTGAAACTTGCGTTTTAGAGAAGAAAAGATGGTTGGGCGAATCACAGACGGCGGTTGTGATGTCCTCATACGCTTTACCTGAGTTGTATATACGGCGTGTTAATGCCATTAATACGCCGTACTTATGATGCTTATACGCCGTACTTACATCGTCTTTACGCCGTAATCGAGTTGCCTTTACGCCGTAAT
>CAZEEP010000003.1:151072-194186 GCA_964511295.1 uncultured Prevotella sp.
CTTTACGCCGTAATCGAGTTGCCTTTACGCCGTAATTGACTTTGTGGTACTTAAGATAAGGTTGAGTTGTAAATTGCTTTTTCTTTGTTAATGCTGTAAGGTATTGATAATCAGAGGTTTTAAAATTATAGTCACCGTTCGCGTAAATCGGAGCAAACATGTAGTTCATGAAAACTACGCCAACCATGAAATAGCTTTTGTAAAATGTTTTTAGTAACTTTGCATTATGGTTATCAATGAAACTACCGCCGCTTTTATCGCTGCCCACCGCCACGATGATGTGCGCAATCTTGCCTTGCGCTATAGTGGCGTTACGGATGTTGACTTGCCGTTTGCCCTTGATCAGATTGCAGGTTGGCAGACGGCATGCAAAAAACTGCCCACATGGGCTGCTGTCGATGGCATAATATATCCGCCACACTTGAACATGGAGCAATGCTCGTCGGAGGATACGGCGAGATATAAGGCAAGCCTTTGCCAGACAGCTCCGCTTCTTGTAGACCTTACCGGTGGTTTTGGTGTAGACTTTTCATTTATGGCTCCACGGTTTGGACATGCTGTTTATGTGGAGCGCAACGAAAAGCTTTGCGCCATTGCGCGCAATAATTTTCAACGGCTTGGGCTTGACAACGTTGAGGTCGTGTGTGGCGATGGGGTGGAGTACTTGCGCTCCATGCAATCTCAATCCGTTGGTTCAGATGCCGCAATGTTACCTCAAATCTACATTGATCCGGCACGTCGCGACACCAATGGGCGCAAGGTATTCGGCATTCCCGATTGTACGCCGGACGTTCTTGCAATTAAGGACGAGCTGTTGGCAAAGGCAGGTAGTGTCATGGTAAAGCTCTCGCCTATGCTCGACTGGCACGCTGCTGTGAAAGCTTTTGACGGCTGTTGCCGCGAGGTTCATATAGTTTCTGTGGGTAATGAGTGTAAGGAGCTGCTCTTGATGCTTGAAGACAACAAAGCCAATCCTTCATGCCTACCTGTAATAATATGCGTGAATGATGGGCAAAGCTTCCAAGCCTTGTCTTCTTCGGATGCCTCTGTGAGGCTTGCTGACGGTCTTGAAAAGAAATTTCTGTATGTCCCCAACGCATCGGTAATGAAAGCAGGTGTCTACGCTCAGGTCACAGCAGCCTATCCTGTGGCAATGGTTGACAAAAGTTCTCATCTTTTCTTAAGCGATGAGGACATAAATGTTTTTCCTGGGCGCAAGTTTGTTATACTTGCAACCACTACAATGAACAAGCGTGAACTTAGAGAGAAGCTTGGCGGCATAAGCCAAGCCAATGTCTCTACGCGCAACTTCCCACTCTCTGCCGTAGAACTGAAAAAGCGGTTGAAGCTGAAGGATGGTGGCAACATTCACCTTTTTGCCACTACTTTTCGTGGCAAGCACGTCATAATCATAGCAACTACCGAGGCTGGCAGAGCAGGTACTGATGTTTAAGCAAAGTGCCAATCTTGTTGTCTCGAGACCATTGCTGTTGGCGCATACATATTCATGAATGGGTGTGTGATAAATTAAAGTTTACAATATCCATAGAAGCTCATTTCAAGTGATTGCTCTTTAAATGCTGTCTTTTGTGTCGTGTTTTGTCCTCTTTAAATAACAATTTGTCGTTTTTCTTTTGCCGTTTCACAGATTTTCATTAGCTTTGCATGTTAAGGTTCACAATTAATATAAAATCAACTTTACTACAATGACTGTAGAGATAAAAAGAGTGGAAAGCAAGAAGGACTTAAAAAGGTTCGTCGACTTCCATTATGACTTATACGCTGGCAACCCTTACGATGCTCCGACACTGTTTCTTGACGATATGGCTACGCTTAGCCGCGACAAGAACGTGGCTTTTGATTTTTGTGAGGCGGAGTATTTTCTTGCCTATAAGGAAGGCAAGATAGTAGGGCGTATTGCTGGCATCATAAACCGCAGAGCCAACGAGAAGTTCAAGCAAAACGACGTGCGTTTTGGATGGATTGATTTCATAGACGACATAGAGGTGTCGTCGGCTCTTTTGCAAGCCGTCATGGAGTGGGGCAAGAGCAAGGGCATGACCGACATCGTGGGACCGCTCGGCTTTACCGACCTTGACCCGGAAGGCATGCTGACTATGGGCTTCGACAAGCTGGGCACTATGGAAACCATCTACAATTACCCCTACTATCCCGAGCACATGGAACGCCTTGGCGGTTGGGTAAAGGACAACGATTATGTGGAGTATTATCTACCCATGCCAGACAAGGTGCCGGATAAGTTTGCAAAGCTTGCCCAGCTCATTGAAAAGCGCTACAACTTACATGTGCGTAAGGTGACGAAGGAAGACGTGAAGAAAGGCTATGCCCACGATGTTTTCCGCGTCATAAACGAGACTTATAAAGACCTTTACGGCTTCGTAGAGCTTACCGATAAGCAGATCGACCAGTATGTAAAGTCATACATGCCGATGCTTGACCTAAACCTCGTGACCGTGATAGAGGATGGCAACAAGAACAATGCCATTGCCGGTGTTGGGCTCACTATGCCGTCAATGGCTCGTGCTATGCAGAAATGCCACCGTGGCAGGCTGTTCCCGTTTGGCTGGTGGCATGTCTTGCGTGCCTTGAAGGCTCACAAGACAGAAGGCGTTGACCTGCTGCTTATTGGCTTCTTGCCTGAATACCGTGCCAAGGGCGCCAATGCCCTGCTCTTTGCCGACCTCATACCGCGTTACATCGAATATGGTTTCAAGTGGGGCGAGACCAACGTGGAAATGGAGAACAACAATGGCGTACAGGGCCAGTGGAGCTCTCTTGAACACATCAACCACAAGCGGAGGCGGTGCTACAGGAAGAAGATAGAGTAGTTCTTACCTTGCACAGGTTGCATCGCACAGGTATATGCGCGATGGAAATAGTAAGAAACAATGGCAGAAAACAATAATACAGTACAATACACAGACGAAAACATACGCCACTTGTCCGATATGGAGCATGTGCGTACGAGGCCGGGAATGTACATCGGCCGTCTTGGCGATGGAAACTTGCCGGAGGACGGCATATACGTATTGCTGAAAGAAGTAATCGACAACTCTATAGACGAGTTCAAGATGAACGCCGGTGACCGTATAGAAGTGGACGTTGAGGACAATCTTCGCGTATCGGTGAGAGACTATGGGCGTGGCATTCCGCAGGGCAAGCTTGTTGAGGCTGTCTCTGTGCTGAACACTGGCGGAAAGTATGACACCAAGGCTTTCAAGAAAAGCGTAGGGTTGAACGGCGTAGGCGTAAAGGCGGTAAATGCGCTGTCGTCTCGCTTTGAGGTTAAGAGTTACCGTGAAGGAAAGGTGCGTGATTTGGTCTTTGAACAAGGTAAGCTCAAGAGTGAAAAAACTGAGAAAAGTGACGATGAAACGGGCACTTTTATATTCTTTGAGCCTGACAATACATTGTTCAAGAACTATAGTTTTCACGATGAAATCGTAGAAAACATGCTCCGCAATTATACTTACCTCAATAGTGGGCTTACCATTATGTACAATGGTCGCCGCATAAAGAGCCGCAATGGGCTTCAAGACCTGCTTGTGGACAACATGACTACCGAGCCGCTTTATCCCATTGTCCACCTGAAGGGGGAAGACATAGAGATAGCCTTCACGCACACAAACCAGTATGGTGAGGAATATCACAGCTTCGTAAATGGCCAACATACCACCCAGGGCGGTACGCATCAAAGTGCATTCAAGGAGCATATAGCTAAGACGATAAAGGAATATTATGACAAAAGCTACGAATACACCGACATTCGCAATGGCATTGTAGCGGCTATAGCAATCAATGTGGAGGAGCCTGTATTCGAGAGTCAGACGAAGATTAAGCTTGGCTCTACGCTCATGGAGCCGAACGGAGATAGCATAAACAAATATGTAGGCGACTTCGTGAAGCGGGAGGTTGACAACTACTTGCATATACACAAGGAAGATGTAGCCGACGTGCTGGAAGCTAAGATAAAGGAGAGCGAGCACGAGCGTAAGGCAATGGCTGGTGTCACAAAGCTTGCCCGTGAGCGCGCCAAGAAGGCTAACTTGCACAACCGCAAGCTGCGTGACTGCCGCATACATTACAGCGATGCAAAGAACGAGCGCAAGGAGGAATCGTCCATTTTCATAACCGAGGGTGATTCGGCAAGCGGAAGCATTACCAAAAGCCGCGACGTGAACACGCAGGCGGTGTTCTCGCTGCGTGGAAAGCCGCTCAACTCTTATGGCTTAACCAAGAAGGTAGTTTATGAGAATGAGGAATTCAACTTGCTTCAGGCTGCACTTGACATAGAAGACGGACTTGACAACCTGCGTTACAACAAGGTCATCGTTGCCACAGATGCCGATGTTGATGGCATGCACATACGCCTTCTCATCATAACCTTCTTCTTGCAATTCTATCCGGAGCTAATAAAGAAGGGTCATGTCTATGTTCTTCAGACTCCGCTTTTCCGCGTGCGTAACCGTCGCTCAAAGATAAAAAGCAAGATGGTCATTGCTGAAGCCGACGAACGTCTTGCTAAGGGTGAGCGTAAAGGCGACTTCATTACCCGATATTGTTATACAGACGAGGAGCGTAAGAAAGCCATCAAGGATCTTGGACCTGAGCCGGAGATAACGCGCTTTAAGGGGCTTGGAGAGATTTCACCCGACGAATTTGTCCATTTCATCGGGCCTGACATGCGCCTTGAACAAGTGACGCTGCATAAGAACGACCAAGTGCAGAAGCTTCTCGAATACTATATGGGAAAGAATACGATGGAGAGGCAAAACTTCATTATCGACAATCTCGTTATAGAAGAAGACCTGCCGGAGGAAGAAACAGCTTAGTGCTTGGGCACATGGCAAAGCTTCTTCGTACATTCTCTAAGTGGATGTATATTATAAGTAAAAGAGTTGTTTAAAAGGATTTCTTACAAATATAAGGTATAAAATGAGACTGAATTTGAAGTGCGTGTTCAATACCATATCGTATGTTCAAAGCCCGTCCTTTCGCAGGGGCATAGGGGCTTTGTTGCTTCTTTCTATTGTTACTCTTTCTGCTACGGCACAACAGGTTCGTTTTGACTTCGGCAAAGACTCGCCTTTGCGTAAGTTGCAAATAGCCGAGGTAGCGATAAAAAGTCTTTATGTTGACTCTGTTGACGAGCAAAAGCTTGTGGAGGATGGTATACGCGGGATGTTGGAGAAGCTTGACCCTCATTCGTCTTATACTACGGCAAAGGAAACGAAGGCAATGAACGAGTCGCTCAATGGCTCTTTCGACGGCATTGGCGTGCAGTTCAACATGCAGGAAGACACGCTTCTCATAATTCAGCCTGTCGCCAAAGGCCCTTCTGAGAAAGAGGGCATTCTGGCTGGCGACCGCATCATTGCGGTGGACGATACGACTATAGCAGGCGTAAAGATGCCGCGAGAAGAAATAATGAGGCGGCTTCGTGGGCCTAAAGGCACAAAGGTAAAGCTCACGGTTGTCCGTCGTGGCATTAGCGACAAGCTGACATTTGTTGTTACGCGAGACAAGATACCGGTAAAGACACTTGACGCATACTATATTATTCGCCCGTCAGTGGGGTATATACGCATAGGCAGCTTTGGCGCGACTACTTATAAAGAATTCATGACGGCGGTGGATGCCTTGAAGAAGCAGGGAATGCACGACCTCATTCTTGACCTTGAAGACAATGGCGGCGGCTATTTGCAGGCGGCTGTACAGATTGCCAACGAGTTCCTGCAAAAGGGCGACCTCATCGTTTATACAGAAGGCAGACAGGCAACGCGCTATGATTATAGGGCACAAGGCAATGGCAATCTTGTCGATGGAAAAGTTGTTGTGCTGGTCAATGAATTCACGGCTTCGGCTGCCGAGATTGTCACGGGAGCCATCCAGGATCAAGACCGCGGTACGGTGGTAGGTCGCCGCTCTTTTGGCAAGGGACTTGTGCAGCGTCCTGTTGAGTTTGCCGATGGCTCTATGATGCGCCTTACCATTGCGCATTATTACACGCCATCTGGCAGATGCATCCAGAAGCCATATACTAAGGGGGGTAGAAAGGATTACGAAATGGAGCTTGACACGCGTTACAAACATGGCGAGCTCTACTCTGCCGACAGCATTCATTTTGCCGACTCATTGAAGTATTATACTCTCAGGAAGCACCGCACAGTCTATGGCGGCGGTGGCATAATGCCCGATTATTTCGTCCCGCTTGACACTACTCAGTACACGCCGTTGCACCGCAAGCTGATGGCTAAAAACATAATAATGGACTGCGACTTGAAGTATATGGACTCTCATCGTAAGGAGATAAAGGCAAAATATCCTGACTTCAAGGATTACCTTGCCAAATTCCAGGTTCCCCAACAGCTTGTAGACAGCATCTTTGCTATTGGCAAGAGGCAAAAGATTGAGCCAACGGACAAGGCAGAGCAAGAACGCACTATGCTATATCTGAAGGCTCAGCTAAAGGCTCTCATAGCCCGTGACGTTTGGGATATGAGCGAATACTTCCAAGTGATGAACGAGCAGAACCGCATTGTGGCGCGTGCCTTGGAAATAATATCGCGCTGATTCGCCAAGTGCCAAGGCTTGGCGTGGCTTCCGCTGTAGCGGATGGTAGGATAATAATGCCACGGATAACACCTGCTTGCGCTTGTGTCGTCTCACATGAGTGGACAACTTGTGTTTGTCCGGTGTCATTCGTGGTTGGTGGCATAAGCCTTTCCGCTTATGGCCTTTGGTTGTCGCCTTTTGTTTTATAGCATTGCGAGTGCTGCGTTCTCGTTGGCTTCCATTATCTCTCGCTCGCCCGGGCCTTTGTCGTTGATGCCGCAAAGGTGCAGTATGCCGTGTATTATCACGCGTCGCAGCTCCTCGTCGTATTCCTTGTGAAACTTTTCGGCGTTTGTTCTCACGGTGTCGAGCGAAATTACGAGGTCACCGTTCAGCACGTCGCCCTCGTCGTAGTCGAAGGTTATGATGTCCGTGTAATAATCGTGCCCGAGATATTGCCGGTTCACTTCCAGTATCTTCTCATCGCTAACAAACATGTAACCAATTTCGCCGACCTTGCGCCCGTGGGCTGCTGCCACCCGCTTTATCCATGCCGTGGTGTCCCGGCGGCGTATTTTCGGCATTCTCACGCCGTCTGCATTGTAAGTAATCATCCTTTCCTTTGTTGTGTATTAGGGGTGTGTTATGTGGTTTGTTTTCCGTTTGCGTGCGGTAGCATCCATGATGCGTCCTTGTTGAAGCTCAGGAGCGTGCGGTAAGCCGTTGACGATACCGCCGACAGCTCTGGGGGAGAATACAGCAGCACCGTCTCCAGGCCGCCGAGCAGCTTGTTGTATTCGGCTTGTGTTTTTTCGTACTCGAAGTCGGTTGTCGAGCGTACCCCCCTGACGTTGAACCTTGCTCCAACCTTTCTTGCTATGTCGGCTGTCATGCCGTCGTTTTCCACAACGCTTATGCGCGGCTCGTCGGCGTACAGCCTCTTTATTGCCGCCACACGTTCTTCTGCCGACAACATGCAATGCTTCTGTGGGTTTATGGAGACTGCAATCACTATGCGGTCAAACATTTCCAAGGCTCGCCTTGCTATGTTGTCGTGGCCTATCGTAAACGGGTCAAAGCTTCCGGCAAACAGTGCCGTACGTTCCGTAGGCTGCGAGGAGATGGTGCTTGTCATTGTGTTGGGCGTTTCTTTCATAAGGCATTTTCAGAACAGCTCTTGTTGCATTATGTTGCCGTTGTATGGATTCCGTCCGAGGTGCTCGTAGGCAAGCGGTGTCGCCATGCGTCCGCGTGGCGTTCGCTTTATGAAGCCTTCCATTATCAGGAACGGTTCATATACCTCCTCCACGGTGCCCGCATCCTCGCCAATGGCAGTGGCAATGGTCGACACGCCCACGGGACCTCCCCTGAACTTGTCGATTATGGTTGTCAGAATGCGGTTGTCAATCTCGTCAAGACCATAGCTGTCAATGTTGAGCGCGCTGAGGGAAAGGTCTGTAATGTCTTTTGTTATCGTGCCGTTGCCTTTTACTTGAGCAAAGTCGCGCACGCGGCGCAGCAGTCCGTTGGCTATTCGTGGCGTGCCCCGCGAGCGCCGGCTTATCTCAGCCGCGGCTTCGTCTTCTATTGGCACCCTAAGCAAGCGTGCCGAGCGCTTTATGATTTTTTGCAGCGTCTCGGGGTCGTAGTATTGCAGGTGCATGTTTATGCCGAAGCGTGCGCGCAATGGCGCAGTGAGCATTCCTGAGCGCGTGGTGGCGCCGATGAGCGTGAAAGGGTTCAGGTCTATTTGTATGGAGCGTGCCGACGGGCCTTTGTCTATCATTATGTCTATGCGATAGTCTTCCATCGCCGAGTATAGATATTCCTCCACAACGGGCTGCAGACGGTGTATCTCGTCAATGAACAGCACGTCGCGCGGCTCCAGCGAGGTCAGTATTCCGGCAAGGTCGCCGGGCTTGTCAAGCACAGGTCCCGACGTAATCTTGAAGCCCACGCCGAGCTCGTTGGCGATGATGTTGCTCAGCGTCGTCTTGCCCAGTCCCGGAGGGCCATATAGGAGCGTGTGGTCGAGGGGCTCGCCACGGTATTTGGCAGCCTCTACGAAGACGCGCAGATTGTCTACTACGGTCTTTTGCCCGTTGAAGTCGTCGAAGCGCAGAGGCCGCAGCGCGTTCTCGAAATCTTTTTCTTCCTTGCTGACATATTCGTCGCGTATGTTGAAGTCGTCCGCCATTAGTCTTTTATAATTATGCTGCAAAGATAAATAAAAACAGCGTATTTTGTGGAAGTATTTACTTTTTTCTTGTTTCCTGCATTTATAATTACGATAAAACTGACAAAAAGCATGGATTGTCGAAGATGCAGAAATATATGTAGAAAAGTTTGAGGCTTTATCGGCTTCTGCCAATTGGCGATTCTCGTTCGCCGTCTATGTGTCTTACGTTCGCCGTCCGTGTGTCTTACGTTCGCCGTCCGTATGTCTTACGTTCGCCGCCTGTATATCTCACGTTTGCCGTCCGTATTGAAGCTGAATAAAGTAAAAGGATATTTCTAAAGATACAGCACCGCCTCGTTGCCCATGTTGAAAAGAAGGTCAAGAACTGAAAGGTTGGGCAAGAAGCCATGTTTTTGACTGAAAACTTGGTAATAAGGCTGAGGCTTGAACTCAGGGTCTTCCTTTGGGTGCTTAGGGCGTATAGTGTCTCTGAAATCGCTTATTGGCTGCGTTTCCTGACCGGTTAGTGGAGTGCGGCCATAGGCTGTGGTGAGCGAAATGTTCGGCTGTATGTCGAGCAACTCGCACATTTTGCGTGTTATCTCCATGTTGAAGTCGAGGAGGAAAGTCCATCGCTTTTCAAAGAATGGGCGAATGTCGTCAGCGTAAAACTCGAAGAAAGGGCTTTCGCCGTATGCCGATGCCAGGGCGTTCCAGTGCAGCCGTCGCCATGAGCCGTGGTCACTGATGCGTATGTCCTTCGTCTCCGTCACGTCGTTGTCGTATTTTTCAACCGGCACTGTGAGGGCTTGCAAGCCTTGCGTGGTTGCTATGACGCAGCGGTTGCGGTAGGTCTGCTTTATGAAATGGTCGTGCTGCTCTATGAAACACTGCTCGTAGCGGCAGAGCTTCTGATACCATTGCACCGGCCCGAAATAAGCTGAGGATAATATGCAATTCATTAATAGGCGCGCCCTATAATCTGATGTTTGTACACCAGCCGGCGGGCGTTTCCGGTATCGACGAGGTATAGGCGGCAGTCGCGGCACTGGCATCTGTCGCAGCATTTGTATGGAATGCGGTAGCGTTGCCCCTTCACGCTTATTGTGTCACCCGGCACAGCCACCACCATTCCGAGCTCTTGTGGTGGGCCGATAAGCGAAAATGCGGGGGCTTCGCCGCTTACGGTGAACACCAGCAGGTCGCCCCGAGTGAAATCCTTGTGGTTGTTCAGCTTGTTCACCACGACCCTCTTGCCTGCCTTCAGCTCCTTGCCTATGGATACAGGGGCGGTGTAGACGCTGAAAGCAAACACCCGTATTGCCATGACTATAGCCACGGCTGCAACGAGAGCCACTGCGAATTTCAGGAATTGCCGCATTAAACAACGATTGTATTTAGAACCACGGAAGTAATATGTGCTGCGGCTAAGCCGCGGCTGTCACTGCTGCCAATGGCAGTAACCCTCCCTTGCAGGGGGAGGGCAGGGGATGGGTTATTTTATGTTGTCTACCCATTTGAACAATCTGTGCCAGCGCACGCCACCGAATCCTTTGCGGTCGGGGTCGCTGCTCCACCATATAAAGATTGGCTTACCCACGATGTGGTCTTCCGGCACGAAGCCCCAATAGCGGGAGTCGGCAGAGTTGTGACGGTTGTCACCCATCATCCAGTAATAGTCCATCTTGAACGTATAGCTTGTGGCAAGTTTGCCGTTGATGTAGATTTGCCCGTTCTTTACCTCAAGCTCATTGCCCTCATAAACGCGTATCGGCCTTTCGTACACTGCTATGTTGTCCATCGTGAGCTTAACGGTTGCGCCTTTTTTCGGAATCCATACGGGGCCGTAGTTGTCAACCGTCCAGCCAGTCCATTCGTCAAGCGGATAGAGCCCTCCGGGCTGTGCGTCTGTATTGAGCTTTATGCTCTGCACCAAGTCCTTGCGCTTAGAGAGATACTGCACGGCACGCTTCGTCAGCGGCATGTAACCGCTTTGGTTGAGGCTCATGAGGTCTTCCTGGGAAATGCCGAGTTCCTTCAGCACCTCGTCGGGTATGTGGTCAGTGGCGAGCTTGACGTAGTAAGAGTACTGCACGTTGTCAGGCTCCTTGTTTGGCTTGCCGTCGAGGTAAACCACGTGGTTCTTTATTTGCAGTGTCTGACCAGGCAAACCGACGCATCGCTTCACATAGTTCTCGCGGCGGTCGGTGGGGCGGTGGTCAATGGAACCGTACTCGTTAGGGTTGCTTGCAATATAGTTGCGGCCTATTGAGCGCATCGTCTTGTAATAGTCCCACTGCTCCTGTCGGTTCAGCGTGGCAGGGTTTACAGGCGTCTGTATCTGCTGGTCGTATATCTGTTCGCCTATGCCATAAATCATCCCGTAGTAGTCGTTGGCTTGATAACGCTCCTCCGTCACAATGGTGTCGCCGGCAGGATAGTTGAAAACCACTATGTCGTTGAGCTGCACTTTGCCAAAACCCTTTAGTCGGCGGTAGTCCCAGTGGGGCAATTCTATGTAGCTTTTCGTCTTTATGATTGGCAGCGTGTGCTGTGTGAGCGGCATTGTGAGCGGCGTTTCGGGTATGCGTGGCCCATAGCTTACCTTCGACACGAAAAGGTAATCGCCCGTAAGGAGGCTTTTCTCCAACGATGAAGACGGTATGACGTAGTTCTGGAAGCAGAACAGGTTGATGAAATAAACAGCCACGAGGGCGAACACCAGAGCGTCTACCCAGCTCATGATGAAGCGCACGGGGCCCTCTGAGTCTTTCCACCATTGCCAGCGCACCTTCTTTGTGATGTAGACATCGAAGATGAACAGCGCGCCGAGCAACGTCAGCAACCATCCGACAATAGAGCGTGGCGACATCCAAATGATAAAGAGAGCATAGAAGACGAAGGCAGTGCCGAACTTTGCCCACTGCTTCTTCATGTTTAGCTTTGCTTTTTCCTTGTCAATCATGGCAGAACAGGATTTAGAACTTGAACAAGTCGCTTGTAGTGAGAAGCCCTTTGTGGTCTTTGGTGTACTCGGCTGCGAGCACGGCTCCGAGGGCGAAGCCCTTGCGCGAATGCGCGCTGTGCGTGATGGTTATCTCGTCTGCCTCGCTGTCATAGTCGATAGTGTGTATGCCGGGCACCTCGTCGTGGCGGATGCTGTCCACGAGCAGCTCTTCGGGCTTGTGCTCCTCAGAGCCGTCCACGCGGCCGTCGTCCCAAGTCGTCGTGCCCATCTTCCAGTCTTTCTTCCGGTCTATGTTTTCCACTATTTCCTCGGCGAGCGTAATGGCTGTGCCGCTTGGCGCGTCGAGCTTGTGTATGTGGTGGGTCTCGGTCATGCGGACGTCGTATTGTGGGAATTGGTTCATGATTTTTGCCAAGTACTTGTTTACGGCAGAGAATATTGCTACGCCGATAGAGAAGTTGCTTGCCCAAAACAGCGTCTGCTTGCCGTCCTTTGTAAGTGCCTCGACGTCAGCCTTGTGGTCTTTCATCCAGCCCGTGGAGCCGCTTACCACTTTCACGTTGTGCTTGAAAGCCCTCAGATAGTTGCTGTAGGCAGCTGTGGGATTGGTGAACTCTATGGCAACGTCAGCCGACGCAAACTCGGGGCTGTCGAAGTCTTGCAGGTTGTCAATGTCAATCTTGCAGACAATCTCATGGCCACGCTCAAGGGCTATCTGCTCTATCATGCGCCCCATCTTTCCGTAGCCGATTAATGCTATTTTCATATTGCTTGTTGAATTTTGTAAATGCTAAAAGCCTATTCTCTGCAAAATTACTTATTTTGTCGCAAAGTGGGGATTGTTGGCGACTTAAATAATTAAAATTATCTTATTATTAACCCAAAGTGTGCTTTTAAATGTTGAAAAAATCAATTTGTGTCGTTGTTTTTAGGAAATAGCAGTAACTTTGCACCGATAAAATAAGATTGTATTTAAAAGATTAAGTTTTTTATGAACAGGATCCTATCAGTCATGGGGAAAGCTTTCTTTGTGTTGGCCGTGACGGTGACATCGCTTTCCTCTTGCATAAAGGAAGAAGCACTGAACGCAGAGGCTGACATCGTGGGCGTTAAGCTTGGCGACAACAATGTACTGATTCGTCAGCCGGAGATTTCCAACAATACTGTTACGCTATATGCCAATACCGCTGACAGCATCCTCAGTCCGGAGTTCGTGCTCACGGATGGTGCCACTATAGAGCCGGCTTCGGGCACGCCGCGCAAGTTTTTTACCCGTGTGCCTAACCCACAGAAGGAAAGCAAAGCCGACGGAATGGAAGATTCTGTAAACCTGGCGATACCGCAGGAATATACGGTGACATCGCAAGACGGCAAATGGAAGAAAACATACACGGTGCGAATAGCCAACAACGCCACGCCCATAGACTACCATTTCGACAACATACGCTATTACGGGTTTGACGGGCAAGATTATTTCCATGTGTTTTATGAGACTATAGGCGGTTCGCATGTTGACTGGGGAAGCGGAAATGCCGGTGCCATGATAACACTTGCCGCCAGCAATCCGTCTTTCGCTGACTATCCCACGTCGCAAGCCGATGGGGGGCAGAGTGGCAAGTGTGCCAAGCTGACCACTATTTCCACAGGTGCCCTTGGCACTATGTTTGGCGCTCCCATTGCCGCCGGCAACATTTTCCTTGGAACTTTCTCGGTCAATATGTCCGACATGGCTTCGTCAACCCATTTTGGCATACCGTTCTTCAATACAAAGCCGGTGTCGTTGACGGGTTATTACAAATATAAGGCAGGCGAAGTGGTGACCGACAAGAAAATGGAACCTGTGGCAGGTGTAAAGGATGATTTTGCGCTCTACGCAGTGTTGTTTGAGGTCACTGATGACGTGCCTTGGCTTGACGGTCGTGACGGAAAGTCGAGTTCGCTGCACAGCCCCAACATCGTGCTCAAGGCAGAGCTTGTTGACCGCAAGGAGACCGACGAGTGGACACGCTTTGAAATACCGTTTGAGCAGATGAACGGAAAGGAGTTTGATTACCAGAAAATGGTTGGCGGCAAGTACAGCTTTGCCATCGTGGCGTCGTCGAGCAAGGATGGCGCATTGTTCAAGGGAGCCGTTGGCAGCACGCTGTATATTGACGAATTCCATGTTAATTATGAGTAAGACGGAAATGAAATCGATTTTGAAATACATTTTGTTCCTTATGCCCCTTATGGGCATGGCAATACTGCCGGCAACGGCTCAGGACAAGGTTGGTGACCGTGATGCGAACTTGCAGTTTACATCGTCGAAGGGATGGGAGTTTGATGTCAGGGCAGGCATCAACATTGGTGGTGCCACGCCGCTTGGGCTTCCTCGCGAGATAAGGCACATAAGCAGTTTCAACCCCCATCTCAACGGAGTGATTGAGGGTGTCGTCACCAAGTGGTTTGGCGAGAATGCCAAGTGGGGGGCGGCTGTAGGTGTGAAGATTGAGGAAAAGCGCATGACCACGGGTGCCAGGGTGAAAAACTACCATACGGAAATCATACAGGACGGAGACCGCGTGGCTGGTTATTTCACGGGTCACGTGAGGACTGAGTATTCCAGCACCGACCTTACGATTCCCGTCACGGCAAACTATCGTATTGACCAGCGCTGGAAGGTGCGTGCCGGAATGTTCTTCACTTACCGCATGGATGGTGAGTTCTCGGGCGAGGTGAGTGATGGCTACTTGCGCAATGGCACGCCTACGGGCGAGAAGGTCAATTTCGACAATGGCAGTTCGGCGCAGTACGACTTCAGCTCAGACTTGCGCCATTTCCATTGGGGACCACAGGTTGGCGTGTCGTGGCGTGCTTACCGCCATTTCTCGATAAACGCTGACCTTGCTTATTCGTTCAACAACATTTTCAATAGCGACTTCCACACGGTTACTTTTGCAATGCATCCCGTGTATTGTAATGTTGGCTTCGGATATACGTTCTGACGGGCTTGCCTTTTGCCCATAAATGAGGGCAAAAGAGGCCTGGATAGAAAAAAGTTATTTAACTTGTAAAAAAAAGATAGTTTTTAAGGATAAACAAAAAAATGCAACAGCTTATGAAAAAGATTTTTACGCTTATCGTCGTATCTTTCGTTATGGCAATCTCAGCCTTCGCAACCGATTATACTGATACGTTGAGGATTACGGTTGATGGAAAAGAGTCAACTCCGCAAGAAACCACTATCAACGTTACGAAAAACAGTGATGGGACTTACAATTTCCTGCTAAAGGATTTCTCTTTTGGGGTAATTAAAATAGGTGACATCAAGATGGACAACGTTAAACCCAAGAAAGAGAATGGCGTAACGTATCTTGATGATACACAGGAAATCAAAATAAAACTATATAGTTTTCCATTATCTTTTAAAGTGACATTGAATGCTGAACTTTATGATAATGAAACCAAGATGTACGCCACAATGAGCATGACTGTTATGGGAGAGAAAATAAACGTGGTGTTTGGCAAGGAGCAGGTTGTCACAGGCGTTGGTGCCGTGAACGCAAATACCATGAATGCTGGTGTTGAGATTTACGACTTGTCTGGCAAGCGTGTCTCGAATATGCAGCAGGGCAAGGTTTATATTGTTAGGAAAAACGGCAAGGCACATAAGGTGATAGGCACTGGTAGATAAATAAGCCTTGATGGCAATGTTAAATGAAAAATCCCGAGTCATATTGTTTATGGTTCGGGATTTTTGCTTAATTTTGCCATGTAATTGATGAATGCGCTCACATGGAACGACTCTTGCATTATTGTTGGAAGCATCGCCTATTTCCTGCCACGGGAATGAGCACCACAGACGGCAAGCCTGTAGAGGTGCTTGACCCGGGGCTGCACAACCGCAACTCCGGGCCTGACTTTTTCAACGCCAAGGTAAAGATTGACGGACAGCTGTGGGTGGGCAATGTGGAAATCCACGACAAGGCAAGCGACTGGTTCCTGCACGGGCATGAACGTGACAGCCATTATAACAATGTGGTGCTGCACGTTGTGGGTGTTGCTGATGCTGAGGCTCGCACTGCCGACGGCATGACTCCGCCACAGATGGAGCTGAGCGTGCCCGACAGCGTGAGGCAAAACTACGAGGAGCTTCTGCGCACAGACAGCTATCCGCCATGCTATAAGATTATACCGTCGCTCTCACGGCTCATGAAGCACTCGTGGATGAGCGCGCTCGAGACTGAACGCTTGGAGCGCAAGACGGAGGACATAAAGCGCAGGGCAAGGCTTTGCGAAGGCTCGTGGGAGGCGGCGTACTTCGTCACTATGGCCCGCAACTATGGCTTTGGCATCAATTCAGACGCTATGGAGCAGTGGGCTCTCAACGTGCCGCTAAACGATGTAGGCCATCATCGTGACGACATCTTTCAGGTTGAGGCGTTTTTCATGGGGCAAGCGGGGCTGCTGAATCCGTTGTCTTTGCCTGAGAAACACCGCGAGGCTGCGCTTGCCGACGACTATTTCTTCCGCTTGAACAACGAATATAAGTATCTTGCGCATAAGTTCTCGTTGAAGCCCATCGACTTCCACTTGTGGCGTTTCCTTCGCCTTCGCCCGCAGAATTTTCCTCATATCCGCATTTCCCAGCTTGCCAACCTTTATTATCAACGCAAGGCTGGATTGTCGCAGCTTATGGACTGTGAGGATATAAAATCGGTGAAAAAGCTCCTTGCAACCTCCGTCACCGGTTATTGGCAGACCCACTATGCCTTTGGTTGTGAGAGCAAATTCAATGAGAAACACCTCTCTGAGGGTTCGCTCAACCTGCTGTTGATAAACACGGTTGTGCCAATGCTCTTTGCATACGGCCGCCATAGGCAGGACGACAGGCTATGCGACCGTGCGTTCGACTTCCTGGAACAGCTTAAAGCTGAGGATAACCATATAACGAGGACGTGGCGGGATATAGGACTTGAGGTGGACAATGCCGGTGACAGCCAAGCCCTTATACAGCTCAAAAACGAGTATTGTGACCGCCGCGACTGCCTGCGATGCCGGTTTGGATATGAATACCTGAAAGGAGCAAAAGGCTAAAATGAGTATCATGGCGGGCAATAACGAGAAACAGCCACAGGTTCTGCGCCAAGGCAATGACTGGCGAAAACTGAGGTTATACCATAAGTCTGACGCTCTCTATCAACTTACGGTAGAATTCTGTCATCGCTTCTTGCCTAAATATGGAGACCGTACGGTAGACCAAATGATACAGGCGGCAAGGTCGGGAAAGCAAAATATAGTGGAAGGAACAGAAGACGGCAAGGCATCTACTGAGATGGAGCTTAAGTTGTTGACTGTCGACCGTGGGAGTATTCAGGAACTTAGGCAAGATTTCTTAGACTTTGCCAATACACACAAACTGCCATTATGGAAAGCCGGGCATCCGCGGTTCCAGCCCATGCAGGACTTTACAAAGTCTCATAACAATCCTGAGGATTATATGCCGCTTAGCAAGAAATGGAATGCTGAGGAATACTGCAACATCTGTCTTACGCTCTGCTACCAGCTTGATGCAATGCTGAACAGCTACATTAAAAAGCAGGAAGAAATATTCGTAAAGGAAGGTGGCATTAAGGAGCGCATGTATGCGGCTCGCACCGGATATAGAAAAAGCATTGATGACAAGATGAAACAGCTCGAAAGCGAGAATGCCGCTTTGAAGGCAAAGCTGGATGAGATGACATCGGTTGCAGCATCGTGGAAAAGCAAGTACATGGACTTGCGCCAGCGTGCCGTCAAAGCCTATAATGACTTAAAACGACAGTTGGATGAGCTAAGAGATAGAAGGGATAGATATGATAAACAAGATAGATGAAATGGATACTGATGATAGGCAAGATAGATGAAATAGATACTGATGATAGGCAAAAAAAGATGATAGGCAAAAAGATAGGATAGAGGATGTATTTTTCAGTCCATCTATATCATCTATAGCTTCTATAATATCTATTTCCATCTATCTATAGAAAGCTACGAAAAATATCGCTATTATGAAGAAATATCTTTTTACCACGCGCATGGAAGTGCGCGATTATGAGTGCGACATCGAGGGCATTGTGAATAATGCCAACTATCTGCATTACACAGAGCATACGCGTCACCGCTTTTTGAAAAGCCTTGGCGTGAGCTTTTCTGAGCTCCACAAGAAAGGCGTGGACGCAGTGGTGGCGCGCATGACCTTGAAATTCAAGGTGCCGTTGACTTGTGACGATGAAATGGTGTCGTGCCTGAATCTTCACAAGGAGGGTTTGCGCTATGTCTTCGAGCATGACATTTACCGTGCTTCTGACATGAAGCTTTCGTTTCATGCCGACGTAGACCTTGTGACGCTTATCAACGGGAAGCTCGGCGTGAGCAAGGAATATGACGACGCTTTTGGTTTCAGTCTCAATACGGAATCTTCTTCCACGGAGATGAAGTGATTGGTTGCATTAGATAAAAAAGAAGATGCCCACTCAATTGTTTAACGAACAAGTCAATCCGCTTGCATCGGGTGAGAACTCTGAAGATAGACTTCAAGAGCTTCTCAATACCGCAATCTTGACGCGTCTCAGCTACTTCCATCTCAATGCAATGGTGAAGCTGTACAGGCATTTCGGTTCGGCTACGGCTATAGTAGAACAACGCAAGGACTTGCCGAAGATGTTTCCTGGCATTCCTGCTAAGCTAAAGGAAGACCTGAACAATATAGAAGCAATGCGTGGCAGGGTGGAGGAGGAACTGGAATATGACTTCGAGCATGGCGTAAAGGTTCTTTGCCTGAACGATGACGATTATCCTTACCGCCTTAAGGAAGCACCCGATGCGCCATTGATGCTTTTCTATAAAGGTACCGCCAATCTTAATTCCCGCCACGTCATCAATATCGTAGGGACTCGCCATTGCACGCGCTATGGCGAGGATTTGATACGCCGTTTTGTTGCAGGATTGCACGCATTGTGCCCAGATACAATAATAGTGAGCGGGCTCGCTTATGGTGTTGACGTGCATGCCCATCGTGAGGCTTTGGCAAACGGCATGGACACGGTTGCCGTGCTTGCCCACGGCCTTGACACCCTTTATCCGTCTTCCCATCGCGACACAGCCAACGAGATGGTTCGGCATGGCGGTCTCATGACTGAATACATGACCCACACCAAGCCCGACAAGCTTAATTTTGTCCGTCGCAACCGTATTACGGCTGGCATTTGTGATGCAACAATCCTTGTGGAAAGCGCAAAGAAGGGTGGCGGGCTTATTACGGCGCGCATTGCACGTGAATACAATCGTGACGTTTTCGCTTTTCCCGGTGCCGTGGGCGCACCGTACAGCGAGGGATGCAACAATCTTATCCGTGACAATGAGGCAGGACTCATAACCTCGGCAGAGGATTTTGTAAAGGCAATGGGTTGGGAAGATGAGGCTGTATTAGAGAAGGCGAGGAGTCAAGGCATAGAGCGGCAGCTTTTCCCTGATTTGTCGGAAGAAGAAAGAAAGGTAGTTGACATCTTAGGCGAGACCAACGACTTGCGGCAAGATATTATTTCTGTAAAAACAGGCATTCCTATAGGAAATGTCATTGCCGTTCTTTTCCAGCTGGAGATGAAAGGCGTGGTAAAGGCATACGCAGGAGGCACCTATCATCTGCTGTAGCCTTATTATCTCTTTAACCTTCCAAGGTCGAGGTAACCGGCAGCGAGGGCTTTCACTATGAGGTCAGCCATGTTCTTGGCTTGCAGTTTGCGGAAAAGGCTCTTGCGATGGTTTTCTACAGTGTTTTCCGAGATATAGAGCTTTTGGCTTATCTGTTTGGTAGAAAGACCTTCTGCTATGGAATACAGGATGTCGAGCTCTCGTCCGGAGGGAATGTCGTTTTGCAATCGCAGGTGTTGTTGCGTTTCCTTAAATTTCCCGCAATAATATTGGTTGCCATAGACTACGGCTTCCATAGCATTTATGAGTTGGTTTAGGTTTCCTGATTTATACACTACACCGTCCACATTCTTGCTTGTGAGCCTGCTTACTGTCCAAGGTTCGTCGTGTATAGTGTTGATTACAAATTTCGCATCAGGTTGCAGCATGCGTATCTCGTCAATCAAGGAGTATGCGTCAATGTCAGGCAGTTCAACGTCAACAATGTAAAGATCAAAGTGTTTGGCTCTTACTCTGTTTAATAGCGACTTTCCCTTATTGAAAGCTTCAGTATCCTTGATGCCTTTTTTCACAAGGAAACTGCGGTAGCCTTCCAGCACAACTTCATGGTCATCAACTATGGCTATAGAGATGTCCTCCAGTACATACTTCCTGTCTTCTTTCATAGTCTTATAGGTTATAATGATGATAGAAAAAGGGCGTAAGTCATAATCCGTCCAGTTGATAGGCTCTCGACATCCCTGAAATCAGACAAGAAAAATGGCTCACGCCCTATTATGTTGTATGCTTTTACACGTACAATCATACATAGGGATAGAGCGTTACATCTTATTCTTGACTTCTTTCTTGATGAGGTGTCGAGATTCATCAACTGTAGAATAAGCGTCACGCGCTTCCTTTAATAAGATATGCCACAACTTTTAAGCATTGCGGCATCGCAATAAATGTTATTGCAAAGATAAGGAATTATCACGTCATTGGCGCTCTTTCGTGAGCCTTTTTTCTTTTTTCATACAAAATAAAAGAAGAATTGTTTATTTGCAATGACGGTAATCCGCTATTTTTGCTTTCCGCAGTATGAAATTAAACAATGTTTAACTTTACGGTAAGCTTTAATACATTGCCCAATCGGTGATGGTATGTTTCTATATTGCCGTTTATAGAGGCTGCGCGTTCTTCCATTGTGCGTTTGCCTATGCCATGACCTTCTGCTTTTTGGATGTTTTCAGGCTGTAAGCCTTCGTTCTCTATTGATTTGCTCCCGTTGTCGCTTATAATGACAACCAAAGTGTTTTCCTCTTTGCGATGCAAGCCTACGGCTATGATGGTGGCGCCGGAATGTTTTAAAGAGTTGCCTATGGCTTCCTGCGTGATGCGGTATATTTCCAAGGCTGTTTGCACAGGGATTGCTGACCAATCAGCATCCTGTGGTGAGGATAGGTAGGACATTTCACAATGTTGAATGCCATTGAGCTCAGAGACATAGTTGGCAATGGCATCATCAAGATTGGTTTGGTCAAACTCTGGCGGTATAAGCTCATGTGATACTCGCCTTACCTGTTCACGGCTTTCTGTAAGCATTTGCATGGTGCGTGATGTCACGCCTTCCTTGTTGAGCTTAAGCTGTATGGCAAGAAGCTGGTTGCTAATGCCATCGTGAAGCTCCTTGGCAAGGCGGTTGCGCTCATTCTCTTGCCCGTCTATATAGCTCTTTGCCTTGTCTTTTTCAGCTTCCCTATCTTTTCTTTTCTTGCGGAAATGTTGCAAGAGGATATAAAGCAAGAATAAGGCAATGATGATAAAAACAGGGTAAACAACATATTTCACCTTCTTGCTTGTTATCTTTTGCAAGGGTTCAGTTTTTGGAGCAGTTTGTTGCTTTTCCTTTGAAGATACTGTGCGGCGTGATGTATCAGCCTTTGCCAATGCTGGAAGATCTTGCATAGGAGATGCAGTCACGGTGTCTAAGGTCACGGCTGCAAGATAAGCTGTCTTTGCCTGTTCTGTTTTCGCGTTCGGCAAAATTTGCCGTCCTACCTCCACCCAAGGAATGTCTTTCATTTTGCGATGCATTGTTTCATGCTCTATCTTGATGAGGTATGAGGTCATCACTAAGGCAAAGTCTGTATATCCGAACTGCAATGCGTCTTTCACCCCTTGTTTCATTGGCTCGTAAATGGTTTTATACTGTTTGCTATCCATGAGAACCTCTGAGAGTGAGGACATGGAAGTTGCTCGTGCTAAGGTGTCATCGCATTTTGCCATCCACTTCATTCCTGTCATTGCGTACTGCAAGCTCTCTCGGCTCTTGCCCATATCCTTGTAGGCAATGGCGAGCTGTGCGTATGTTGGAAGCATGGTCCGGAACAGGAAGTGGCTGTTGGTTCTTACGGCTCTTTGCAGGAATCCGTTCTCCTCTGCAATCTTTGCACATTCAGCCCACTTCTTGGTTGCAGCGTTCTTCTTGCCTTTATCGCTGAGGCAGATAGCTTGCATGTTGTAAAGGGTTGCACATGCCAGATGGTCGCGGGCTTCTATGGCTGCATTGGTCAATCGCAATGCCATGTGATATGCTGAATCGCTATTGCCTGCTTGCCGCACCCTTCCTGCATCGCGTATGCCATACCATAGCAGGCTGTCTTGGCTTGCCGATGCAGAGATTGCAAAGGCAACAAGCATAAACGTCGTGATGCATCGGATAAAAATGCGCATATAAGAGTCTTTTGCTCGCAAAATTAATATTATTTCTGCAAACAAACTAAATGACATGAGGAAAATGTTTATACTGTTGATAGCTTTTTGTCACATTATTTGTTATGAGAGCCGCAAAGAGGCATGTCGGTACGGTCTTTTTTTGTGCAAAATGACGGGAAACCGCTATTGTGGTATTGCTATGTTTATATTAATTTTGCCAAACAAACTTAATTTTTTATCAAAATATAGCTTATGGATTCAATCCAGATAAACAGTGGCGAGCATGTGGGCATGAAGATTGTGGAGGTGGTTTCCATTCCACATATATCTGTGTTGCCTGATAATGACAAGCCACAAGAGGTCATTGGGAGGTATGCACATGACATGTCGAATCTTCTCAGTGAGATATATCAACAATATAAGGAGTTGTTCAAATTAGCAGGCTCTAATGTTGATATGTCGTTAGATCTTGTTTGGATTACTGAGCCGGTTACTAACCAACCGTATGAAGCTAAGATCCATCTTTATATATTGCTAAGATGCATCAATAGGCAAAAGACACAAGCAGGCGCAATCCTGCAAACCCTTGTTGATTTGCTTAAGGCAACATTGGATAGTGATAAATATGAGTTTGCGGAGCGCAGCTTCAATGAATATTATGATGTGTTTAAGACTGTAGACAATAGTTCATGCCAGGCTATAGTCAAAGAAGAACGCATGGAGGATTTGCAAAATGGATACTTGCCGGTATGTTATGGCTTTGACAGATTTCCAATTGATTATCAGGATTTGAGCCGCATTGCTAACATCCTTATTATGCATCCGTATTGTGCTGTTGCTTTTCAACTCATTCCTACCTATTATAATAATGAGGAACTTGCCTCACTCAACCAGACGACACAAAGCGTGAGTGTATTGAGCCGTGGTGTCAGTGACCGTGAGATAGGAAACGTGAGCATCGCCAATGCTGATCGTATGATGCAGCTGTATAAGTATTATTCTGATAACAAGAGCCGTGCGCTGTTTCAGTATAATATCATAGTTTTTGGCGATGCTCAATCTATCAAAGCCGTATCCACGCGTGTGCTTGGCCAGCTTACGGCTTCAAGCAATGTTGCGCCCAATCTTCATATTGTGGATCTTTCGGGAGATGAGGTTGCAGCCGCAAAGGAAAGCCTTTTCCCCATGCCTTGGATTGTAAGTGACATCCTGCTCAACCGCAATCGTAATGCGGCAATATGGGGCAGTGACTATATAAACAATGCGCTTTACAGATTTCCTTTTATTATTACTGCCGACGAAGGAGCCTCTTTCTTCAGGTTGCCTATAGGCGATGAGAGGGTGAACGCAGGGCTACAAGTCAATGAGACGGAGAAGTCGAGCAAGACATATTCGCAAAACCTTATCAATGCCGGCGACATAGAGATTGGCAGGCTGAAATCGTCAAAAGCCAATACTATAGGCTTCAATCTTAAAGATTTGGCAAAGCACATGCTTGTTGTTGGAACGCCGGGCTCGGGCAAGACAACCTTTTCTGTTGGATTGCTTGACCGATTGTGGAAACACCACCACATCCCATTCCTTGTCATAGAACCTGCCAAGAATGAATATAGGGCATTGGTGCAAAGCATACCGGAACTGCAAGTGTTCACGCCTGGCAAGAATTTTATCTCGCCTTTTGTCTTTAATCCTTTTGTTCCGCCAAAGAATGTAAGATTGGAAACATATAAATCAACGTTGAAGACAGCCTTTGCTGCAGGTGTGTCGATGGGAACACCTTTAGACAAGATTTTCGAGGATACCATTAATAATTGCTATTCGGATTTCCGATGGCTTGACTCATATACCACTGACAATGCCGGGAGGATTTTCAATATAGCAGATTTCATAAAGTGCTTCCAGGAAACATTTGAAGATATTGGCTATACGGGCGATGCACGTAACATTGGTAGGGCTGGTGTGGTGCGGCTGAAAAGCTTAGTGTCACTTTTCGACAACTATTATTCTATACCTATAGAAGACATCCTTAAAAGGCCCACCGTCATAGAGCTTGCCGCCATTGAGAATAGTGAGCAGAAGGCTTTAATTATAGCCTTGCTTCTGCTGTCAATATTGGCATACGTCAACGCTAACTATGTAGGCGAAGGTGGACTTAGAAACTTTATTCTTTTGGAGGAAGCTCACGTATTGCTTGATGCTGATACAACCGTCTGTGAGGGGTCGGCAAACCCAAGTGCCGTGGCACAAAGCTTGGTAAAGCGCATGCTTGCAGAGATACGTTCTTACGGGGTGGGAATTGCCATTGCAGATCAGTCGCCATGTAAAGTGGGCACAGACATCGTAGCACTTACAGACATAAAGGTAGCATTCAGGTTGGTAGAAAGGGAAGATAAAGAAATAATTTCTGACTCTACAGGTATGACAGAAGCACAAGTTGCAAGACTTACTAAGTTGAAACCTGGTGAGGCTTTTGTTTTCTTTAATCGTCTTGATGAGCCAGAAGAAGTCATTACGCCCGACTATCGTCTTGAGAATAAGATAAGCATATCTCTTTCTGATGATAGCATCAAGAACCTGTCTACTTATTGGAAGAATAGACAAGAGCTGTTGCGGCCTTATCCTGAATGTGCTTTCGCAGAGTGTTGTAGTAAGGGATGCGATTACAATAGGCGACTATTGGCTAAGGAAGTGGCAAGGAGGATATTCAGACAGAATATCCCAAAAGATACCAAGACAGTAGAGCCTGTGAAAAAGACCTTTTCGCAGTTCACTCGTCTGATAAAGTTGGAGCTAAACGATGAGCCGTTTACGCCAGATTTGAGGACGTGCGTAAAAGTAAATTTCTGGCGGAAACTTAGATATGACACAAAACTGAAAGTTCCAATTAAAGCCATAGAGAGTTCTGTAAAACAAGTCTATGAAGCTCCTAAAAAGGCAACAGTATGAGAGAATACTCTGAAAATTATGACGAAGAATTGACGGCAGCAAACGATGTGACAGAAACTGAAGACGACCGCTATGATGTTACTGAGGCAGGACAGGATACAACTTCGGGCTCAGACTGGGAATGGGACACGACAGGAAGTGACACAGAGGATGATAGCTTTGACAGCGATTTTACCAAAGACAACGAATGGGATTGGGGAGTTACGGACAATGACGATGATGATGAAAACGACACCGACTATTTCCCGGAATACCCGGAATCTTCTTCCGATGCGGATGAACTTTCTTCAGATGATGACTATGGTGGTGGTTTCGGCAGCGGTGGTGGCTGGGGCACGGATGGAAGCGATTACACAGAAGACACTACTGAATAACCCATAAACTATAAACTCATAAAACTAATAAACGATGGGACTATTTCATAGAAACCAAAGCGAGGCAAATTTTGCAGGAGGCAGCAAAAATGTCATGGAGTCTATACAACGACAAAATGATACTGGGACGCTTATTTATTTAGACGACAGGCAAGACTTCAATACAAACTCTGTTATTACTGTTGCTCCCAATGAGCAGGTGATATTTATCAAGAACGGTGAATTATATGGTGTATTGCCTTCGGGAAGGCATGAGGTGAAGACAGAGAACTATCCTGTATTGAGCCGCATACGCAATATGCTTACAGGAGGCATCAGTACATTTACTTGCCAAGTATATCATGTTCAGACCAATGAACAAAAAATTGACTGGGGCACATCATCTCCGATAGAGATTCAAGACTTTTTCCTTGGAGGTGGTGTTGTCGGCGTTCCGACTTTTATACGTGGGGCTGCTGCATTTATTGTAAAGTTCAATATCGACGAAGATGATGATGCCAGCAAAACGACTTTTATGAGGCTCATGGGTGACAAGAGTACTTATACGGTTACAGACTTAGAGCAAATGTTTGAGGCTAATATCTCGGAAGAAATAAGTTCTGTAATTGGTAAAGCTTTAGAGGCAATGTCCATGCAGCATTCCATAAATGCCATTTCAAGTCAGCTTAAAGACTTTTCTAATGTTCTGAAGCCTCAGTTTGACGAGCTCTTTGCCGGCTATGGCCTTAAATTGGAGAGGTTCAATTTCTACAACTTAAATATAGACGACACAGATGAGCGGAAGAAATATCTTGACCGCCTGATTGCGGCTGCTCATACTGGAAGCTACGACAAGGCTGTGCAGCAGGAGCTGCTCAAAGATGTTGCCGTAAATCCGGGAGCCGGCGGTGTAGCCAGTGCGGGTGCTGGTCTTGGCATGGGTATGGCAGCTGGCAATGCTTTCGCACAGATGGCAACAACTGCTTTCAGCAATCCTCAGCCACAGCAACCACCCCATCCGCAAGGCTTCGGAGGGCAAGGCAGATTTGGTACAGGCTCGCAGCAATCGGCAACTCAAACACCTGACCTTGTAGAATCACTGAAAAAGATGAAGCAGTTGCTTGATGCAGGACTCATAACGCAGCAAATATATGATGCTAAGGTTGCCGAGATAATGAGTCGGCTGTAAATCATTTAAACAACATAAGAACATGAAACAGAATGTTTTAAAAATAATAATAGGCTCAGTATTCATTGTAGTATTCAACCTTCTGTTCTTTCTTTTGGGAGGAACAGACCGAACTACAACTGAATGTATTTGCTACGGTTTCATACATGCGGCTTATCTATGTCTGCTTTGTACTCCATTACTGTATAAGTCGCGCAAGGGCGAAGCCGTGTTAGTGGGAAGCCTGTATTTACGGGCTTTGTTTTATTTCTTTATTGAATTGATTGCCGGTTTGGCATTTATGCGGTACAATGCGCCATCGCCTCTATGGCCTGCAATCGTGCAAGGGGCAATGCTGACAATATTTCTTATCCTACAGATAATGAGCGTTTTGGCAAACGATGCTACACACGCTTCTTTGGAAAAGCAAAAAAATGAACGTGTGTATATTCGCTCCCTCGCAGAAAATGTAAAGAATGCAATGAGAAAAGTGAACGACACTGATTTGCACAAACAGATGAACATCTGTTATCAGAAGCTTAATAATAGTTCGTTGGAAAGTCTTCCTGAAGCGAAGAATGCAGAAATAGAGCTTGAAAATGCTGTTGATACGCTTTGCTCTATGGTTTCGCAAGGACAGTTTGATTTGCTCAATCAACAAATTGAATGTGTTATGTCGGCAATACAAAAGCGTAATCGCGTGATAAAGATGGCAAGATACTCTTGAACATAATCCTATTTATTAACTTATAAATTTAACTGTATGGCAGAAGAAACAACATTAAAGCTCCAACAGGTGATCTGCCCCTCATGTAAGAGGCCCATCAACACCTTCAACCCTAACAAGCTGATGACGGAATGCCCTTACTGTCACAGCAAACTTGTCAATCCGTTGGTAAAACCCAAGGAAGTGCCTGTGCCGGAGCGCATCATACCATTCTCGACAAACGAAGACTCTTTTGAGAATGCGATGGTCAATGCCTTGATTAATCAAGACTATGTGCCTACAAATATTTTCCAGGCTATAAGCACAGGTGATGTCATTCAGGCTTATTTGCCAATGTATCTCTATGAAGGCACGTATAATGCGTCGTGGAGCTGTGAGTCTTCCTATGAAGATCAAAATGTTAAGGTTAGCAATAACATCCTTGACGGTGGTAAAACGGTGTCAACAAAAAAGGTGAAGAAATGGCGTCCGCAGAACGGAAACGCAGCAGGTAACTTTGCATTTCTGTGTCTTGCTAATGAAGGCAACGAAATACCGGATGAGCTTAGGCAGTTTACTGCCCTGTTTCCATACGACGTGATGATGTCAAAAGAATTCAAGCCGGAGATGATTGACATCAATGATGATAATCTGATGACCTTGGATCGCAATGCCGACCCTACTATAGTCTGGCAGAAGCACGGAAAAGATATGGTTGAGGAAACAGCAAAGAAAGCTGCCCTCAACCAGATTGGCAATCAGGAGATACGCAATTTCCGCGCTCAATCAAGCTATAATATTACGACGCGAGGCAAGTATGTTCTTGTTCCGTTCTGGTTTGTCTATTACAACTATGGCGGCACGCAATACCATTTCCTCATGGATGGTACAGGGCAGCGCACTTCGTACAGTTATCCTGTCGACCAAGAGGAGGTTGACTTTGTGAATGGCAAGAACAAGATTAAGAATATTGTGAAGTGGCTTTGGCTTCTTGCAGTCGTTTTCTTGTTCGTCTTCAACTATAAGGTTGCGCTGGTTTACTTCGTAGTCTGGCTGATAGGCAAGATTGCAGTCAACAAGGTTATGAACAATCAGATACACGCGCATCTTGACGAATCGAGGTCGCAACGACAAGCCGCGGCAAATAAGCTGTAAGCCCACTAAGGAGGCAAAGCTTTATAGAGTAGTCCACAATGTGGTTGCCTTTTTATTATATAAAAACCGCAGGAGAAAATCAATCCTCCTGCGGCTTTTTGAAAGAATGTTATGTTTTATCTTTTAGGATAGTCTCTCAACAGTGCCTTTTACTTGCTCATCATCTCAACGTCTCTTTCGAGTTTCTTCACGGGGTCGGGCATGAATCGCCAGTAGGCCACGGGCATAACGGTTAGGATGAAGAACATGGTGATGAGGATGCCGAGGAAGATGACGGCAGCCATAGGCTTCCACGGCGAACTGCCATCGTCGCATGCCTTTGGCAAGATTGTTGACATAGCCGTCTATGATGACTATGTAGTCGTCGACAGTCATTCCGAGCGTCATGATAATGGCGGCAAGCGTCACGGTGTTCAACTCCAGGTCGAACATATAGAACAGTCCCAAGGAGATGAAGATTGTGATTTGAAAAGTAAGGAAAAGTGACAAGAAAACAGGGCTACCAAAATAGGTCTAAAAAATGAAGAAAAACGGGAGCTGAGACCCACGTACGCCCTCCCAAGGAGACACAACCGCCGCGTGTGAGTTGCTTGTACGGCGTAATTGCGTGGTCTTTGCGGCGTACATGCAATCTAATTACGACGTAGAAAAGGGACGATTGCGGCGTAAAGACGATGCCTTTACGCCGTAAAGAAGTTGCATAAAAGCAATGAAAAATGTTTTGCTTATGCAACTGCTTGTTTATCAAAGGACTGTAACTTTGGCTGGGAATCGCGTATTTGCGACTGAACCACTGCTTCGTTGAAAATAAGCTGCTCACAAATGGGGTGTTGTAAACATATTTCAAAATATTTGATAGCTTCATAAAACGAAAGAGTGACCACTAATGTGCATTGGTCTTTCGGCCTTTTGCGCCATTAGTGGTCACTTCTTACAGTCTAATTATCTTTTTATCGTCGCTTAATAGTTTTCAGCGTTGATTTCGAAGAAGCTCTGCGGATGGTTGCACACCGGGCAAACCTTTGGAGCATTCTTGCCGATAACGATGTGTCCACAATTGCGGCACTTCCAGATGCGGTCGCCGTCGCGTGAGAACACAAGCCCCTCGTCGAGGTTCTCGATGAGCTTGCGATAGCGCTCCTCGTGGTGCTTCTCGATTGCGCCCACCATACGGAACTTTGCCGCAATCTCATTGAAGCCTTCCTCCTCGGCTTCCTTTGCCATGCGGTCGTACATGTCTGTCCACTCATAGTTTTCGCCTGCTGCGGCAGCTTCAAGGTTGCTGTGAGTGTCCTTAATGTCTCCACCCTCAAGATATTTGAACCAAAGCTTGGCGTGCTCCTTCTCGTTGCCTGCGGTCTCCTCAAAGATGGCGGCTATCTGCTCGTAGCCTTCCTTGCGTGCCTTGCTTGCAAAGTAAGTGTACTTGTTGCGTGCCTGGCTCTCACCGGCGAAAGCCTCCTGGAGGTTTTTCTCCGTCTTTGTTCCCTTAAGTTCTTTCATAATGCTCTTGTATTAAGTTTAAATCGTAATGTTTTTGTATTCGCTTGCAAAGTTAATGATATTCTTTCTTAGCTCCAAATATTTTGCCATAAAATTTGTAATGATTACAAATTTATTTTACAGGCTTCATACGTTGGTAGAGTTGCAACAGGCTTGGTATGAGTATGCAGAACGAGAAAAACAGTCCCAGCACCATCATGTTTTTGCTGCCGTGGAACAAGTCAATGAGCTTTCCGTCGGCCATTTGTGGCATGATGTTGAACATTACGTATGCCACGGTATTGTTGACCCAGTGGAACAGCACTCCAGGGAGTATGGACTTGGTGCGGTAGTACATCCATCCGAGCAGCAGCCCGATGAGCGTGGCGTGGACGAATTGCGGCAGGTTGCCGTGGGCTGCGCCGAATATGACCGCCGAGATGGCTATGGCTGCCCAGTGTCGGCGTTGGCTGGTAAGGTTGAGCAGGGTTCTGAGAATTGCCCCGCGGAAGACCAGCTCCTCGGCTATCGGTGCCAGTATTCCAACGGCAAGGTATCCCCAAGGCTCGCCCATTATGCTCTCCAGGAGCTGTGCCGCCGACTCGGGCATGGTGTATTGTATCTGCTCTACGATCCATTCTGACGGCAGTATGGTGCCGAGGGCGAGGCACGCTGACCAGAATAGTACTCCCCATGGCTTGCTCCTGAGCCATGAGCGTGATATGGGCGCCCATTTCAGCTTGGTGAACAGGCATATCATCATGGCGTTGCCCAATACGCTGACGGCAATCATCTTGCCGGCTTGCTTGCCGTTTGCGAGTGCGGCAAGGGCTTCGTTGAAGGTCTCGCCGTCAATCCATACCATGGCGAATGCCATGATGTAGGTGAAAAACAGTTGTATGATTAAAAACATTATGGCATACAGTGCTATGTCAAGTATGCCGCGCACGTTATTCTTCATGTTGCTTGTTTGTTTTGTTGTCTTGTGGTATCTGCGGTAAGGATGCGCCTTGTTTGCTTTTCGTCGTCAAGCAGTTGGCTCATCAGTGAGTCTGCGTTCTTGAACTTGCGCTCGTCCCTCACTCGGTCAACGAATTGCACTTGCAATTGCTTGCCATACAGGTCGCCTTGGAAATCGAGGATGTTAGCCTCCAGCGACAGGCTGCTGTCGTTGAACGTGGGGCGCGTGCCAATGTTCATCATTGCCGGCAGCCATTTGCCATCGTCGCCAATGCGCACTTTCACGGCATAGACACCATTTCGTGGTATGAGCAGTCCGTATGCCGAGGTGTCGATGTTTGCCGTTGGGAAGCCCATCTTGCGTCCTTCCTTGTAGCCGCTAACCACCTTTCCGACAATGGTGTAATTTCTGCCAAGGCATAAGCTTGCCATCTGCACCTCTCCTTCCTTCAGGAAAGAGCGCGCTACCGATGAGCTTACTTTGACACCGTTGAGCAGATAGGCTGTATTGTGTATGACTTCAATACCCATCTGCTTGCCGTATCTCACATAATCGTCGAACCCCTCCGAGCGGTTGTGTCCGAAACGATTGTCGTAGCCTATCACGAGTTTTCTTACGCAGAGCTTGTCGCGTAGCACTTGCTGCATGAAGTCGTGGGCTGTCAGCGACGCAAGTTCGGTGTCAAAGTGAAGCACCTCAACGTTGTCAATGCCGGTATGCCGCAGCAGCCTTACCTTTTCGTCAAGTGTGGTCAGCAGTTCGGGTTGGTAGTCTTGGTGCAGCACCTGTCGTGGATGCCGGTCAAAGGTGACAACCAATGATTGCATTCCGGCTTTACGTGCCTCGTCTATGACATGCCGTATGAGGAACTGATGTCCACGGTGCACTCCGTCGAAAAACCCTATAGTGGCGACGCAAGGCTGTTTACAATTCATAATTTAAATTCATAATCTGTAGACGTAATAAATTTATAGCTTCTTTTTCCTGACCCTCTTGATTGCGCGGTATATCTCTCCGCCACCAAGTACGAGCACGCATGTAGCCCCGGCTATGACCATCCATTCGGTAAGGCTTAAAGGCAGTGTGCGGAACATGCGGCCGCCGAAGGTGACAATGAGCCATTGCCCGAATAGTATTAGGGCAAGCACCAATACGAGCCCGCGGTCGCGCCAGAAGTGGCGGAAAGCACTGTAATCGCTGCCAAGGCACTTTGCGTTGAAAAGGTTCCAGAACTGCAACATTACGAAGGTGGTGAAGAAAAGTGTCAGCTCGTGCACGTCTACCACGCTGCCGGTGCCATGCCGCTCACACCAGATTAGGAATACGAACATGATGGCAAAGAAAGAAAGTCCGCAGAACAAGATTCCTTTGCCCATCGGCTTGGTTATTATGAAGTCGGAAATCTTTCTTGGCTTTTCTTTCATTACTTCGTGAGAGGGTGGGAGGGAGGCGAGTGCAAGTGCCGCGAACGTATCCATGATGAGGTTCACCCACAATATCTGAGTTACGGTGAGTGGCATTTCTGTGCCAATTATAGAGCCGCCAATCACGAGCAGCAAGGCTGACAGGTTGACGATGAGTTGGAAGAAGATAAACCTTTGGATGTTCTTGTAAAGCGAGCGTCCCCACATAATGGCAGAGACTATAGACTTGAAACTGTCGTCAAGAAGCGTTATGTCTGAAGCTTGTTTTGCTACGGCTGTTCCACTGCCAAGCGAGAGTCCGACATGTGCATAGTTCAATGCAGGTGCGTCGTTGGTGCCGTCGCCTGTCACAGCCACCACCTCGCCGTGCTTTTGCAGCATGTTTACAAGCCGTTGCTTGTCGGTTGGGCGTGCGCGCGACATGACTCTTATTTCTTCGCATCGTTTATATGCCTCATCGTCAGAAAGTGCTGCCCATTCAGGTCCGGTGATGACCCATTGAGACCGGGTGTTTTGGTCTTGGTCTTTTTGATTGTTTTCTTCTGGCAGGCAGCCTATTTGCCTTGCTATCTCCATTGCAGTTGCAGACGTGTCGCCAGTGACAATCTTGACCCTGATTCCGGCATCGCGGCATTCCTGTACAGCTTCTGGTACGTCATCGCGCACAGGGTCGCTGATGCCGAAGATGGCTTGCAACGTGAGATGCTGCAAGTTGTTGCCCTCGACAAATGCAAATGCAAGAGTTCGCATGGCTTTTTGCTGGTAGCCGAGAAGAAGCTTCTCTGTGTTTTGACGTTCATTGTCACTGATGTTGCACATCGACATGACAATCTCCGGCGCACCTTTAACGAAAGTAACGGTCTTGCCACCGTAGTTTATCGTTGTTGCCATGTATTTCTTTTCTGTAGTAAAAGGCTCTTGGCTGACTATTTGATATTTGCTTCTTATATCTTTATAGTCCTGTCCTTTGTCCTTAAGCCAAAGCAGCAATGCTCCTTCTGTAGGATTACCGACGACCTTGTTTTCGTCAAGTTCTGCCGTCGAGTTTATTCCTATGGCAATGTCTAATAATTCTGCGCTGTTGTCGCTTTGGAAGCTTGAATACTCCATTGTGGCAACCTTCATCCTGTTTTGTGTAAGCGTGCCCGTCTTGTCAGTGCAAATCACGGTTACGGCTCCCATTGTCTCAGAGGCTTGCAGCTTTCTCACAAGGTTGTTGCTTTTCAACATTCGCCGCATGTTAAGGGCAAGTGCAAGATTAACAGCCATAGGCAGACCTTCTGGCACGGCCATGACAATGAGTGTCACTGCCATCATGAAATAGTTGAGCACAATTTGAGCCATGCCGAAATAATCTTTGCTATGCCAAATGCTATTGGTCAGTATGTCATGTACCAAGAAACTGACAAATGCTATTACGGCTACAGCAGAGCCCACTTTGGAAATGAGGGAGGCAAGTTTGCCAAGTTGGATGTTTAGTGGGGTCTTTGTGTGAGTGACCTCGGTTGACTTGCGTGCCACCTTGCCTATTTCAGTGGCATCGCCCACTGCCGTAACTATTGCTTCGCCGTGACCGTTCATAACCATTGTGGAACGCAGTATGACGTCTGCTGGATATGCGTCTCCGTCCTTTTGTTTTGCGGTCTCTTTTTCTGTAGTAGAATGTGTGGTGGAGTCGTCAGTTCTTTTTGTTGCTAATGGCTCGCCTGTGAGGCTTGATTCATCTACTTGTAGGTTTGTTGCTTTTATGAGTTTTGCATCGGCTGGTATCTCATCGCCAACTTCCACCAATATAATGTCACCAACTACGACTTTGCGTCTTGGTATCTCAATGACTTTTCCATTGCGGCGCACCTTTACAGGCTGATCTTCGTTCATGGCTGTGAGAACCTCAAACTTTTTGGCGGCATCGCGCTCAAAGTAGAAGCCAACAGTGGTAGCTAAAAATATTGCGAGGAAAATGCCAATGGTCTCTATAAAGTCATTGTTGATAAAGGCAAGACCCAATGATAGAACAGCGGCTACAAGCAATATTTCTATTATCGGGTCACGGTATTTGTCAAGGTACAGTTTCCATAAGGAGGTTTTCTTTGGAGGGGTGAGCACGTTTTCGCCATGCAATTGACGGCTTTCCAGCACCTTGGCATCGCTAAGGCCATTGTGGTTTACGTCTGTCATTTCATTTATGTCTTTGTATGTTATTTTACGCAAAGGTACGTAAAAAATACCGCAAAGGAAGTTATGCCTCTATCATTTTAACTTCAATTATTTATTATCCACAAAGGTATTGTCCTTTTTAAGCTTAGTGAAGATATACGTAAACTAATGTATGGCATCAAACAAGAAGTATCTTGCAGATGGACTCAAGTTTGCTGATGTGCAATGGAAGCTGGCTGTTGGCAAGAAAATAATAGGCAGTATGACCTTGACCGTAAGTGTTTCATTGGAGATATGCACGGAAGACTCCTGCACTATGGTGTGCAATGGCGATGATAGAGTAATGTTGTAGGTTAGGGTTTGTGGACACTTTTATGATTGAAGTAAAAGTGCTTTAGGCATTTTTCTGAGTCTTCTATGCAATATTTTTCTTAAAACATTTGGTGATTCCATCGAAAACCATTACCTTTGCACACAGAATTTATGCCATACATGTTTTGTCAATAATATGTTCCGCATATTATCATTGTGGGCAATATTTATGTGTATATCTTTTGGACTTGTAGCTCAGTTGGTTAGAGCAACAGACTCATAATCTGGAGGTCCCTGGTTCAAGCCCAGGCTGGTCCACACTAAAAATCAGCGACTTACAATTTCGTGTAAGCCGCTGATTTGCGTTTTGCGAAAACAATGCGAAAACAAAAGGTTTGAGTTTCACTGTTTTGCAGATCGAACATCAACAAATCTCTATGATAACCAATTTAGGTCATTTGACGGACAAAACACATCTGAACGACATCTTAATTTTTGCTAAAGCCACAATGTTGTCGCAAATGGTCTTTATTTTTACGACAAATGGATAACGATTCTAAATATGGACAACTGGGAGACTCTGACACTTATATAATTCCACCTCTAACACTAAAAGGTGCCTAACTCTAACATTTTTAATGTTAACTCTGACACTTAGAACCTTAAAATCAAATGTGCGTAAGGTTATATTTGATTTTTGGAGTATAACACATTGGGAGTATAAAAAATGAATTTATGCTGCCAATAACAATGGAAATGAAAAAAAATCACTAAATTTGCAGACAAAGAATGTACAAATGGAAGATGTAAATCGAATCAAACTCGTTTTAGTAGAGAAAAAACGCACTAGTAAATGGCTTTCAGAACAAATGGGAGTTAACCCATCAACTGTGTCAAAATGGTGTACAAACACATCACAACCAGATATAGCAAGTCTGCTAAAGATTGCAGATTTGTTGGACGTAGATATTAAAGAACTGATTGTTCGCGAATATAAACCATACATATTGTCTCAAAAGCCATGAAAAGGGATTTGTGGTTCATAAAGGATTTTCGTCCTATACATGGTTGCGATGGCGAGATAGCAAATCTTGTGGATGATGATTTGTCCGAGATTCCAGCAAAGGACGGAGTGTATATTATTGCTTCACCACAAACGAAATTTGTATATCCCAAAGGAATGTCGAAAGTCATATACATAGGCAAAGCAAACAACATTAGAAGAAGACTTAAAGAACATCAGGTAAATCTTCGAAATGCAGTCAACGATTTACAAGACGAGTGGTGGCGATTTGACAGGTACAACTACATGAAATATCATGGAGCAAAAGTCTATTATTACCTTTGTCAAGGTAAGCAGGCATCCAAATACCTTGAATCTGATATTTTGGGAATGTTTTATGACAGATTCGGTGCTATGCCTGTTGGGAACGGGGCAAGATCATTTCAATGTGAAATAACGGAGGACGAAGAATGAAGCAGTTTAGTGAAGCGACACGGGTACAGATGCCGGCAATGGTTCATCTCACCCGAATAGGATATACATATTTTGGCAAGTTGAGTGAAGATAAAAATGGAACGGTCTATGACGGTGACACAAATATCCTTTTGCCAATTTTTGAGCAACAATTCAAAAAGCTGAACCCTGGTCATGAGGGTGAATGGATGCAAGTACAGAAAGACATCCGCAAAGAATTGAATGATGATGACCTTGGACGTGGTTTTTACAACCGCCTTAAAGCCGTATCTCCTGTAAAACTGATAGACTTTGACAATATCGAAAACAATACTTTCCATTTTACAGCTGAGTTTACTTGCAAGAATGGTCAGGATGAGTTCCGGCCAGACATCACCCTGTTTGTAAACGGACTGCCGCTTTGCTTTGTAGAAGTAAAGAAACCAAATAATCATGGTGGTATGCTGGCAGAAAGCGCACGGATGAACAAAGAGCGTTTCCCGAATAAGAAGTTCCGTCGCTTCATCAATATAACCCAACTGATGATTTTCAGTAATAATATGGAATACGATGCGTTGGGTGGTATCGTACCCATACAAGGGGCTTTCTATTGTACAGGCGCACGCACTTATTCTCCATTCAATTGCTTCCGTGAGGAAAATCCAAACGGCCAGAAAATTGCTCCATACCATCATGATTATCCATATAAGGAGATTGACAGGGTAGCGGAAAAGAAAATACTGTTTGATTACAACTGTCAGGTAATCCATACCAGTCCCGAATATCAAACGAACCTCGATTTCAATACGCCCACCAACCGTATATTGACTTCCATGTGTTCGCCAGAACGCTTATTGTATATCATTAGATATGGTATCGCTTACGTCCGCATGGAGCGAGAAGTGGACGGCAAAATTGAATCTACCGACCAAAAGCATATCATGCGTTACCAGCAGTTGTTTGCATCGTTGGCTATTCGTAAGAAACTTGCCGAGGGGGTAAAATCGGGCGTAGTTTGGCATACACAGGGTAGCGGCAAGACCGCTTTATCCTATTACTTGACTTATATTCTTAATGATTTCTATTCCAAACAGAATAAGGTTGCCAAATTCTATTTTATCGTTGACCGCCTTGATTTGTTAGAGCAAGCCACGCAAGAATTTGAAGCCCGTGGGCTGGTGGTTTCAACTGCTAATACAAGGGTTGAACTGATGGAACAGTTCCGCAGTAACCAAGCACAACAAGGAACAAGCGGTCAAGCTGAAATTACAGTCGTGAATATACAACGCTTTGCAGAGGATAAGGAAAAAGTACGCATCAATGATTATGCTACAAATCTGCAACGTATCTTCATTCTCGATGAAGCACACCGTGGCTATAAACCTGGTGGATGTTTTCTTGCCAACCTTTTTGATGCGGACACCGATGCAATAAAGATAGCTCTCACAGGTACTCCGCTGTTAAAAGAGGAACGTGCAAGTTGCAAGGTCTTCGGTACTTACCTGCATACCTATTATTATGACAAGTCCATTGCAGACGGTTATACGCTGAAAATCATTCGTGAGGATATAGAAACATCCTACAAAGAGCGACTTTCGGACGTGTACGACAAGCTGGACACATTGGTGCAAAAGAAAGACATCCGCAAATCGGAAATCATAGAGCACCCCAGCTATGTGAACGAGTTGGCTCACTATATCATGAAGGACTTGAAAGAATTCCGTAAGATACAAGGCGATGATACATTAGGCGGTATGGTTATCTGCGAAACCAGTGAACAAGCAAGACGGCTTTATGATGTATTCCAAGAGGAGTGGCAGAAATACCAACCAAAGCCTATCAAGATTAAGCTCCCTGACGGGACGTTTGTGGTAGGTGAACCCGAAGTGGATTACAAATCAAAGTATAGACCACTGAAAGCCGGAATCATTCTCCACGACACAGACGACAAGGAAACGAGAAAACAGACAGTCAAGGATTTCAAAAAGAATATGACCGTGGATATTCTTATTGTCTTCAACATGCTATTGACTGGTTTTGATGCACCTCGTTTGAAGCGTTTGTATTTCGGTCGTAAGCTGAAAGACCATAATCTACTTCAAGCCATTACCCGTGTAAATCGTCCATATCCGGGAATGCGTTACGGATTTGTCATTGACTTTGCCGACATTAAACGTAACTTCAAAGAAACAAACGAGGCTTATCTGCAAGAGTTGAATCGTTTTAACGATGTGGATGAGACTGGTGACGGCAATGCCACAGACTCTTTCACTCAAGTGATTGAGGACAAGGATGAGATTGTGGCACAAATGAAAAAAGTACGCCAGACCCTCTTCGATTATTCCTACGATAATGCGGAAGAGTTTTCTTCGGAGATTTCCACGGAAGAAGACAAGGCTGTTCTGCTTGACCTAAAACAGGCTTTGGAATCTGCGAAAAATATGGCAAACCTCGTGCGTACTTTCGGCGATGAGGACATGAAGGAACAATTCGCTAAACTTGAAATCACGAAGTTGCCTCAGTTGCTTTCCGAAGTACAAAGGCGTATTGGCATCATCAACCAAAAGGAAGCTTTTAGCATCGGTGATGAAACAAAGACACTAATCAATGAGGCGATGATGGATATAGAGTTCACCTTCTCTAAGATTGGACAGGAAGAAATGCGCCTTATTTCGGGTGGAGCGGAGCTGAAAGAGAAATGGCAACGCACCATTGCCTCGTTTACCCAGAACTTCGACCAAGACGATCCTGAATTTATGTCGCTGCGTGATGCTTTTATGGAACGCTTCAAGGAGCATGGCTTTGTGATTGACAGCATAGCCAAGTTCAACGAAGAGACTCAGGCTTTGGATGAAATCATAACCCGTTTGCAGGACTTGCAAAAACGAAATAATGCTTTGGTAAAGAAATATAAAGGGGATGAGAAGTTTGCCCGAGTACACAAGCGCATCCGTGAGGTCAACAAACAAAGAGAAGAGAAAGGGCAGAAGCCGATGTTCTCATTCCTTGATGATGAGATTGTAGCCATTCTCAATATTATCAAAGAGGATGTGGATGCCAAAGTATATGACCGTAACGATATTTTGAAAAAAGATGCATACTTCGGGCGCACGGTAATGGCTCTTATCAATGGGTGCTTGTATCATTTTCCACAAATAAGGCCGGAAATGGACGATTATAAGTTCATCCAGCAACGAATTTCACAACAATATATCAACCAATACAATGCCACATACGGCATGGCTTAAAAAAGAAGGAATTATGTCAGATATAAAAGAAAAAACATTAAAGCTCATTGACGGACTGAAAGCGACATGCCAGTCTTACGGTATGGGCAACGATGGCAACGAATATAAGATAATCACTCAGGTGTTTCTCTATAAATTCTTGAACGACAAGTTTGGCTATGAGTTGAAAAACGCCAAAAGCGATATTGCCAAGAAACTGATAGAGGATGTGAAATGGGAAACGGCATACGAGAACCTTTCGGATGATGAGCGTATGCTTATCCAAAGTGCCATTTCGCCCGATGTTCCTATGCTTGAGCCTTATCACCTGATAGCTAACCTTTGGAACCAGCAAAGCAAAGGGGATTTCGATACAATCTTTGATTCCACGATGACAGACATTGCGGAGCAAAATGCGGATATTTTCTCTACGCAAACAACTGCTAACACAAAGATTCCTTTGTTTGAGGCTTTAACACCGTTTGTGACTGACACGGCACAACGTGCGCCATTCGCTCGTGCTTTGGTGGACAAGCTTGTGAACTTCTCTTTTGAAGAGGCATTTGCTCAAAACTACGATTTCTTCTCCAGTATATTTGAGTACCTGATAAAGGACTACAATACAGCCGGAGGTGGTAAGTACGCGGAATACTATACTCCTCATGCTATTGCCACGATTATGGCCCGTCTTTTGGTGGGTGACAATGCTGACCTTCATAGTATGGAATGTTATGATCCATCAGCAGGAACAGGAACCCTTCTTATGGCACTTAGTCACCAGATTGGTGAAGACCGTTGTACCATCTTCTCGCAAGATATTTCTCAACGTAGTAATAAGATGTTGAAACTTAATCTGTTACTCAACGGGCTTGTCTCTTCACTTGACAATGCCATTCAAGGCGACACTCTTGTCAATCCTTATCATAAGAGTGATGATGGGCAACAGTTACGACAGTTTGATTTCGTGGTCAGCAATCCGCCCTTCAAAATGGATTTCTCAGATACAAGAGAAAAGATAGCTGCCATGCCAGCACGTTTCTGGGCAGGAGTTCCAAACGTGCCTGCCAAGAAAAAAGAATCAATGGCAATCTATACTTGCTTCATTCAACATGTTATCAATTCACTGAAAAAGACGGGTAAAGGTGCGATTGTCATCCCGACAGGATTTATCACAGCTAAAAGTGGTATTGAAAACAAGATACTTCACAAGATAGTAGATGAAAAAATTGTGTATGGTTGCGTTTCCATGCCAAGCAATGTGTTTGCCAATACGGGTACGAATGTAAGTGTTCTGTTCTTTGACAAGTCTGCAACCTCAGATAAGGTTATCTTGATTGACGCCAGCAAATTGGGCGAGGAATACAAAGATGCCAACGGATTAAAGAAAGTACGTCTAAATGACGAAGAGATAGAAAAGATTGTCGGTACATTCCAACGAAAGGAAGCTGTGGAGGATTTTTCTGTAGCCGTTACTTACGATGAAATAAAAGAAAAGGGATATTCTCTCTCAGCCGGACAATATTTCGACATAAAGATTGATTATGTAGATATTACTGAGGACGAGTTTAATGCTCGTATGGCAAATTACAAACAAACGCTTTCCGAGCAATTTGCAGAAAGTCATCGGCTGGAAGAAGAAATCATGAAACAGTTGGATGCTTTGCATTTCAACGCAAATGTAGGTAACAATGAGTAAAGGATTGACCATCATAGATAAGGACTACACCCAGTGGGTAGAAGACCTTAGTGTGCGTTATCGCCAAAGTCAAATCAAGGCTGCAGTAAGAGTAAACCGAGAACTGCTCAAGTATTATTGGGAACTCGGCCGAGATATAGAAGAAATGCACGTTGAAGAACGTTGGGGACAGAGTGTCATTAAAAATCTCTCTGTGGATTTGCAACTCAAGAACCCAAACTCAACAGGACTTTCACGTACCAACATCTACTATGCAAAGAAATTTTATTTGCTTTATTCCCAATACCTAAAAGTTGTCCCACAAGCTGTGGGACAATTGGAGGATGGAAATGCTCCACAAGTCACGGAAGATTCCTCTGAAGTTGTCCCACAAGTTGTGGGACAATTAGAAGAAATGCTTTTTTCCATACCTTGGGGGCACCACCGTTATTTGATTGACAGGTATGGAACTGAACCTGAAAAGGCTTTCTTTTATGTTAAAAAAACCATGAAAGAGGGTTGGAGTCGTGATGTGCTTCTCAACTTTATGGACTCAGGGTTATATGAACGAGAAGGCAAGGCACTAACAAACTTCACCCGAACATTACCGGACGAAGCAAGCGATCTCGCACAAGAACTGACGAAAGACCCTTACAATTTTGCCTTTACAGGAATCACAAAACCCTACAACGAGCAGATTCTTAAAGATGCTTTGCTGGCCAATATATCGCAATTTTTATTGGAACTCGGCACGGGATTCGCCTACGTTGGAAAAGAATATCGGCTTCAAATCGGGCAAAAGGAAAAGTTCATAGATTTGCTTTTCTACAACATAAATTTGTCATGTTATGTGGTAATTGAAGTCAAAATCGGCGAGTTTGACTTTCAAGACTTGGGACAGTTAAGCGGTTATGTTGTTGCATGCAACCATATCCTTAAAAAAGAAGGACGAGACAATCCAACAATTGGTTTGCTCATTTGTCGTCAAAAGGATTCATTACTTGCGCAATACGCATTGGAGGGAAGTAATCTTCCTTTAGGAATATCTGAATATGAGTTATCTAAACTCTATCCAGAAAAGGTGGATGGAACAATACCAACGATTGAAGAGATAGAAGCAAAATTGGGCAATAAAGATAAAAGTTGAAAGAAAAATATGATAGATTATGATAAAATAACCGAATATATGACCACTATGGGATTGAATGCGAATGGTGGTTTTCAGTTGTCTGCATTTGCGATAAATGAAATGTTAGGCAATCATTACTCTATATCCGAAAAAGACTTGCACGATGGTGTAGAATGGCTAAAAGCTAAGATGAAAAAAGAAGTTGAAGAAAATCCATATTGGACTACAGAGCATAAAGAAAATGTAAAAAATGGACAAGAATATTTTTTGAATAGCTTTGAACATGAAGCCAAGTCATATCTAAAAAATCAAAATAGATTATTATGATTTCGACGAAATATAAATTGGGAGACATTCTTGATGTTACAAGAGGAGCAAGTCTCAGTGGCGAGTTTTATGCCACTAAGGGCGAGTATATTCGTCTGACTTGTGGAAACTTTGACTATCAGAACAACTGCTTTAAGGAGAACAAGTCCAAAGACAATCTTTATTATGTCGGAGACTTCAAGCCTGAGTTTTTAATGGAAGAGGGAGATATTATTACCCCTTTGACTGAACAGACAATAGGCTTGCTCGGTTCGACTGCCATTATTCCTGAAAGCGGCAAATACATACAAAGCCAAGATGTGGCAAAGATTATCTGCAATGAAGATTTATTAGATAAGGATTTCGCATTTTATCTCATATCTTCTGCCCTCGTTAAGCAACAGCTAAGTGCTGCTGCCCAACAGACTAAAATTCGTCACACTTCACCTGATAAAATCAAGGATTGCACAGTGTGGATTCCCGAATTGGCGGAGCAAAAACGTATCGGCAAGTTATTGCGTTCCATTGACCGCAAAATAGAACTTAACCGAGCGATAAATCAGAATTTA
>CAZEEP010000004.1:0-7288 GCA_964511295.1 uncultured Prevotella sp.
CGTGAGACCATCCTGGCGGAGGTCGTAGCGGACCGTATCATCGGACTTTATGCCCTTGGCAACAGCACACGCGAGATCAGTGACCGGATGGAGGAAAATCTCGGCAACCGTGTCTCCGCTGAAACGATCAGTTCCATAACCGACCGTGTCCTTCCGGAAATAAAGGCCTGGCGTTCCCGTACCCTTGACGCTGTCTATCCGATAGTCTGGATGGACGCTATCCATTATAAAGTCACTGACGAGAGAGGGTGTGCCGTTACCCGCGCGATCTATAACGTCTTAGGAATCGACAAGGAAGGGCACAAGGATTTGCTTGGCATGTATATCTCTAAGAATGAGGGAGCCAATTTCTGGTTAAACGTACTGACGGACTTGCAGAACCGTGGAGTTCATGATATCCTTATCGCTTGCGTTGATGGCCTGAAAGGCTTTCCGGATGCCATCCAAAGTGTTTTCCCGAACACGACAGTACAACTTTGCATCGTCCACCAGATACGCAACTCCATTAAATATGTCGGTAGTAAGCATCAGAAGGAATTCCTCAAAGACCTGAAACGGATTTATGGCGCGGTAAGTAAAGAAGCCGCTGAAACGGAACTTTTTAATCTGAATGGGAAATGGGGAGAGAAATATCCTATCGTCATCAAGTCATGGGAGGACAACTGGGAAAAACTTACTGAATACTTCCAGTTCACATCGGATATACGCCGTATGATCTATACCATAAATACAGTTGAGGGCTATCATCGCCAGATACGGAAAGTGACAAAAAACAAGGGTGTGTTCCCTAACGACACCGCCCTTGAAAAACTGGTTTACCCCGCTTACCGCAATATACGTAAGAAATGGACCATGCCACTGGCTAACTGGGGAGCCATCGCGCAACAACTGGCGATAAAATTTGGAGATAGGTTTAAATTATTGTAATTTTACGCTCGTCGGGACGGGTGGTCTCGCCCCTTGGCGCTGGCCGCTCCCCGACCGATGAGATTGAAGGAGAATAGAGCATGACACAGTTTAATTTACACATCCCTCTGTAATTATGAACATACAATTATACACACATCCTAATGAACCAGCAAGTTGTGTTTTTTACTAATTTATGTTTGTTTTCTTGTTTATATCGTTTCAAATCGTTGTTATTCCGATTAATCCGTTGGTCATACTGTCTTAGCCACATTGTCAACCTCACCATAAGTTCGGTCTGGCTGCTATGTTGTGTACCATTGTTATTGAAGAAGCTCACAAACCAGTCAGTTACGACCATTCTTTCATCATTGATTTTGGCATATAAACAAGTATTCAAAATGCAAATCACCAAAAAAGATTACTAAACACTTTACAAATCATACTTTTTAAACTCGTTCTTGATTCATTTGCTTCGATTTTTGGATTCCTTTTTAACAGCTTTGACCTGTTTCCTAAATATAGTCAATGTGGAACCTACACCGACCGTTTCCGTCAGCTTTTCGTAAGCACCGACGGTCACTGCCAGTCCCGGATGCAGTTCATTGAGCATGACCGTGGTCACTTGGTGTTTGTCTGCAACCGTTCTCAACCGTCTGTTTTCCTCCCGGTACTCATGCCATTGTACCCAACTGACGGCAAACAGGACAAAGAATACGAGCGTACAACCGATACCAGCCCATGCGTAATGGTTCTTGTGCCAGCCATCGGGAACTTTGCTCCATAACAACATTATCGCATTTATCGCCTTGTCGGGGCGGATTGCCTGCCACAGCCCCGATATAGCACTTTGCTTTGGCAGCACCTGTTCCGAAGCCTGCTTGTCTTTCTCAATATGGTTTGTCAGCAGTTCCAGAATCTTGTCAACCTGTTCCTTGATAGTGGGAACACCGCTTTTGTGCATTTCCTTGTCGTTGGCATTTAGATATAAGCGCAGACTCGCTACCGCTTCATCACCTATTGATTGCTTGTATTCCTCAATGGCTTCCTTGCTTCCGAAAATGGCATTGACATTTTCCGGTGTGTTGCCATTGAAGAAACTTATAGCAGGTTCCAGCTTCGCTTCCTGCCTTTTCAATGCCTCGTCCTTGTCCGGGCTGTCTTTTACGTCCAGTTTCATCTTGATTGCCTCGATGTCTTCTGCCAAAGCCCCGATAAGGTCGGCTATGTTCTGTAAGTTGTCCTTCATCTTCCTCTCCTTTTTGGTTTATATTTGTTTTTCTCATTATCTTTATCGCCCCAGCCGCTTTCGTTTCCTCCACCGCCTCATCCAGATGAAACCTTTGCTTGATGCGGCTGTACGCATAACTCCATGAGTGCGCCAATGGTTATTTGAACGATGTTTGAGCCGGATTCAGTGAAAGTACTGCCGTCGCCGTCCGCTTCAGTTCCGACTGATGACGGCTGCCCTATAAAGATGCTTGCCACATGGCTACCTGATGCCACATTCTGCTAGGTCCGTTGTGGCAGTTCCGACACACGGGGTTGCCATTCCGGCCCCTCGGAAATGCGGCTTCCAAACAGCCTGTCTAATTTATAAAAGCTCATGCTCCGGTCTATCCGTGAGCCACTGAATGAGATTTCATTCTTCGTGAACGACACACCAATTATTTTACCTTCATTTCTATTGTATTTGAAATTTACCCCGATGCCTTGCTTTGCCAGCATGTCGCACAAATCTGACCAGCAGTTACAATGAGGTAAGGCTGCTTTGACTGCATCATAGATTTGATATTTCACCTTATCCTTTCCACGCAGAAAGTCACGCTTCACGTTCATCTTGCCCCTAGGAGAAGTGCAGCCCGTATTCCTTTGTGAGAGTCTTGCATATCTTCACGTTGCGCACACGGTCGTTGCTGGCACTGATGGCATTTCCGTCATTGTCCACTCGGTTCGCCACGATGTGCAGATGCTGGTGTTCCCTATCGGTATGACGACTCACGATGTACTGAGTGTTTACAATGCCCATGCGCCGCATATACTCACGGGCGATTTCGACCATCAGGGCATCTGTCAGCTTGGGTGCGTCCTCGTGTGCGAAGTCCAGCGAGATATGGTACACCGGGGTTCTTCAACTTGCGTCCCGGCTTGTCGTCTGCCTGTCCCTGCATACTCCTTGCGATGGTGGTGTTGTCATCAAGCTTCACGTCCTTACTGTCGATGAGCCTTGCCTTCTTCGGGTTGTTCACGTAGTTCACCACTCTGGCGAAACTTGCCCGTTTCTTCAAGTCGCCCATCATATCCTCTCGATGATTTTGTTGAACTCATCCAGCAAGTTTATGATTTTGCCTTTCAAAAGAGGAATGCCCTGTTGGTGTGCCATCTTCGCCAGTTGGTTCAGGTTGTTGCACCATCCCTCCAGCATTCTTATCTGCCGCCTGTCCTCCTGTGTCCGTGTTGCCTCGACCTTGCCGTGCAGCAACAGTTCGCGCAGGAAGTGTGACGGCTTCTTGCCTGCATCGGTAATCCGTTTCATGACCGCTTTCCATTCGGCAAGCGTGAGCCGTGTGGATATGGTCTTTGTCCGAGCCTTGCCCTTTGCGGATTTCGGTCTGCCGCCTTTATGTGAATTGTCGTTGTCTGTCATACGCTTGTTTTTATCGGTTATAATTGGAATAATGTTTTAGGGCTAAATCGGGATGTTGCCGTTTCTGGTGTGACCTGGTCGCCGCTTGTAGCGTGGTTTTCGTGGACGAAAACATAAACTTGCCAGCCCTAAAACATTCCTCTGTAAAAATGCCCTTGTCTGTCATGTCTGCCATTTACATACAAGAGGTATTACCATCAAATGAGGTCTGTTCGCCCGGCACGGTTGGCGGTCATGATCTCCGGCAAGGGAGTGACTGCGGTTGAGGAAATGATCTGCTCCAACATTCCGGTCAGGCGGTCTATCTTCTCATGAAGTTCTGCCACCGACCGGGGGAGATTGTCAAAAGACAGGTGCGTATTTTCGCTTTCAGTCATATACGGATAATGTCTGTGTTTGAAGAAAGGGAACTAATCATTTTTGGCGAGATTACACATGATGGCATGTGCCTCCTCCGAAATCTGCCCCTGTGAGGCGACAGGATTCTGCCAGAGCCATTTCAGCAGTTCGGACTTCTCGAAATACACCATCTTGTTGTTGGGTTTGAAGTATGGGATGACCTGATTGTGCGTCATCTTGTAGAGCGAGCTTTTGGAAATGCCCAAGAACATGGCGGCTTCCTCCAGATTCAGAACCTCCTTTGAGGCGTAAACCACGTTCTTGACTCTCTCCAGCTCCAGTTTCAGTCCGTCCACCACCTTTCGGAGCAGGGCGGTTTCGTTTGGTTTTTGTTCTGTTTTACACATAGTCGTTATTTTATAATTTGATTTGTTTTTTGTCGGTTGTGGTTGCTTCCGATTCGATTTGTCAGTGCAAAGTTAATGCGAAAAGAATCTGCAAACAAACGCGCAATTCGTTGTTTAACAGTATGTTTTGCGATGTATTATGGCAACATAGCCAGTCTGTCTTATTCTTCCAATGTCTGCATTTTCGGCTTTTTCTGTCAGACAATTATATGGCAAGGATGCCGGATAATTTTTGCAATATCTTGTTCATAACAAAGCTAATCTGACAGGAAATTTGTAACTTTGCCACATATTTATCTGCCAGTATTGTCAGATAATTTTTGCCCATGAAAGAGGTAAGTTTGCTTCATCAAATGCCGAAAAAACGGCATAGGTTAAAAATGGTGAATTAACATATCATACTCTCAGAGTTTGATTTTAACTGGCTGAACATATACTTCAAATACGCGCGCAACATTTTATGATATTTTTGTTGCAACTTTGTTGTGAAAGTCTTAAATGATTTAATATAGTGCCTGATATATAGTTAGTTATAAAATATCGTGATATTACGAAGAAAAGCATGAACATACAAAAAATAGTTTGTTGCAGATTTATGTAATGAAAAGTGACAAAAAACAGGGGTCTCTGAAGTTGGTAAAGTAGAAGTTAAAATGTTTAACATTTACCATGCCGTGAGCCATAGGCGATACATGGCAGTCGCGTGAGTATCACATTACGGCGCAAAGGCGCATTCTTTATGTCTTGAACTGTCATTGATTACGGCGGCAAAAAGTGTTCTTTACGGCGTAAAGATGAGACCTTTACGGTGTAATGTACAAACCACAAAGCTATTGGGGAATGATAGTTCTTGCAAGTGCTTATCAATCAGTACGTTGTGATTTTGTCTGAGAATTGCGTATTTCGAGACAAAGTACTCATTGGTGATAAATTCTTTGCTCATGAAAAGGGTTTTGTAAAAATATTTGTATAGTCATTGATAGCTATGATTTTGCAAGTTTCAAATAAATAATGCAAGAAAATGGGTTTTGTTTTTCCTGTACGTAAACGCAAGGCGGTTGCAATACTAAAATACTTTTTCATTTTTTTGTTGATATATTGTGCTTAGTCGGAAAAAAAGCGTATTTTTGCAATCGACAAAAATGAAAAACAAAAAGGCGATGAAAATAAGATTCCACTTTCCTTTAGCGACACTGGCTTTGGTCTTGCTGTGTTTTGCCTCCTGTACGGGGGAGAAGTTTCATGTATCTGGTACTATAGGCGATGCCAAGGATTCGATGCTGTACTTTGAGAACATGTCGCTCAGCGGCCCCGTTGCCACCGATTCGACAAGGCTGGGCGAGGACGGCTCGTTCAATTTTGAGGGTAAGGCTCCCGATAATCCCGAGTTCTACCGCCTTCGTATAGGCAGGCAGATTATAAACGTGGCAGTGGACTCCACGGAGAGTATAACGGTGAAGGCTTCTTACCCAACGATGTCGGTGCAATATGACGTGGAGGGATCGGAGGAGTGTTTGAAGATAAAGGAGCTGGCGGTGATACAGATGAATCTGCAGGCGCAGGTGAACGGCATAGTACAGAATCCGGAAGTACCTTACCAAAAGGAAGCCGACAGTATACAGGCTGTGATGGAGGCTTACAAGGATAACGTGAAAGAGAACTATATCTTCAAGGAACCCATGAGGGCTTACTCCTACTTCGCGTTGTTCCAGACGCTACAGGTGCAGGGGCGACCGGTATTGATTTTCAACCCTCGCAGCAGCAAGCAGGACGTGCAGGTGTATGCCGCTGTGGCTACGAGCTGGGACACCTACTATCCGGGCAGCGAGCGTGGAAAGAACTTGCACAACATAGCCCTTGCCGGCATGAATGATATGCGCATCGTGCAGGCTAAGCAGAGACAGACCATTGACGCAAGCAAGGTGAGTACGAACGGCATAATAGACATTGCGTTGCCCGACCGCAGCGGCGTGACGCGCAAGCTGTCGGCACAGAAGGGGAAGGTGGTGCTGCTCGATTTCCACATGTTTGCCTCCGACGGTAGTACGAAGCGTATAATGGCACTGCGAGACATTTACAACAAGTATCATGACCGCGGTTTTGAGATATACCAGGTGAGTATGGATCCGAATGAGCATTTCTGGAAGGAGCAGGTAGCGGCGCTGCCGTGGACGTGCGTGCGCGACGAGGAGGGCAGCGCACAGGCGGCTTCGCAGTATAACGTGCAGACGGTGCCCACCTTCTTCCTCATCGACCGCGACAACGTGCTGCAAAAGCGAGACGTGCAGATAAAGAACCTTGACGACGCCATAAAGGCACTCCTATAGAAAACAGGAAAGCGTATGCATCCGTTAGAGAAATTCAACTATTGTCCTGTGTGCGGTAGCAAGCACTTCGAAAGGCAGGACGAGAAAAGCAAGAGGTGCGAGAACTGTGGCTTTGAATATTACCTCAACCCGAGTGCTGCAACGGCGGCTTTCATTTTGAACGACAAGGATGAGTTGCTGGTGCTCACTCGCAGGAAGGAGCCGGCAAAGGGTACGTTCGATTTGCCAGGTGGCTTTACCGACATTGGTGAGACGGGCGAGGAGGGCATTGCTCGGGAGGTGAAGGAGGAGACGGGGCTTGACGTTACGAGTGCCCGATACCTGTTCAGCTTCCCAAACGTGTACTATTACTCTGGCTTTAATATTCCTACCGAAGACTTGTTTTTCCTGTGCGAGGTGAAGAGCCTTGAATATGTCAATGCCGAGGACGATGCCGCCACGTACCAGTGGATGCCGCTGAAGGACATACATACGGAGCAGTTCGGTATGCGCTCCATCCGTCAGGCTCTCGGCGAGTTCCTGAAGATGAAGTGGAAAGGCAATCAGCAAACGTTTTAGTCTTCAACGAATTTATCCAATTAAACGAATAAGCATTAGATAAATTCGTTGAAAATTAAATAGATGAGTGGGGTAGAGCTGACCATTACGGACAAGCCTCTGCT
>CAZEEP010000004.1:7388-15573 GCA_964511295.1 uncultured Prevotella sp.
GGGCGCAGTCCCGCAGTCTTGCCTATGGTTTTTGCCCTGATCTCGAATGTCTTAAGGTCGTAGCCCGTATCAGCCTTGGTAGCTTTCCATGTGGCGTATTCATCCTCGCTTTTCATGTAGTAGACGCGCATGCTGTATTCCTTCTTGAAGGCGGGAGAGTAGGCGGTGATGGTGCAGCCTGGCTTGATGCCGCCGAGCCTGTCCTCACGGACGTTGAACTTGCCCCATACGTCGTTTAGTAGGTTGATGCTCATTATTGGTGAGCCGTTGCCCACGAGCTCGCCCACGTGGGCGTAGATTCTGTCTACTTCGCCTTCTACTGCCGCCACCTGCACGTTCTCCTTCAGTAGCGACTTGATGACATCCACACCGCTCTGAGCTGCCTTTGCCTGCTCGGCTGCCGCTTGTTTCTCCTCTCGCCGCGAGCCGTTCACTGCCATGTCGTATTGGCTGCGTGCCGCCTCCACCTGTGCTCTGGCAGCATCGAATGCAGCCTGCGTCTCGTCTCGCTTCTGCGCAGTGGTGACACCCTCGTCGAAAAGGTTCTGTATGCGCTCGTAGGTCTTTTGCGCTATTGTGCGTGCCGCCTCAGCCTGCCGCAGCATTTCCGCCGACATGCGTACCTGCTCGCGGCGGTTGCCGTTGTCGGTCATATCGCTGATGGCTTGTGCCGCGCCTTCGGTGGCTTGTGCGGCTCGCTCTTGTGCCTCCATCTCCGGCACTTCCAAGATGGTGAGCGTGTCGCCGACGTGCACGTAGTCTCCCTCCTCAACCATTACCTTCGCTATGCGTCCGGGCAGCTTGGTCGAGACGCGGTATTCGCGGCAGTCAACCTGCCCCTGTATGACTTCAGGCTCGTCGCCGAAGGCAAAGTAACCGATGAAAGCTACGCCTGTCACTACAAGCAGAAAGGTGGATATTGCCACTACTATGTTTATGTGCTCTGCTGATTTTGCTTTGTTTGTATCCATAGTTCTTTATTTTTAATTCTTTACTCTTGTCCCATCGACTAATATTTAGCTTTCAACAAATTGAACCAATTTGTCTAATGCCTGCTCCTCTGTTTGATTTTCAACGAATTGAACTAGTTTGTCTAATGCTTATTCGTTTAATTGGATAAATTCGTTGAAGACTAAAACGTTCGCTGAATGTCAATGATGACTCATCACTTACCCAATATGCCCATAGCTTTGCTGAGGTTAACATGAGCCATGCGTACATCTATCTCGGCATCAATTTTCTGAGAATGAGCCGACTGCCACGCCGTTTGCGCCTCCATGACATCGGTGGTCTGCATTACTCCTTCCTTGAAACCGACGTTGGCGCAGCGCAGGTTTTCTTCGGCGCTGGTGAGGTTGTGCGTAGCCATGTTGAGCTTCTTGTAAGCCTCCTTTACCCTGAATTCAGCCTGCTGTATCTGTAGGTCTATCTTTTCGCTGGTGTCTGCAAGCTCAAGCTTCGCCATTGTCGTAGCTGCCTTCGATGCCCTTATCTTATGGCGGCTTTCGCCCCAGTTCCACAGGTGCACGCGCAGCGTTACGCCTACGTGGAAAAGGGCTGGAGAAGGTGTTGCGGTAGCCGTTGAGCACGTTCGGGTTTGAGAAAAGATAGCCGCCCGTGGCAAGCACTTGTGGCAGGAATGCCGCACGCGTGATGACGGTGTTCTGCTTGCTCAGCTCAACGGCATCGTTCAGCAGGCGCAGCTCGGGGCGGAATGCCCCCACCCCCTCCCCTACAGGGAAGGGAGATGCAACCCCAAAGGCATCCATTTCAGACGGGGAGGGTGCGGCGGTGTCTGAAAGGACGTTTATGTCCTCATCGTCGAGGTGGATGTCAGTCTTAAGGTCAAGTCCGCATATCTGGCAGAGGTGCATCTTTGCCAGTACAAGCCCGTCGTAGACTTGTGTTTGCGACATCTCGGCTTCGTTCACCCTTACCGCCACTTTCAGCTCGTTTGCCTTTGTGGCAACGCCTTGCCCGAGCATCTTGGAAACATCGTCGTGCAGTTTCTTCACGAGGTCGAGATACTGGTTGGCAAGCAGCTGTTTCTGACGGAGGCTGACAACAAGCCAGTAGGCTTGGTCGACATCGTAGAGCGTGTTCTGTGTCATGAGGTCTATATTGTCGTTGGCGAGGTTTATGTTTATTTCTGCCGCTTTGTTTGCCGCCTTCACGGCTCCACCCATATACACTGGCTGTCTCACCATGATGTCGGCACTGAATAGGTTTCGGGTGTTAGTGCGGAAAGCCTTGCGCAGGTCGCTGCCTGCTTTGTTTATGGCATCCACGGTTCCTGGAGCGAGCTGCGATGCAATGTTGCTGAGTGTCTGAGCTTGCCGTGCGCTTATAGTGCCCTGCTTCACAAGGTCGGGCACTGTTGCTGCCAGGTCGCCTTGCAGCTGCGAGCCGAGCGTGGTGCCAAGATTGTTGAGCGCGTTTTGCTGGCTTTTGCTGAGCAATGAGAACTCGCGGCTCGTAAACTGGTAGGTGCCTATGCCGTCTACCTTAGGCAGGTAGTCGGTACGCGCAGCACGACGCACGTCCTCCGCAATGCCGCGGTTGACGCGAGACATGCCGAGCTTCTTGTTGTTGTTTATTGCAAGCGCACGGCAGGAGTCGAGCGACAGCGTGCGTTGCGATTGTCTTTCCAAAGGATGGCAGGCAATAGCTGCCGCAAGGAAGACGAGGCTTATTGGTGATATTGGTTTCATTGACATGTTGAATATTATAAATGTGTACTATGAGCGTCCGTTGAGCATCTTGCGTATGTTGTGGATGTAACCCCAGCACGCCGTAGCAAAATATACTGCCACCTGCACCCAGATTCCCACGTACAGGGGAGCGATGTCGTGGAGGTTGCAGCCCCTCGACATGATGCGCGGATAGGCGTTCATGCCGAGCGTAGACGGGAAGATATATGAAAACAGTTTCCAGAATGTTGGCATTGACGGGCTCGGCCATGACACGCCGGAAAGAAAGACCATCGGCACGGACATGAATACGAAGATGAGTATGCAGTCTTCGCGGCGGTAGATGAGCGACGAAAGTGTTATGGCGAAGAATATGCAGTCGAGAATGTAGGGTATCACAAAGGCTATATAAGTCCAGTAGTTGCCGAGCGTGGGCAGGTGAAACCAGTGGTTGACCGCCGTAACCATGAATATAGCTGAAATAAAGTACAGCGGCAGATAGAACAGCGCCTTGCCCCACACTATTGGCATGATGTGCTTATAGTGAAAGTCGAAAGGGATGACGCTGCCGAAGTATTTCTCTCTCGTATTACCCATTTCCATGCCTATACCGAGCAGCAGCGTCTGCTGGATGATAAGCATCAGTATTGGCGGTATGAGGAAAGCGGCGAAGCCTCCCTGCGGGTTGTAGAGCGAGACGTGTTCATAATCTATAGGCATCTTAGCTATCTCCTCATCGCGCGTGGTAGTGCCGCCGCCGATGTGCTCTACCTTTATGTCGTTGTTCATCATAAGAGAAACGTCGGTGCAGGCGAGCAGGAGAGCCTTGTAGTAAAGCATGGAGCTCATGTTGCAGTAAAGACCCACGTGGGTTTGCTTGGCAAGCTGGAGGTCGTGGTTGAACGACTCGGGAATGTGTATGATGCCGTAGGCGCGGTGCTCCTTCACTTGTAGTTCGGCTTCCTGCATGTTCGTGTAAGAGCCTATGACCTTTACGTCGGGCGTGCCGTCTACCTTGCTTATGAACTCGCGCGAGAGCTGCGAGCCGCAATCGTCGACCACTGCCACAGGCACGTCGCGGCACACCTCGTTGGTGTAGACGTAGGAATAGAGCAGAGGGTAGGCAAGCGGCACGAAGACTATGAAGATGAGTATGCCCTTGTCGCGTAGCACCGTGCGGCATTCGTCATACCAAATGTATATTAAGTCTTTCATTTTATTAATTCATAATTCTTAATTCATAATGCATAATTCCAGTTCGAAATCGAAATCTTTATTTTATATACTTGAATTTCTTAAATGCCTTGTGGTAGCGCGGAAGAACTATCAGCGGCAGCAGCGCAAACCCTATGAGGGCAATGGCGCAGGGCCATACGTAGCGCAGGGAGAAGCCGTTGAGCGTGCAGTTGACATAGATTAGGTAATAGTGCCTGAGTGGGAACCAATAGGACAGGAATCTCAGGTATGGAGACATGGCGGTGACGGGGAACGTGAAGCCTGCTATGGAAAAAGAGAGTATGCCTCAAAGTGAGCAGATGCACATGGCAAGGCGCATCTCGCCAGCCATGAGCCCGAACAGGAAAACGCCGAAGCCTTGACAGGCTATTACAGTGAGGAAGCTCAGGCAGAACATGAAAAGAATGCCGCAGTTGCACGGGAAGCCGAAGAATTTGAAAAACCAAACGTCCATAAACAACATTAGGATAGTGTAGATTACGGTTTGTGGAAACAGCTTGCCGGCAAGTACCACGGCAGGACTTTTACCCGACATGATATACAGGTTGAGCTGTTTTTCCTCCTTCCATTCCAGCCCGAGGGTATAAGTCGTGGTTAGCATTATGAGTAGCATGATGACGCCTGGCACGAGCATGTTGTTCAAGTAAACTGAATAGTCGAGGAACGCGTTCTTCATGGGGTGTGTCTCAATGGATATTGGCTGCAACAACCCCATGACCTGTTCTTCCCTTACGCCATGCCCCCACAGGCTGCTTCGTGTCAGGGCAAGTCCTGCGAGAGCCCCTGCTGTCTTCATGTCCTTGAACAGGAGGTTTGCTGGCACATAGTAGGTGTCGTTGGTATAAAACGATATAGTGGGTTGGCGTTGCGACTCGCAATCCTCTGTCAGCCCTTTGGGTAGATAGAAGAAAGCGTAAATCTTGCCCTGCTGCATTGCCTTGCGCGCCTCGTGAAAGTCGTGGTAAACGTATTTCACGTCGGTCTCCTCGAATGCGTCAAGCAATCGGCACACAATGCGTGTCACGTGGGTATTGTCCTCGTCGACTATTGCGGCTGGCAGGCGTGTCGGCAGCCCACTCTGCATGAGCGTGGTAAAGAAGATGATACACACCAATGGCACTATAACCATGCAGAACAGGAATACAGGCCTCCGGCTGTACATCCTCAGCTCACGACGCCTTATGAAGACAAGTCGCTTGCACACGACTTTTATAATTTGAACATTGAACATTTGCCTTAGAACTTTTAGCTTTAAACTTTTACCTGTTTGGCATTAAACTTTAAACTATTATCTCTAATCTATCTGTCCTTCGGCTTTATCAGCACTGCCGACTGGCCTCCGTGAGGGCTCTTTATCTTTTTCACGGGTGTGGCCCTGACATCAAAGACTTTCAAGTCAAGATCCTCAAGGGCACGTGTGGCTTTCCATGCGGCAAAATTTCCGGCATTGTTTATTCGCGTTATGCGGCAGTCGACGGTATCGCCTGTGGACGGACGTCATACACGCACAAGTGAGCCGTAGTCGATGCCTTGCAGTTTTTCCTCTGTAAGGTAGAAGGTGAACCACGATTCATCGATCTCTACATTCATTATAGGAGCCCCTGTGCCAACTATTTCGCCTGGCTCAGCGAACACTTCTGTCACAACGCCGTCTTGCGGAGCCGTGAGCACTGTCTCGTCGACCAACGCCCTTACTTCCTCCACCTTTGCCGCAGCACTGCGGGCTACGGCACGTGAGGCTTCCTTTTCCTCCTTGCGTGCGCCGTCAACCGCTATCTTGTATTGCTGGTGAAGCGCGCTTGCTGCTGCCACGGCGGCATCGTAGGCAGCCTTTGCCTCATCATGTAGCTGCTCGGCTACAACGCCTTGGCTGAACAGGTTTTCCATGCGCCGGTATGTCTTCTCACGTATGCTGACCTGCGCCACGGCTTGCTGCCAACGCTCATAGCTGCTGCTTACGAGCTCTTTCCGCGTGCCTTCTCTCACGAGGCTGTCGTTGGCTATGGCAGCTTCGTGGGTAGCTTTTGCGCTTTGCTCCATTGCGTTCACCTCGGGAGCGGTGAGCCAAACCAGAGTGTCCCCTTTGTGAACCCTGTCCCCCTCTGCCACGCAAAGCCGCACCACACGGCTCGGCACCTTGGTTGCCACCCGATAGTCGGTGGTTTCGAGCTGCCCCTGAATGGTCGGCTGGTGCTCGGGCAGGCAAAGCCCCACGACGATTGCGGCAAGCACAAGCAACAGGAGAATGGTTCCCGTAAGCAAAACTTTGTTGTGGATGATAATTTGTGAAATTCTTTTTTTCTCCATGGTGCATTTATCGTTTACGTTTGCAATATTCATATTTTAAACGCTAATATCTGTGTTCAAAACTTCGCAGTGGTTATGTTAAATAAGAAGCAGTAGAAGAACAGAACAATAAGCAGGCAATATAAAACACTTGTTTTGTAGAATTTTTCCGAAATTTGCAAGCAGAAACAAGTAAAATCAAACAACGATGAAAAACAATCAACTTGAATTGAAGGAAGTGAACCTTGACGATTTGGGCAACAAAAGTCCGTTGGTTGGTTACTATGATGGCGACCTTGCCATAATCGACAACATTTCTGACTTGACGCATGTTGCTCCCTTCTATGCTAAAATGAACATTATCGTAATATGCACCAAGGGGCGCATACAATTTAATATAAACGACACGCCGCTGATGCTGACTGAGCACCAGATTCTGCTCAGTGCGCTATACGTAATACTCGACAACTACCTGTTCAGCCCTGACTTTGAGTGCAAGATTCTTTGCCTGAGCGATGACATCATACATGCCATGCTTGGTGACCAGGTCAACGACTGGAACATTTCGGTGCACAATCAGCGCACGAATATCATGCAGTTGCCCGAAGAAGACCAGGAGCAATTCGTATATTACTATGAGCTGATAAAGTTTAAGATGCAGCATCAAGAGCGGCGCAACAGCATCATCGTTATGCAGTCTATTATCCAGGCGTTGCTTTTGGATGTTGTCGGACTGATAGACAATCGGGCAGACATGCCGAAAGAATCGGCACCGTCGCACGGGAAAACTCTTTTCAACGACTTCTTGAGGCTGTTGTCGGCTAAAGACGTGAAACACCAATCTGTGGACAACTATGCCGAGGAGCTTAATATAACGCCGAAGTACCTTACGATGCTTTGCACTAAATATAGCAATCGCCCTGCTTCTGACTGGATAGCGCAATATACGAAGGAGGATATACGCTATAATTTGCTGCATACCAATTTGTCGATAAAGGAAATTTGTATAAAGCTTGGCTTTCCAAACATTTCTTTCTTCGGTAGTTATGTGCGCCGCCATTTCGGTATGTCGCCAACACAACTCAGAAACCATACTGCCATTGCCCAGTGAAAAACTTTCCTATGGCGTAGTAGAGGAATTAATTCGTAAAGATAAAAACATTATGTCGTAGAAATTTTAACTTGGGGTTTCGCACAAAAAAGAAGGGACTGCTTTGCTCACGATTGAGCGGCAGTCCCTTTCTACGTTAGTATGTTATGAAAAATTTGAGAGAATCGAAACTTCACAGTTTCTTTTTTGTTGTTTTACTAAACATGATTTATAGAGAAAGCATAGAAATAATCTTTTTATTTTATGAAAGGCTGGGCGATGCTTGCGTTTGGCGTTACTAAGCTTTGCTGCAGTGTGTCTATCATGGAGCTGTCGCCTAATGCAATCGATGTTCCCTTATCAAGCTCTGGTTTGTAGTAGCCATCGTAGTTGCTTATAGGGTTCTCGTTGTGACGTGTGAATGGCACCTGTATGGCATTGCCAAGCGTGAGCAGTATTGCTACCATTGCCGCTGCCTTGAAAAGAGGTTTCAGCCTTTGTGTCATTGGTATGACACGTGCTTTCACACACTTCTTTCCTTCAATCTTTGCAAACAGTTTTTGGTCGAAGTCTTCGCCTAATACATCCATTTGGGACTCCTCTGCCTCATAGCAGAAAATCGCCTTATATCGCTTCAAGGAGTCAGGGATGTTTTCCTGACTGAAAAACGCTCGCAAGATGTCTTCTTCTTCAATAGATGTCTCGCAACGCCAATAGCGATCCAATAGTTGGTTGATGTATCTGTAATCCATTTTTTCTGTTTCTATTGGGATGACGACAAAAGTAGGGTAAAGTTACAGGATTGTTTTGTTTTTAACAATCATTATGTTTTATGCGCAGCGGTTGTCTATACTTTTATGCGCGGCAGCTGCCTATATCTTTA
>CAZEEP010000004.1:15673-142934 GCA_964511295.1 uncultured Prevotella sp.
GCTGCCTATATCTTTAGGCGCGATAATTGTCAAGCGACAAGAAGCGATGCTTGATAGTTTGCCTCCCACGGAAAATGTTTACTTTAACCTGTTCTTCGGTTATGCCGAGCAATTTTGCAATGTCTTTGTAAGCTTTCCCTTCAAAGTCGCGGAGCTGTATGCAGCTGCGTTGTTTCTCAGGCAGGGAATTGATAATATTGCGTACTATTTCTATTTGGTCTTTCTCTATTGTTTGTTGTGATGGCGAAGCATTGGTGTCGGCATGGTCGGCAGTGCTTGTGTCCAAGCTTTCATTACGGCTTCCGCTGCGTTTAATGCTGTCCAACGCCATGTTGCGGCAGATGGTGAAGCAGAAGGCTTCTATGTTCTCTATATTGTCCCAATCGTCGCGCCGGTTCCATACTTTTATAAGCGTTTCCTGCACTATGTCCTCTGACTCGGCAGAGTCGAGGGTGATGCGGAGAGCCAAACGATAGAGCTGGTTCTTCAGCGGTAATATGTCGTGCTGGAAATTTATATTGCTCATTATTTATGTAAGTACGGCGTTGCAGCTATGTAAGTACGGCGTTACAGTTATGCAAGCACGGCGTTGCAGCTATGTAAGTACGGCGTTACAGTTATGCAAGCACGGCGTTGCAGCAGTGTAGGTACGGCGTTGCAGTTATGCAAGTACGGCGGTGCCGTGATTTCCGTCGATTGCCGATGCTTTTGTTATTATGACGCGCCTCACCCCTGCCTCTACGGCATTGAGGGCGTTTTGTATTTTAGGCTTCATGCCGCCGGATATGGTACCGTCGGCAACAAGCCTCTTGAAGTCGGCATTTGTAATTGTTGGTATCACGGAAGTTTCATCATCGGGATTGGACAGAACTCCTGCCTTTTCAAAACAGTAGATTAGAGTCACGTCAAAATCTTTTGATAGGGCTTTTGCCGTTTCTGAAGCTATAGTGTCAGCATTGGTATTGAGAATGTTGCCCATGCCGTCATGTGTCAGAGGTGCCATAACTGGAGTTATTCCTTCTGCTATAAGACCTTTCAAGGAATTGGCACTAACCTTTTCCACATCGCCAACAAAACCATAGTCGACGACTTGTCCGTCACTGATGGTAACGGGCTTGCGCCGATGGCTCCGTATGACGTCCATGTCGGCACCGGTAAGTCCGATAGCGTTGACCTTGCGTGCCTGTAGGCGAGCCACAATGTTTTTGTTTACAAGCCCGCCGTAAACCATTGTCACCACTTCAAGCATGTCGGCATCTGTAATGCGCCTGCCTTCTACCATGTGGCTTTCAATACCGAGTTGGGTAGCAATTTTTGTTGCTCTGCGCCCACCGCCGTGAACAAGAATTTTCGCCCCTGGTATTGCTGCAAAGTTGTCAAGAAGTTGTGAAAGGTGTTCATTATCTTCCACTATTGCCCCGCCTACCTTGACCACGCAGAGCCTTTCCTTATTCCAAATATGTGTATCCATATAGTCCTGATCGATAATTACTGAGGAATTCCTTGCCTTCATTTGCAGAGAGCTTGCCCTTGTTCACGCTTTTTGCCACCCATTGCTCGAGCTGTCGCACGAGTTTCTTGGGATTGTATTGTACGTATTCAAGTACTTCTTCCACGGTCTCGCCGTCAATGATTTGGTCGATGTGGTATGTACCGTCCTTGACCGATATGTGCGCGGCGGTAGTGTCGCCGAAAAGATTGTGCATGTCACCGAGTATCTCTTGATATGCACCAACCAGAAACACGCCGATATAATATGGTTCGCCTTTGCGAAGTTGATGTACTGGCAATACGCTTGCTTGTGAGCCGTTTACGGCAAAATTGGCTACTTTGCCATCGCTGTCGCAGGTGATGTCTTGTATCGTGCAGTTGCGTGTGGGCTTTTCGTTGAGTCTTTTTATGGGCATGATAGGGAAAAGCTGGTCGATGCCCCAACAGTCCGGCAAGCTTTGGAAAAGCGAGAAGTTGCAGAAGTATTTGTCTGCAAGCAATGTATCCATGCCTCTTAGCTCGTCAGGTACATGCTTCATTCGTTTTGCCATAGAGTCAATTTCATGGCACACGCTCCAATACATAGCCTCCACTTCGGCGCGTGTTTTTAAGTCAACCATACCGTGTGCGAACATGTCAAGGCAGTCTTCGCGTATTTGATCGGCATCATGCCAATCCTCAAGCATTGACTTGGGGTTTATGTTGCACCAAATCTCATAAAGGTCTTTTACGAGTTGGTTGTCGGTATCCTTCGCTTCAAATTCTTCTGGCATTTCCGGGAGTGATGCTGCGCCAAGTACATTGAGGATAAGTACGGAGTGGTGAGCTGCAAGTGAGCGTCCGCTTTCTGTGATTATGTTTGGGTGGGGAATGTTGTTCTTGTTGGCAATGTCTACGAATGCATAGATACAGTCGTTGATATATTCTTGTATACTGTAATTTACAGAACTTTCCGAGTTTGACGATCTTGTACCGTCATAATCAACGCCCAATCCACCACCGCAGTCTACGTATTCTATGTTATAGCCCATTTTGCGAAGGTTGGCATAATATTGCCCGGCTTCGGTGAGTGCGTTTTGTATGCGACGTATCTTTGTTATTTGTGAACCAATGTGGAAGTGTATAAGTTTAACGCAATCGTGCAAGCCTACGCTGTCAAGCTCGCTTAAAGCCTCAAGCAACTCAGAAGGTGTGAGTCCGAATTTTGACGCATCGCCGCCACTTTCCGCCCATTTGCCAGAGCCGGAACTTGCGAGCTTTATGCGTATTCCTATATTTGGTTTAACGTCGAGACGTTTGGCGGTCTTTGCTATTACATCAATCTCGTTGAGCTTCTCTACTACGATAAAGATGTGCTTGCCGAGTTTTTGCGCGAGCATTGCAAGCTCTATATAGCTTTCGTCTTTGTAACCATTACAAATTATGAGAGAATCACTTTTGCACTGTTGGGCTATAACGGTATGCAATTCTGGCTTCGAACCAGCCTCGAGTCCCAGGTTAAACTTGCGACCATGTGAAATGATTTCTTCCACTACAGGCTGCATTTGGTTCACCTTTATGGGATAAATAATGTAACTTTCGCCCTTGAAGTCGTATTCTTCCTTTGCTTTTTCATAGCAAGCAGCCATCTTCTCTATACGATTATCAAGAATGTCAGGAAAGCGCAGTAGTACTGGTGGTGTAACGTCTCGCAATGCAAGCTCATTCATAACATCGCACAAGTCAATACGCACGTCGTTTTTTACAGGCGAGACATAGACGTCGCCCTTCTCGTTAATCCCAAAGTAAGAGGTGCCCCAGCCTTTTATATTGTAAAGTTCTTCGGAGTCCTCAATGGTCCATTTTTTCATTTATTATTTCTATGCCTATAGTTTATATGTTAGTTTTGCCGTAAATGTGTTTAAAACCCAAGTTCCTTTCGCAGTACCTCAACAGTACAAGTAATTTTTTCGTAGTTGTCCATCAATGAAACGTCAACGGTGTGCTTTGCCTTGCTGTAATAAGGCTCTCGCTCTTGCAGTTGCTTCTTTATGAATTCCTTCACTTCTTCTGGTGTCTTGTTCAGTAGCAGTGGCCTTACTGTTTTGCCCATTTTCAGGTGTTGGTAAAGCACTTCAGGCTCGCATTTTAAATAAACAGTCTCTCCCTGTTGGTTGATATAGTCTATATTGTCGAAGAAGCATGGTGTACCTCCCCCACATGATATTATGACGTTTTCAAATTCGGCCACTTCGTGTAGCATGTTGCGCTCTATTATTCGAAAGCCATCTTCTCCACGTTGGTCGAAAAGCTGCTTTATTGTGGCGTGCATCCTGCTTTCTATATACCAGTCAAGGTCATAAAACGGCAGTCCCATATCCTTGCTTAAGGCTTTGCCAATTGTGGTCTTGCCAGAGCCCATGTAGCCGGTTAGAATAATTCTTTTCAAACTTAAAATATAAAGAGTTAATTACGATGCATCATCCTTCTTGCCTTTGGCTCTGGTGCGTTCTTTACTATGTCCATGCACTCAGCATAGGTCATATTTCCTGTAAGGGCACGTTCTTGGTCTTTCTTGTCTATGTGGTAATTTTTGCCATCATAAGCAATGTATGGGCCGAAGCGTCCTTTTAATATTTCGAGTTTCTCGTCTTCGTCGAATGTCTTTATGTGGCGTTCTTTTTCTTTTTGGCGTTTGTCCTCAATAAGCTTTACGGCTTCGTCAAGATTTATTGTCATTGGGTCGGCTCCCTTGGGCAATGACACATATTTTTTGTCGTGAAGCACGTATGGCCCAAAACGACCGGCTCCTATCACTACATCAGTACCTTCATATTTGCCGATTGTTCGTGGCAATTTGAATAGGTCGAGTGCTTCTTCAAGCGTTATGTTTTCTATACTCTTGTCCTTGGGTACTTGTGCAAAACGTGGCTTGTCGTTGTCGTTGGCAGCACCAATCTGTACAACCGGACCAAAACGACCGATCTTTACGAATACGGGCTTGCCAGTATTGGGGTCTTTGCCAATCTCGCGTTCGCCTGCTTTGTGTTCTGAGCGTGCGTTTATTACTTTTTCGACCTGCGGTTCAAATGAATTGTCAAAGTGTTGAAGCATGTCTTTCCAGTCTTCCTTTCCTTCGGCTATTTGGTCAAACTGTTGCTCTACTCGTGCGGTAAAGTTATAATCCATTATTTCCGGGAAGTTCTCCTGAAGGAAGTCATTCACTACAATGCCAATGTCTGTAGGCAAAAGTTTTCCTCTTTCTGAGCCTGCCATCTCAACTTTGTCAACTGACTTTATGTCATTGCCGGTGAGAGAATCTACGATATAGTGCCGCTCTTGACCTGTTTTGTCACCTTTCACCACGTATTCACGCTGTTGAATAGTAGATATAGTAGGTGCATAAGTGGATGGGCGACCAATACCGAGTTCTTCGAGTTTGTGCACCAGGCTTGCCTCATTATAGCGTGACGGGCCTTGCGAGAATCTTTCGGTAGAAGTTATTTCTTGCCTTTCCATGACATCACCCTGTTTCATGGCCGGCAAACGATAGGTGCTTTCGTTGCCGTTGTCGTTTTCGTCATCGGTCGACTCACGGTAAACTTTCAGGAAACCGTCGAAAGCCACTACTTCGCCGTTGGCTATGAAATGCTCGCCGGCATTGCTTATGTTTATCGTTGCGGTGGTTTTTTCTATGCGTGCTTCTGCCATCTGTGAGGCTATCGTGCGCTTCCAAATAAGGTCATAGAGGCGGCGCTCCTGCGATGTCCATTCGCTTCCTGTGTTTGTGGCAAACGTCGGGCGTATTGCCTCGTGGGCTTCCTGGGCGCCTTTTGAGTGTGTTTGGAACTCGCGTGGGCGGCTGTATTCAGCACCATAGTTTTTGGTTATTTCCTCTTTGCACGTATTCAAGGCAAGTGTTGACAGGTGAACACTGTCAGTACGCATATATGTTATTCGTCCGCTCTCATACAGTCGCTGTGCAATCATCATAGTTTGTGACACCGTGAAGCCGAGCTTGCGAGCGGCCTCTTGCTGCATCGTAGAGGTGGTAAAAGGTGGTGCAGGCTGTCTTTTCAAAGGTTTCTTTGCAATGTCACCCACGATGAAATGGGCATTTTTACATTTTTCAAGAAAAGTCTTTGCTTCCCCATGCGTTTTGAAGCGATGGTCGAGTTCTGCCCTAACCTCGTTTTTCTTGCCATCTTCACTTGTTACATTGAAAGTTGCCGTAACGCGGTAGTAAGGCACGCTTTTGAAGTTTTGTATTTCGCGCTCGCGCTCCACGATAAGCTTTACCGCCACGCTCTGCACTCTACCAGCAGACAAGGCCGGTTTCACTTTGCGCCACAGAACTGGCGAAAGTTTGAAACCAACGAGGCGGTCAAGCACCCTGCGAGCTTGCTGTGCGTCTACGAGGTTCATGTCGAGATGCCGCGGGTGTTCTATGGCATTGAGAATGGCAGGTTTTGTTATCTCATGGAATACTATTCGTGAGGTGTTCTGCTCGTCCAGCCCCAGCACCTCGCATAGATGCCAGCTTATGGCTTCTCCCTCACGGTCTTCATCGGATGCGAGCCAAACTTTCTTTGAGCCTTTGGCATTCTTCTTCAAGTCCGTGACGACTTTCTTTTTCTCCTCTGGTATCTCGTAGTCGGGATCAAGGGTCGTGGGGTCTATGCTGAGCTCTTTTTTCTTTAAGTCGCGTATGTGTCCGTAAGACGACATCACTTTGTAGTCCTTGCCAAGAAATTTTTCTATTGTTTTAGCCTTGGCGGGACTCTCCACAATCACTAAATTGTCTTGCATTCTAACCTTTTACTTTTAAACGGTTGGCAAAAGTAAGTAAATCTTCAGCCAATACATTATTATATAGGGATAAATTTAGTTTTTTTAAAGATAACGTCATTTGGCTCCTATCTCTTTAACTTGTTCCTCGAATGTTTTGCGGTCTCCAAGGGCTCCGTTTTTCACGTGGGCACGATAGTTGTAAATGGTGTTTACCGAATAATGCAGGAACTCTGCGATCTTGCTTGAGTCGTCTATGCCGAGGCGTATCAGTGCGAAAATCCTCAATTGGGTGTTGAGGCTGTCTTTTCTTGCAAGCTGTATGCGTTCTTCTGGGCGGAGCAGGGCGTTGAACTTGTTTACAAAGTTGGGGAAGAGGTTTAGGAATGCGCTGTCAAAGTTGGCGTAAAGTTCATCAATCTCGTGTTGCTTGAACTCTGACGAGCGTGTGAGCTCGTAAACTTCGTCAAACTGCCGTTTCTTTACCATCCTGTTTACTTTCTTGCGCATTTCGTCGAGGCGATCAACGTAGATTGAGCACATTCGCATGAAATGGCCAAGGTATTCGTCTTTTACGCGGTTGGCATCGGCAAGTTTGTTGTTGCTGTCTTGCAACTGCTTGTTCAGGGTGTTGAGTTGCTTGTTGAGATCCGAGAGCTTCTCGTTGCTTTGTCGCAGTCCTGTCCTAGCCTCTGACAGCTTGTGGCGTTGCCGGTTGGTATATGCGTAAAGAACGAATATCACCAATGTGAAGATGCTTATTAAGCCGATGGCAACCATTAGGCCAAGGAAGCTGCGTCTGCTTTCTTCCTTGTATTGTTGGGCTATGGTGGCAAGCAGTGGGGATATTAGCGAAATGCGAGTTCTTGAGCCAAAGCGGTTGGCGCAATCGCTCGTGAAGTTTATGTACCTGTAAGCCCTGTCAACGTCGCCGGTTAGCATGAGCTGGTTTGCCATTTCCCACATTGAGCCTTGATCCATCACGCCGTTGCGTATGTCGGTCAGTACTGATACGGCCAGCCATTTCATCATTGTCAATGAGTCGGTGGCGTTCTTGGCCGTTGCCTTGTATTCGAGATAGCGGTACAGGGCTACGAGGGCGTATGGGTGTGAACCCGGCTTTGTGTGTCGCAGCCATTCGTCGTTTACGGCTTTGCTTTCCTTGTATCGTTTTTGGTTTATCAGCGTCTGCTCAAGTATTTGCATTCGGTTGTCGTCATGGGGCGGCAGTAGCTTGAACGTAATGTCATGATAATGTCCGAGCTGTGTGTAATAAGCTTGCCGCATGTCGTCCAAGTGGGTGTAATATGCCAATTCGCCGTATAGGTGGCTGTATGCGAAATAGTAAATTCCCTTGTCTTTTTCTCCCATTTCATCGGGATCAATTCTGCCGAGTATTGTTTTCGCCTCGTCGTACATGCCCATGTTGCTGCAACTCAATGCGAGCCATGCTTCGCATAAGGCGTGGCGTTGTGGCTGTTGGCTTCGCTTGGCTATGTTCATGCAAAGCTTCAGGTAATGGATGGCGGAGTCGTTGATGAAAGGTTTATATTCCTCATACAGGCGGAAGCTGATGTTATATTTCCCGTTATCGTCCTCAGCTTCCTTAAATTGGTTTCTCAGCGTTGTGATGCGTTCCTGTCGCTTGGCCACATATTTGTCACTTTGGATGATAGCCTCGTCAATGAGACGAATAAGTGAGTCGGCTTCTGTTTGTTTTGCGACAGATGCCAGTGGTATGTTGACCAATGTGAGTAATATGAAGAAAAACTTTGCCATAGCTATGTTGGGAATAGTAATGGCAAAGTTAATATTTTTTTTCGAAAAACGGTTATTGAGTGTTGTGATTATTTTACTTCAAGCGTCGCTGTCTTAACGTCACGGCTGTTAGGGCCGACCATTATCTCAAATGTGCCTGGCTCAAGAAAAGGATTTCCCTCAGCGTCGAGGTAGTTTAGCGTTGAGGCATCAATGTTGAATGATACGTTTTTGCTCTCGCCTTTCGTGAGGTGTATGCGCTGAAATCCTTTAAGCTCTTTTACGGGTCTTACGATGGTCGAATAGCGGTCGTGGATGTAAAATTGCACGATTTCATCGCCGTCTCGGTCGCCTGTGTTTGTCACGGTGACTGTTGCGGTGACGCTTCCGTCCTTGCCCATCGTTGAGGAAGAAAGGGTTACGTTGCCATATTTGTACGTGGTGTAACTAAGGCCGTATCCGAATGGGTAAAGAGGGCCGTTTGCCACGTCAATGTAGTTGCTTTGGTATTTGCGGAAAGCCTTGTTGCCATCTGGTACCGGACGGCTTGTGCTTGTGTGGTTGTAATATATGGGAAGCTGACCAGTGTTGCGGGCAAATGTGTTCACGAGTTTGCCAGATGGCGATTTGTCGCCGAAGAGCACGTCGCATATTGCATCGCCAGTCTCGCTGCCAGCGAACCATACGTTCATTATTGCCTGCACGTTGTCATTTTCCCAGGAAAGTATGGTTGGGCGACCTGCGAAGTTGAGAAGCACTACAGGCTTGCCTGTTGCAACGAGTGCCCTTAACAATTGCATCTGCACGTCTGGCAAGTTTAGTGAGGTGCGGGTTGCGCTTTCACCGCTCATCTCTGCCATTTCACCGAGACAAGCCACGATGACATCGGCATTTTTGGCAGCTTGCAGCGCTTCGTCAAGCAGTTGCTTGTCGTCGCCGCGCTTTATGGGACGGCCAAACTCTGCACCGTGTTGCGTGGCAGCGTCGCCATATATGTTTGAGCCTTGGGCGTATGTCACCTTGGCGGAGTTGCCAAGATAACGCTGCATGCACTCCTTGAGCGTGGAGTATTTCTCGGGATTGTCGCCTGTTGACCAGCAACCCACAATGTTGTTGCGAGTGTCGGCGAGAGGACCGATGAGTGCTATTGTGCCTTGTTTTTTCAGTGGCAGCAGGTTGTTGTCATTTTTTAGCAGGACGAAAGTTTTGGTGGCAATGTCGCGAGCCAACTTGCGGTTCTCTGCAGTGTAAAGGTCTTTTTTTGCCCTTTTTGTGTTGCAATAACGGTAAGGGTCGTCAAAAAGTCCGAGTTTGTATTTTGCTTCAAGCACGCGACGTACAGCTTGGTCAATTTCTGCCATCGTTACGGAACCTTCGTTGAGGCACGCTTTTAGTTGCTTGTGGTATGCCTCCGAGCACATGTCCATGTCGGTTCCTGCTTTCAGTGCCTGTTTGGTAGAAGTGTTTTGGTCGCCGAAACCGAGTTGTGACATCTCGTTTATCGAAGAATAGTCGGTCACGAGGAAGCCGTTGAAGCCCCATTGGTTGCGCAATACGTCTGTCAGCAGCCAACGGTTACCCGTTGCGGGAACGTTGTCAACAATGTTGAACGAAGACATTACGCTTCCAACGCCAGCCTCTACGCCAGCCTTGTACGGAGGGAGATATTGGTTGTACATGCGCATGCGGCTCATGTCAACGGCGGTATAATCCTTTCCGGCTTCTGATGCGCCGTATAGGGCATAGTGTTTCAGGCATGCCATGACGCGATCGGGGCCGTAGCTGTTGTCTGGCCCTTGATAGCCTTTGACAGCGGCGACTCCCATCACTGACGACAGGTAAGGGTCTTCGCCGTAGCCCTCGGCGACGCGTCCCCAGCGTGGGTCATGGGCAATGTCAACCATGGGGCTGTATGTCCAGTTTATTCCCACGGCTGAAGCCTCGCGTGCGGCCATTGCGGCTCCTGCCTCTATTGCTTCGGGATCCCATGAGCATGCTTGGGCGAGAGGTATTGGCAGGACTGTTTCGTACCCGTGTATCACGTCAAGTCCAATGAGCAATGGAATGCCGAGGCGGCTTTTCTTGACGGCTATTTCTTGGATTGCCTTTATCTTGTCTATTCCTTTCAGGTTAAGCACCGAGCCGAGTTGCCCTTTCTCTATGAGGGTGGCTATGGGCGAGTTCATTACGGCTCCTGTGGTAATGTCACCAGCAGGCAATAGGTTGAGTTGGCCTATTTTCTCGTCGATGGTCATCTTGCCCATAAGGTCATCGACAAATTCTTTCATGCCTTTTTTTTGGGCGAACGTCGTTGCCGTAATGGTCAACAGCGACAAAAGCAATAATAGTTTTTTCATTTTATGGTATTGTTTATTACGGTTTTCTTCCCTTTGCCATATTTTGTGGAGCGCATGTGCAAATTTACGAAAATATTTTCGCAATCGTGTTTTTCAAATCAATTCTTAGGGACATTAAGTTGCATCGACTTAATGTAATTGGCTTGTGGCTTGCATTTTTTTAGCTTTGCGTTCTCGGTATACTGCATGAGCAGGTTGAAAGCTTCTTCTTGGTTGGGGCGTGCTTTGCGTATGCCATCGAAAGAGCTGCGGTCTGACTCTGACTTTGAGAATTTTACTATTACGCTGTCCCAGCCTTCAGGCTTGGGTATTCCGTTCATGCAAGAGGAGTCTATTTTCTTGTATGGCCAAAAAGTGTAACCGATATTGGCCTCACGCATGACCTTTACGAAATCGGCTTGCCACTTGTCTGTGTTATGCCCAATCTCGCCCATGTACATTGGAAGAACAGTTTGTAGTTGAACGGCAGGCGGATGGTGTTTGCCCCCGTCTGGCTTATGAATGCGATGTCTGCTTCGGTTATGTAATTGTCCTTGAAACTTTGCCAGAACTCGCGTGCCCTGTCAGGCCCAAACAGCTCACACACCATTTCATTGATCATCCATTCGCAATTGGTCTTCTGGAAGCCGAACATGTAACCTTCAGGGTTGAGCCAGTTGCCGAGGTTGGTTCCTACGATGTAAAATGGCTTTCCTTTTTGGTCGATGAGTGATGTTCCTTGGATGGCAATAAACTTCTTGTTCACTTTTGCCATTGCTGTTTGCCCGGACATGACCAGGCAAAACAGGCAAGACAAAAGAGTACGTAATATTTTGCTACTCATGTAGATTGGCTTTGTGGTGGGAACTTTGTTTGTGAGAGTTCTTATTTTTGATAAACTCTTACATAGTCAATGTTCATTGTCACAGGCAGTGCGTTTTCGTTGACACCTTGCATGCCACCCCAGCTGCCACCCCATGCGAGGTTCAGGATGACATAGTAAGGCTTGTCGTAAGGCCAATCTATGACTCCTGTGCCTGGGTTGTCATATGACAGCTGAACCTTGCCATCTACGTATGTGGTCAAGCGGTCTTTTGTCCACTCAAGGGCATAGACGTGATATTCGCCTTCTGCCTTGTTTATGGTCATGGCATGTGTTATCTGCGTGTTGTTGGTGTGGTTGTGTCCCTTGGCATGGAAACTGGAAGAAACCTCGTTTGGCACGACTCCAACTTCTTCCATGATGTCAATTTCGCCGCAAAGTGGCCATCCCTCGTTGACCCAATCTACGGTTACGGGCATCATCCAGAATGCTGGCCATGTGCCTTTTCCGCTTGGCAACTTGATGCGTGCCTCAAGATAGCCGTACTGCCATCCTTTGTCAACCTTGGCATAAACACGGCCGGAGTAAACTTTGCCATTTTCCTTGTAGCAGTGTATGTTGAGATTGCCGTTGCTCACGTCGTTTACCGAACTGCCCTTAATGTAATTCTGAAGTTCATTGTTTACCCAGCCCGAGTTTTGCTGTTCCTCAGTCCAGTCTGAGCTTAGCGTGTTGCCATCGAACTCGTCGTGCCATACGAGTTTATACCCTTCTATTGGGCATTGCATTGAATTGTCGTCAGAGGCGGCTTGTGTCACGTTTATGTATTGGCGTGCCGTGCCTGCCATTACTGTTATCGTGGCAGTACGCTCGGCTCCGAGCTTGTTGGCGTTTGCCTTGATGGTTATTTGGGTGCTACCTTTCTTGATGGAACTCTTTGGATCCACGGTGAGCCAGTCGTCTGAAACGCTGGCCGCCCATTCGTGGTCTGCGGTTACCGTGACAGTTGCCGCACCACCGTCACCTTCTATTGTTATCTCGGTTTTGTCCACAGACAATTGGTTGTTTGCGGTGTTGCCTATTCCGCTATCAGCCGAGTTGTCATCGCTACCACAACCTGTAAGGCAAAGAGCCAGGGACATTAATAAATTTAGAAACATAATCCTTTTCATTATCTTACTTTTTTAGTAATTGCAAAAGGGGAAAATCAATTTTCTTGGTCTTCCCCTTTTTGTAAGGTATGTTTCAGCACGTGGTTGTGCTGAAACGTTATTTTTATTCTGTGGTTTTCTTCAATACGATGTTTTTCATCACAATCTCTGTGTTTGCAGGGTTGCCACCGAAGTCGAAGAACAATGCTATGCGATCCATGTCGTCAGGAGAAACTTGTGCGGGGAACTTGATGACGTTGTCCTCTCCTGCTACGAGGTCAACATTTTTCACGAAGAAGAAAATGTTGTCGTTGTCGCCGCCACCGTTCTTCACTAACTTAATGGTTACAGTCTTTAGGTCGTTGCTTGGATTGATGATCATTCCAAAATCAAACTTGTCACCTTTTTTGCAGGACAGGTTGGTGTGGAATGCAACCTGTGCTTGCCATTGGGCTTCCGTAGCGTTTGGCAGGGTTACGGTGTATTGGTTGCCGTCGTGAACAAAGCCTGGTTTCTCTGGGTATTCAGCCCAACTGGCATCAGTGTAGAAAAATGTCATTTCACAGTCGCTTGCGTCAACGGTTTTCCATACATTGTTCTCATCATCGTAGCTGTAAGGGGTGTCGTCTGCTATTTCTTCAGGATGACCTGCTCCATCGTCGAAAGCGTGGTCTTTTAGCACGATGTCAAAGAGCTCAACTTCTGTTCCTGCTGGTGCACCACCAAAGTCGAGAACGAGGTCAACGGCATTCATGTCAATGCCAGCCATATTGTCCTTGTAGAAGACATAAGTCTCGCCACCTGCGAGGTCAATGCGATCGGCAAAGTAAAACGTGTTGTCGTCTCCGTGTAAAACAAGTTTTACGGTAGCGCCTTTTATGTCTTGGGTAGCGGTGAACTTCGCGGAGAAGTCATAGTTGGTCGAAGCGTTGGTAACCATGTTGGTCAGGAACTTGGCTTGCGCCTGCCATTGCTGGTTGGATTCGTCAGGTAGGGAAATCTTGAAGCTTTGGTTGCCATTGGTCGATTCTATGCTTATTGGATTTGCATTGGCTTCCCATCCGTCGCCATGGGCGTAGTATTGATCGTTGGTGTAAGCCATGTTTTTCCATAGGTTGCCATCAGAATCGTATTTGTAACCTTTGAACGTTGCAGGCTCGTCTCCTCCAGGTGCTTTGCTGGTTAGCGTGAAGTGCCAGTTTATGCCATTGCCGTCATATACAAGGTTAATGGTGTTTGCGCTCACGCTTTCAATGCGGAAACGAGGATCTTCCCATTGTGCGTCAGCTGAGATGTAAGGAAACTGTGTATGCGCTGGGAACACAATGTAAACGCATTCCTCAATGTTGCCTTCGCTGTTGGTCCATGTGCCCGATTCCAGTTTGAAAGTAGTAGTTTGTGGCTGCACGTTTGCCATGTAGTCGTTTCCGTCGTTGGTATTGTCGGCAGGGAATACGTTTTTGCAACCGGTGTTAACGTACATTGTGCCGCCTTCGCCAGGATCGTATGTGTATGTACCGTTGTCATCGCCGGAGTTTGCGAAAGAGAATGTGATTCTGTCATCGTAAACGCCCCAGTCGGCTTTGTCGTCCTTGTTGGCGCTCCACCAGTTTGTACCAGATGTTCCTGGTTCGCCGCATCCCAGGTGTCCCTGCACGCTGTTGTCAATACGCCACTCCTTGCCGTTCATGCGGTCATAGTATGAAGTCCAATTGACAAGACTCTTTTCGAATGTGAAACTTTTGGTTATTCCGGCTTGGCTTACACCGTTGCGGTTTGCCATGTGAAGCTCAATCGAATAAGTGCCAGCCTTTTTGTTGGACCAGTTTACCTCTGGCAACGTGGAGTAAGTGGCTCCGTCTATAATCCATACAGGGTATAGTCCGTTAGTGACAGGTATTGTGGCCTTGATTTGGTTTACAGTCTGGTCAACGTCAAGCGTGAAGTCAACTCCTTCCATTGTGGGAAGGTCGTTTTGGTCGGCTCCTTTAAAATCTTCAGGAGAGCAGGCTGTAAGTGTCAGACCGGCGAATATGGTTCCGGTCATTAACTTTAGTATGTTTTTCATAATAGTTGTGATCTCGTTTGTTTGTTAATAGTCATTTTGGACCAGTGATGGGTCTGCGTCAAGCTCAGATTGAGCCAGAGGGATGTGCTTCTTGTTTGGAGTCCAACTGTTAGTGCGGTCGGTTCCGGGGATTGCCACCAAGGTTGTTGCTGCCTTTCCAGTGCGCACGAGGTCAAAGTAACGTTTGCCTTCACCCACAAATTCCAAATGACGCTCGTTGAGGATGTCGTCTTCGGTAATGCTGCCTATGGCTTGTAAACCAGCGCGTTGGCGTACCTTGTTTAGATACCCTGCGGCTTCGGCATTGCTTCCGCCAGTGGCTATTATAAGCTCTGCGGCATTGAGTAGCGTCTCGGAATAGCGGTATATGCGAAGGTTGTTGTTGTAGTTGAGGTTCTTGGATGTCGGGCAATCCTTACTGTTGTCAGAGAATGGACGGTATTTTGCCAACCATATGTGCGTGTCCTGATAACGTGCTGTGTAATCTTTGGCTGTTCCCTGTAAACTCCTCAAGTCCCAGCAGGTAGCTTCGCGGCGTGTATCAGCTTCGTCGAACATGTCGTAGGTCTCGACTCGCATGGGCAAGAAACCCCAACCGTCTTGTCCTGCATCCCATCCATCGCCACCTTGCCATCCGTTAGGTGAAATTAGTGTTGGCAACACGGTGCCACCGGCAGACTTGGGTGTTCCCCAGTCGCGTCCGGCTTGGTCGTCCTGATAGTTTACTTCGAAGATGCTTTCTTCACCCCACTCGCCGTTCTCTTTCCAAATATCGGCAAAGTTGTCGAGTAAGTCGTATTGTCCACAGCTTATGATCTCTTTCATGTAAGAGAGGGCTTGCGGATAACGTGGCTTATCGTTTTGATACATCACGAGTTCGGCGTAAAGCATGTAGGCGAAAGCCTGGCTCACGTGTCCGGCATTGGTGTTGTCCCAGCGCATGGGCAACACGTTGTTTGTGATAATGTCTTCCAACTCAGTGATTAGTTGCTGATAAATGTCATCAGCTTTCATTTGTGGAGCCGTGTATGGGTTGGAGAGATTGTTTAGATAGAATGGCACGTTGCCGTAGTAATGCCATAGTATGTTGTAATAGTAAATGCGGAGGAGACGTGCCTGCTCAATGTAGCTTGCTATGTTCTCGTTGCTTTTGTTTGCGTCCCAACTGCAATACTCGATGGCATCGTTGCAACGTTTGATGCCCGAATAGAAATCGCCCCAAAGCGTAGCCAACGTATTGTTTCCGTCGCCCTCAAAATTGAATAGCTTGTGCCAATGCTGGTTGTCGGATATGTTGCTTCCTCCTGGGAAGAAGTCATCGCCCATTATTTCCGCGTCAATGTTCAGTGCGTTGTATGCGGTGCCGTCCCAGTCAGGCCAGTGCAGTGGGTCATAGGCAGCGGTAACGGCTTCCTGAAGGTGTTCGTCGGTGGTATAATACTCTTCCAATGGTTCTCCGGTTGGGTCTTCAACCTTCAGGAAGTCATCGCTGCATGATCCTAACAGGAAAGCTGCAGACAATACTCCCACATATATATAATTGTTCTTTTTCATATTGATTGTTTGGTTTATGATTACAGGGTGATGTTAAATCCGACAGACCATGTGCGTGCTTGTGGATATACTCCATAGTCAACGCCGAGCGACGTGCTGCCTGAACCTATCTCCGGGTCGAAGCCCCAATATTTTGTCCATGTTATGAGGTTTTCACCCATTACGAAGAAACGCAGGCGGTCAACATGCACTTTCTGTGTGAGGTTGCGAGGCAGAGTGTAGCCGAGTTGGATGTTCTTTAGGCGTAAATAACTGCCGTCCTGTACGTAAATGTCGCTTATTACCCAGTTCTTTGTGTCTCCGAGTGCGAGTCTTGGAATCTTGTTGGACGTGCCAGGACCCGTCCAACGGCTTAGCATCCATGTCGGATAGTTGCCAGATGCAATGTCCTGACGGTATGTGGCATCGAATACGTCCACGCCGCTTACACCTTGGAAGAATACGTTGAAGTCGAATCCTTTCCATTCTGCGCCAAGATTGAGGCCGAATGTCCATTTGGGAGTTCCGTTGCCGATGTTGGTGCGGTCGTCTGAAGTGATTTTTCCGTCACCGTTGATATCCACGAAACGTATGTCTCCAGGAACGGCATCCTCCTGTATCAGACCTCCGTCTTTGTTGACGTAGTTTCTTACCTCATCCATCGTTTGGAAGATTCCGTTTGTCTTGTAGCCATAGAAGAATGGGAATGGCTGACCATTCTCCGCACGCGTGCCTCCATCTGAGAATTGGCTGATGCCCCAGTTGAGGAAGCCGGTCTCGTTGCCAAGGTTTGTAAGTTCGTTGTGCAGGTAAGACGCATTGCCCTTGATATTGTACTTGAAGTCCCCTAAGTGGCCTTTGTAGCTTGCCTCAAACTCCCAACCAGAGTTCTTCATGTCGCCGACATTGGCGAGAGGAGCAGATTCTCCTACGTAGCTTGGTATTGGCATGCTTATAATCATGCCGTTGGTTTTCTTGACGAAGTAATCTACCGAGAAAGTCAGTGCGCTGTTGAAGAATCCAAGGTCGAGACCAAGGTCGGTTTGCTCACTCTCCTCCCATTTAAGATCTGGGTTGGCAAGGCGGTTTGCCTTTGAACCGTGGTTTTTGATATTGCTTGTGCCAAAATAGTAGTCGTTACCCATTGAGGTGAGGGTGGTGTAGGCGAAGTCGCCAATGTTCTCATTTCCGTTCTTACCCCAACTGAAGCGTAGTTTCATGTTGCTGAGCCATTTGTGCGTAGGCATCATGAATTTCTCATTGGTTATGTTCCATCCCAAAGAGAGTGAAGGGAATGTGCCGTAGAGATTTTCTGAGCCAAAGCGGCTTGAGCCATCGCGACGCACCGTTACTTGTGCCATGTAACGCTCATCGTAGTTGTAGTTGACACGTGCGAAAAGGGAAGACAGGCGATGCTCAACATATTGCCCCCCCCATACGTTGAAGTGTGCTGTTGCGCCTTTGATATTGCCGTCAGCATCAGTGTCATATACTACGTTGCCATTTCCGTTGGTGTAATTGATTGAAGGCTTGTTGATGTTGATGAGATCCCATGCTCCGCCGCCAATCTCACTGCCCTTGAACTTGCTTGCCGATTGACCAAGCACTACGCCGAAGGTGTGTTTGCCGATAGTTTTGTCGTAAGAGAGCGTGTTGTCAATCTGCCAAGAGTTGTTGTCGCCTTTATAAGAACTTGCTGACGTGTGGTCGGCGTTGTTGTTTCCTGAGAGGTAGTATTTTTGGGTTGTTGCGCCATCATATCCCCAAAACGACAGTTCCGCACTGTAAGAGAAGTGGTATTTGAGGTTGTCCCAAAGCTGCAGGTCGAGTGAGAATTTTGGCATCACCTTGTGAGACCAGTTCTTTGTGGGATGTCCTTGCATCATTGCAATTGGGTTGTTCTGCTCTTGATAAGAGCCGAAGTAGCCAGGGATGGTGTAAGGATTTCCGTTTGCATCCTTGTATAAGTCGTAGGATGAATACTGCTGGATCATTGCATTCGCAATGTCTGGGTTGGTAACAGCCACAGGTAGCGTAGGTGCAAGGTAAAGAGCAGAGCCTAAGGGAGAACCCCATGTTGAGTTTGCTTCGATGCCTGTGTTGTGTACGCGCATGTATCCGACGTTTACGCCAAGGTCAAGCTTGTTGAGGAAGTTGCGTTCCTTTGAGCTGTCGAAGAGGGTGTAATTGGTGTTGGAGCGCAGGGTCAGGCGGTCATAGTTTGATTGTCCCCAGTTTCCGCCTACTATGCCTTCCTGCTTGAAGTATCCGAGTGAGAGATAATAGTTCACTTTCTCGCTTGCGCCACTTATGGAAAGGTCATGTTGCACGACGGGTGCGTTGTCGTTGAACAGCTCATTCTGCCAATTGGTGCCGAAGCCGTTAATCGCATTGCCGTTTACGTCGGTGAGGTTGTAAGGGTCTGCGTAAAGAGGAGCCTTGCCTCCGTTTATGTATTTCTCGTTTTGCAGAATGGCGTAGTCGGTTGCGCCGGTAACGTCACGCTTGTGCCATGGGCTTTGCCATCCGTAAGTAAGCTTGTAGTTGATTTTTGCGTTGCCTTTCTTGCCTTTTTTTGTGGTAACGAGTATAACACCATTTGCGGCGCGTGAGCCGTAAATGGCACCCGATGCTGCATCTTTCAACACCTCAATGCTCTCTATGTCTTCAGGATTTACAAGCTCCATTCCGTTTTGGTCGGTAGCCATGCCATCTATAATGTACAGAGGGTCAGAGTTGTTTATGGTTCCGACACCGCGTATGCGTATCATTGATTTAGATCCAGGCTGTCCAGAGGCACTTGTCACGTTCACGCCTGCGGCAAGACCTTTGAGTGCGTCTTCTGCACGAAGGCGAGTTTTACCTTCCAGGTCTTCGGCATCAACTTTTGCGATGGAAGCAGTCACAACGCTCTTTTTCTGTACGCCATAACCTATTACGACAACGTCGTCGAGGGTCTTTTGGTCTTCAAGGAGTGTTATCTGTAAGTTTTGTCCTGCGGAAACCTCTTTAGTAATGTATCCTACATAAGAGATGACAAGGGTTGTCCCTTGCTGGCCTTTGAAGCTGAACTTGCCGTCCAAGTCTGTGACCGTTCCTCGTGAGGTGCCTTTTTCCTGAACGGAGGCACCGATGATAGGCTCGCCAATGTTGTCAACCACGACACCTGATATTTGGGTATTTTGGGCGTGGGTTATGACAGCAAACAGAAGAGCCACCAAGAAGCTAATGAATCTTGTTTGTTTCATAAACGTTTTGTTTTTGATTTTGACTTAATTTATTCGTCGATTTTAAGATGACGCAAAGTTAAAGAAAAAACTTATATGGATTTTTCATGTATAAAAGAAAAGTGGTATTTTATTTGATATAAATGATGGTAATTGGTTGAAAGACAGGAAGAAATATGTTGCGAGTGAAAGTTTAAAAAGTGGATGAAAAAAGTTGGTATTGCATTTTTTTTGACATTAGGAAAATACTTTTTGAATAGGTCTTGATTCACATTTTGTTATGTTTTACTTGGGTTGTAAGTTGCTGTTGCTCAGTGCTATATGTTTGTTGTAGAGTTCTGGTTTTCTACCAGTTTGAATGTCACGCTTAGTTTCATTGAGTTTTTTTTATTAATTTTGCAAGGACGTGTAAAAAATATTCTTATGAAATCTTTATGAAAAGTAAATTCAAAGCTACCATTGCATCAGTGTTTCTGTTATGTGGTGTTGCCATGACCCATGCGCAATTGCCAGTGTACCTTGATTGCTCCAAGGGCATTGAGGAACGTGTTGAGGATGCCCTTTCACGAATGACGCTCAATGAGAAGATAGGCGTGGTACATGCCCAAAGTAAATTTTCAAGCCGTGGTGTTCCACGCCTTGGCTTGCCAGACTTTTGGACTGATGATGGTCCTCATGGCGTGCGTCCAGATGTGTTGTGGGACGAATGGGAGCAGGCTGGGCAGACCAACGATTCTTGTGTTGCTTTTCCTGCCTTGACATGCCTTGCGGCGACATGGAATACGTCCTTGGCTTACGTCTATGGAAAGAACCTTGGCGAGGAGGCTCTTTATCGTGGGAAGGACATGATTTTGGGCCCTGGCGTGAATATTTACCGTACACCGCTTTGTGGTCGAAATTTCGAGTATATGGGTGAAGACCCGTGGTTGGTATCAACAATGGTTGTGCCTTACATACAGGGAATGCAGAGTAATGGTGTTGCTGCCTGTGTGAAGCATTTCTGCCTGAACAACGACGAGGAATACCGTCATCAGGTGAACGTTAAGATTTCTGACCGAGCATTGCACGAGATTTACCTGCCGGCTTTCAAGGCTGCGGTTCAGAAAGGGCATGTGTGGGCACTGATGGGTGCTTACAATCTTTATAAAGACCAGCACAATTGCCATAACCAGTTTTTGCTTAGCGACTTGCTGAAGGGACAATGGAAGTTTGATGGGGTTGTCGTCAGTGACTGGGGAGGAACCCATGACACTGACCAGGCTGTGAAAAACGGCCTTGACATGGAGTTTGGATCTTGGACAAACGGACTGACAGAAGGGGCAAGCAATGCTTATGACAATTATTATCTTGCCGAGCCTTACAAGAAAGGCATCTTAAGCGGTAAATATAGTGAGAAAGAACTTAATGACAAGGTGCGTAGGGTGTTGCGCCTGTATTTCCGCACCACTATGGCCTCGCATGGCAACCGTGGTTTCCTATGCTCAGAAGCGCATTATGAGGCTGCCGAGAAAATTGCCGAGGAGGGTATTGTGCTGTTAAAGAACGACGGTGGTGTGCTGCCGTTGGATTTTGCTAATGGCAAGAATACAAATGGTGCTTTGGGCAAAGTGCTTGTGGTTGGCGAGAATGCCATAAAGATGATGACCGTTGGTGGCGGTTCCTCTTCGTTGAAAGTGCAGAGGGAAATTTCTCCTTTGGCAGGATTGCAAGCAAGGTTAAAAGGTATTGCGCTCGTGGAATATGAGCGTGGGTATGTTGGCGACACGTCAGGCAACTACAACGGCGTTACGACAGGTCAAGATCTCAATGACAGCCGTTCGGAGCAGCAACTCATAGACGATGCTGTGGCGAAGGCCAAGGAAGCCGACTATGTTGTGGTCTTTGGCGGACTCAACAAGAGTGCCTTCCAAGACTGCGAAGGTAATGACCGTAAGCAGTTTGAGTTGCCCTATGCCCAAGACAAGCTTTTGGTGGCTCTTGCGAAGGTCAACAAGAAGCTTGTTTATGTGAACATTTCGGGTAACGCTGTGGCCATGCCATGGAAGAACAAGGTTCCGGCGATAGTGCAGGGATGGTTCATTGGCTCTCAGGCTGGCGAGGCACTTGCCGCCGTGCTTTGTGGCGATGCCAACCCATCGGGCAAATTGCCGTTTACGTGGGTTGCTTCGTTGGACGACGTTGGTGCTCATGCCCTGAACACGTATCCTGGCACATGGCGCAAGGAAGGTGGGGCGAAGATACCGGACAACGTAATCGACGAAGAATACAAGGAGGGCATTTACGTTGGCTATCGTTGGGCTGATGCCCATAAGGTTCGTCCTTTGTTTGCGTTTGGTCATGGCTTGAGCTATACGACGTTCAACATGTCCAATTTGCGCCTTTCTGATGGCTCAATGACCGCAAACGACAGCCTTACGGTGACAGTAAACGTGAAGAACACCGGTAAGCGCGCAGGCGCAGAGGTCGTGCAACTTTACGTACACGATGACGCTTCCACGGTTGACCGTCCTTACAAGGAGCTTAAGGGCTTTGCCAAGGTTTGTCTGCAACCAGGAGAATCGAAGGACGTTGCCCTGACCATAGGCCGTGACGCTTTGAGTTTTTACGATGAGGCGACAAAACAGTGGAAAGCTGAGTTAGGTTCGTTTACCGTTCTTGTAGGCAACGCTTCCGATAATCTGAAGCTGAAGAAGTCGTTTGTGCTTAAGTAATAACAGGTTGTGACTGGCAAGCTTAATGCTTGACGTTCACGATGGGTAAATGTGGTTTCTCCCTGGCACTTTGCTAAGGCCGTTGGGGTTGAAATCACATTCTTTTTTTGAAGAAAAGAAGCTCCTTTGTGTGGTGTTTGCTTTCCCCGTTATTGCAAAAAATCATTTTATTGTTGGGTTGTGGTTGCATCTTTGACCTAAAAGCATTAACTTTGCACCCATTATATGTCCATCGTGAGATTGTTTGCGGTGAAAATGAAAGTACAACAAAAAAATCCAAGGATAAATGGTCAAACTTCAATCTTCCGGGAAAATGTCCGCCCATGCGGCGTTACTGATAGCGAATGTGATATTTGGTCTTGGTGTTCCGGTCACGAAATTGTTACTGGACAATTGGGTATCTCCATTGGCTTGGATGGCAACGCGTTGCGTCGGTGCGGCTGCGATATTCTGGGCGATTTCGCTTTTCTTGCCCAAGGAGAAAGTGCCGGCATGCGACCTTGTTGTCATAATGATCGGAGGATTGCTTGGCTTCCTTGTGTCACAGACGTTTACGGCATGGGCCATAGATTACTCTACGCCAGTTTACGTGTCGTTTATCGCCACGCTTACCCCCGTTGCCACGATGCTCTGCGCCGCGCTCTTCATAGGTGAGCGAGTGTCGTCGCGAGGAGTCATAGGGGTTGTGGTTGGCATTGTGGGCGCAATGCTCATGGTGTTCAAGAACTGGCAGGGCGGCACGGGCAAGAATGATCTGCTGGGTATTGGCTTTGCAGTGCTCAGCTTGCTCACGTGGGCCATTTACCTCATCATAACACGTAAGGTTGCAGCAAAATACAGTGCCGTGACGCAGATGAAGTGGATATTCCTGGTGTCGGCAATTGCCATCATGCCATTTGCCTGGGGCGACTTGCGGCATTCTACGCTTTACAGCTCAGCATGGCAGTGGAGTGGTGTGCTGGAGATGGCGTTCATCGTGGTTTTTGCCACTGTTGCCGGATTTTTCGCCATACCCTATGCCATGCGATACCTGCAGGCAACGTCCGTAAGCGTTTACACCAACCTTCAGCCTATTGTGGCATCGTTTGTGGCAATAGCCATTGGCCAGGACTTGTTTTCGTGGGACAAGCCTGTTTCTTTGGTGCTTGTGCTGTTGTCGGCATGGCTTGTGTCATCCAAATGACCCATTGACTTAAAAAAAACAAAAAATAGCGTTTTTATATTAGAAAAACATACAATTTGCCTACCTTTGCACATTATTTTAAATAGCTATTTTTTTTGAAGACATTTGAAGAATTGGGCGTTAGCGAAGAGATTCGCCGCGCTATTGAGGAACTGGGCTTCGTATCGCCGATGCCTGTTCAGGAAGAAGTTATTCCCTATTTGCTGGGTGACGGCAATGATGTGATTGCCTTGGCACAAACCGGTACTGGCAAGACTGCCGCTTATGGTATCCCTGTGTTGCAGAAGACCAACGCTGCATCAAGAGACGTTCAGGCTTTGATCTTGAGTCCTACGCGTGAGTTGTGCTTGCAGATTGCCGATGATTTGAACTCGTTTGCCAAATATATTCCCGGTATGCACGTGATACCGGTATATGGCGGAGCGAGCATTGTAACGCAGATCAATGAACTGCGTCATGGTCCACAGGTCATCGTGGCCACTCCTGGCCGATTGATAGACCTGATGGAGAGGGGTAAGGTTTCGTTGGGCAATATTAAGAATATCGTGCTCGACGAGGCTGACGAGATGCTCAATATGGGCTTCTCGGAGAGTATTAACACTATATTCGAACACGTGCCCGAAAATCGCAACACGCTTTTCTTCTCTGCGACGATGAGCAAGGAGATAGAGAAGATTGCTAAAAGCTACCTGCACGATTACAAGGAAATTGTGGTTGGCTCGCGAAACGAGGGAGCCGAGAACGTGAACCACATTTATTATATGGTCAATGCCAAGGACAAGTATTTGGCATTGAAGCGTGTGGTTGACTTTTACCCACGCATTTACGCCATTATATTCTGCCGCACCAAGCTTGAGACCCAGGAGGTTGCCGACAAGCTTATAAAGGACGGCTACAATGCCGAGTCGCTGCATGGTGACTTGTCGCAGCAGCAGCGTGACCTTACGATGCAGAAGTTCCGCCAGCACCTGGTGCAGCTTCTCGTGGCAACCGATGTCGCAGCAAGAGGACTTGACGTTGACGACCTGACGCACGTAATCAACTACGGACTGCCAGACGATATTGAGAATTACACTCACCGCTCTGGAAGAACGGGTAGGGCTGGAAAGAAGGGCACGTCAATCTGCATTATCCACAGCCGCGAGAAATTCAAGGTCAAGGCCATCGAGAAAGTGATAGGAAAAGACTTTATTGATGGTGACTTGCCATCGCCCGATGAGATATGCAAGAAGCAACTCTACAAGGCAATGGACGACATAATGAAGACCGATGTTGATGAGGAACTCATAGCCTCGTACATGTCGGATATAAACCGCCAGTTTGAGTTTATTGACAAGGAGGACATCATCAAGAAGATGGTGAGCATAACCTTTGGCCGTTTCCTCGACTACTACAGGAACGCCCCGGAGATAGTGAAGCCGTCGTCCAAGAAGGTCAAGGGCGAGGATGGAAGAGGCAAGCGTCAGGGTGCCGGCGGAAGAAAGGGCGATTCGAGACAGCGTGGTCCACGCAGGGCCGAGTCTGGCTATCGCAGGCTCTTCATAAATCTCGGAAAGCAGGATGGTTTCTATCCTGGCGAGGTCATGCAGTTTGTGAACCACAACGTCCATGGGCCAAAACAAGAGATTGGGCATATTGACCTGTTGCAGAAATTCTCTTATATAGAGGTGCCTGAACGTGATGCAGATAAGGTGATGAATGCTCTTAACGGAGTGCGCTACAAAGGGCGTGAAGTGCGTTGTAATGATGCTGACGAAGGTGCTCAAAGAGGCGGACAAGCCAATAGGGGCAAAGGTCGGAGTGAAAAAAGGCATGGCGATGAAAGAAAGGCTGGCCGTAAGCCTCGTAAGTCAAAGGGCGAAGGTTATGTAAATGTGGCTAATGATGATTGGAAATCGCTTATTCAGGGGCAGCCGATGAAATTGAAAGGAGAAACTCTCGACTTTGGTGAGGAAGGTTGGGCACGCCGTTTCCCCAAGAAGAAAAAAAATAAGACACAATGAAAAATACAGTTTTTACGCTTGTTGCCGCAACTATGACTTTGCTTTCATGCAATGTGAACGCAGCTGATGGTAATGTGATTTTTTCGGGTCAGTTGAAAGGATTGAAGGATACACTCATTGTATTTACTCCGCAAGCCAATGGCAAAACCCATCGTGACACAGTGCTCACAAAAGATGGCAAGTTCAATTTCTCCGTCGAAGTGGACAAGCCTTGTGACATTTATGCCTATACTCCAGGCACAATACGTCGGCAGGAACAGATTGGTTTTAGGGCGATTGCCGTACCTGGAGAAAAAGCCGTACTTAGAGGTGACTTGGCATCTTCTTATTACTTCTCAGGAAGCAAATTCTATCAGGAGTATAACGAAATGGATCGCGCCAACGATGCCGCCAATAAGCCAATGCGTGAATTGCAGCAATCGCTTGAGAATCGCCTTAGGGCAGGTGAGTCTCAGGAGGTTATAATGAAGGAGTATAGCGAGAAGATGCCTGTTTTGCAAAAGCAGGCTACACAAGCTATGCTTGACTTTATAAGCAAGCATCAGTCATCGGAAGGCGCAGCTGCTTTCATCCCAAGCATGGATGATTTGGAAACAATGAAGAAAGCTGTCAGTATGCTTTCAGAAAGTGTGAGGAACGGCAGGATGAAGGATTATTACATGCAGGCAATAGACTATGCCCAGAGGCAGGCTGATGCTGAGGTTGCTGCCGCAAAGAAGCAAGCAGCCGGAGTGGTGGCTCCTGATTTCACGCTTAACGACCTTAATGGCAAGCCGTTGTCGTTGTCAAGCTTGAAAGGCAAATATGTCGTTCTTGACTTTTGGGGCACTTGGTGCGGATGGTGCATCAAGGGTATTCCGCAGATGAAGGAATATTATAATAAGTATAAAGGGAAGTTTGAGATTTTAAGCATCGATTGTAATGACACTGAGGAAAAGTGGAAGGCTGGCGTAAAGAAATATGAATTGCCTTGGCTTAATGTCTACAATCCACGTGACAGCAAAGTGCTCAGCGATTATGCCATCCAAGGTTTCCCAACTAAGATTATTGTTGGTCCTGACGGCAAAATTGTAAAGACCGTTGTAGGTGAAGATCCAAGTTTCTATACTTTCCTTGACGAGAAATTTGGAAAGTAACCAGATATAGAAATCTTAATGTCACCACCTTTTACAGCTTATTCTTAAATGAATAAATGTAAATGGTGGGGGCATTTTTAGTGATGATGAAGCTACGAATGTCATTTGGGAGCCTCTGTTATGTAGTTGTAAAGGCTTTTGCAAGCTTCTGCTGAAAACTTTTGTCCATAGTCAACTACATTGTCCCATTGCTGCTCTGTAAGGCCTTGTTCTATAATCTGGCGTGTAATACCGTATTTTAGCATTCCGTAAATGAAGCCGGCGTTGAAATTGTCGCCTGCACCAATTGTGCTAACCGTGTCAGTGGCTATCACAGGATATGTTTTCTTGAAGCCGTTCTCGGCATGTAGCGTAATGGGGTCGGCTCCATTGGTATAAATGAATTTCTTGCAGTAGAATGAGATTTCAGACGAATACACTTTTTTAGGCTCTCCCATTTTATACAAAACTTCGAAATCTTCACGCGAGCCGCGTACTATGTCCGCATACTCAAGGTTTTCAAGATAGTTGGGCGTGATTTTCATCACATCGTTTTTGTGTGACGGCCTGAAGTTTACGTCATAGTATATAATGGCTTCATGAGCTTTCGCATAGTCAAGCAATCCTACTATTTGTGGTCTTATAACTGGATTGACTGCATAAAAAGAGCCGAATAAAACTATGTCGTTGGGCTGGATGTCTGGATATGTGAAATCAAGCTGGTCGTGTGGATGATTTTTGTAAAAGATGTATTCGGCATCGTTGTTGTCATCAAGGAAAGCCAATGATATTGGCGACTTGGAATGGGGGAAGACATTGACATTGCTTGCGTCAACACCATTTTCCTTCAGAAAATTTATGATGTTTCTACCAACTCTGTCGTGTCCTGCTTCACTAATGAATGCAGTTTGAACACCTGCACGTGCCAATGATATTATAGCGTTGAATGTGGAGCCACCAGGATATGCGCCTATGGGTTGCTCGTTTTTGAAAATAATATCGAGGACTGTCTCTCCTATTCCAATAACCTTTCGCATGATGTTTTTTTATTTAGACGTTGCAAAGATAAGATATTTTGTCGGGATTTGTTATGGTTTTTATGCTTTTTTGATGAATGATTATGGCGTAAAGGTATCTTGTTTGCGGCGTAAAGTTTTTTGTGATTCCGCCATAGTCAGGTAGCGTTTTGATGCTGTTTCTTTGGATAATCAGCAATGATGGCGAGTGATTGATTAATAAAAGTTAAAGCAATTCACTGTTTTGTCGCAGTTTAGCCAATGCTGTTTTCTAATCCTTTGAGAATCAATCGGCAATCTTCAAGTATTTTTACTACATCATCTACAGTGTTTGCGCGCAACATTGCTATTTTCACGTGTCTGAAATTAGGTATGTTCTTGAATATTGGTGATGCGGCAAGATGCCTGCGTGTATGCAATATGCCTCTATATTCATCTATTCTTGATACATTTATCTTGAGCTGTTCTTCAAGAATGTCAATTTTGTCATCGATTGTTAATGGTGCAGTATGTACCATACTTGCACCCTCTGTGTTGTTTTTGGCGGCTTCGTATTCTTGCATGAAGTCGCAGCATTCCTTGAAAAACCAGGGCCTTCCGAAGGTTGCCCTGCCTATCATTACAGCGTCAACGCCATATTTTTCGAAAGCTTCCTCGGCTCTTTCTGGTGTTGTAATGTCACCATTGCCAATAATAGGGATATGTATGCGAGGGTTTTGCTTAACTTCTTTTATAAGTGTCCAGTCGGCATCGCCCGTGTACATTTGCGAACGTGTGCGTCCGTGAATTGTAAGTGCTTGTATGCCACAATCTTGAAGTCGTTCTGCAAGTGTTGTTATTATAAGGCTTTCATTGTTCCATCCTAAGCGGGTCTTGGCGGTTACTGGGGTGTGGACGGCATTGACCACTGCCTTTGTTATCTCCAACATTCGTGGTATGTCTTTCAAAAGTCCGGCTCCAGCTCCTTTGCCAGCTACTTTTTTCACGGGGCATCCAAAATTGATGTCTATGATGTCAGGGTGAAAGGTCTCCACAATTTTTGCGGCTTCTGCCATAGAGTCTGCGTCTTTGCCGTAGATTTGAATGCCAACCGGACGCTCTGCGTCGTCAACATTCATTTTTTTCAAAGTACTTGGTATGGCGCGTATTATGGCATCTGCCGATACGAATTCAGTGTAAACCATAGCCGCCCCATATCGCTTGCAAAGCTTTCGGAAGCCAATGTCGGTAACATCTTCCATGGGCGCAAGAAACAAAGGCCTGCTACCAAAATCTATATTGCCAATCTTCATATTCGTTTTAAAAGGATAGGGAGGAAAAATTAAAATTGCTATAATTCCCCCAAACTGTTGATTTGGCTGCAAAGTTACAAATATTTAAAGAAATCATGCGCAATATTTGCAAGTATCAGAAAAAGTTTGTAATTTTGCAACGTTCAGTGGAATGAGGGACTCCTTAGAAGCGAGTTCCTCATTTTTTTATAATAACTTAATATGATAGACAAGAACGTCGTAAAGAAATTAGTAGAAGAATGGCTTGATGGCAAGGAGTATTTCCTTGTGGATCTTGACATTAGTCCAGATGACAAGATTACGGTTGAAATAGACCATGCCGATGGCGTTTGGATAGAAGACTGTGCTAAATTGAGTCAATATATAGAAGACCATCTCAGCCGTGACGAGGAAGATTATGAGCTTGAAGTTGGTTCTGCTGGACTAGGACAGCCTTTCAAGGTGCACCAGCAGTATGAAATATATGTAGGTGAACCCGTTGAGGTGCTTGACGCTGATGGCAAGAAAATAAGGGGTGTCCTGAAGAGTGTCGACGGTAATATGTTTACGGTGGCTGTGAATGAAAAGGTCAAGGTGGAAGGGAAGAAACGTCCGGTTAAGATGGATGTAGACCACCAATATGACATGAATACCGTGAAATATACCAAGTACTTGATTTCGTTCAAGTAAAAAGTTTTTAAACAAAAATATAATTTACACTATACAAATTCCGCTATGCCAGCAAAAAAGAAAGAAGACGATCAGGTGAGCATGATAAGCTCATTCCGTGATTTCCAAGATACAAAACATATTGACCGCACTACGTTGGTCAGTGTCCTTGAGGAGAGCTTCCGCAACGTTATTGCAAAAATCTATGGCAGTGATGAGAACTTCGATGTGATTGTGAATCCCGACAAAGGCGATTTTGAAATTTACCGCAATCGCAAGGTTGTGCCAAATGGAGACGTTGCTGACGAGAACAAGGAGATTGCTCTTGCCGATGCACAGAAGATAGAGCAAGATTATGAGGTGGGAGAAGAAGTGTCAGAGCCTGTGGATTTCGCAAAGTTCGGTCGTCGTGCTATACTGACTTTGAGGCAAACCCTTGCCAGCAAGATACTTGAACTGGAGCATGACGCTCTCTACAATAAGTATAAGGATCGTGTGGGACATCTTATTTCGGCTGAAGTGTATCAGACTTGGAAGCGTGAGGTTCTGCTCATTGACGACAATAACAATGAGCTTATCCTTCCCAAGAGTGAGCAGATTCCTGCCGACGTGTATCGGAAGGGCGAGACCGTACGTGCGGTTATAGAGCGTGTGGATAATGAGAACAATAACCCTAAGATCATCCTTTCGCGCACCAGCCCTACATTCCTTCAGAGGCTTATGGAACAGGAAGTTCCAGAGATAGCTGATGGGCTTATTGCCATTAAGAAGATTGCTCGTATGCCAGGTGAGCGTGCTAAAGTTGCCGTTGAAAGCTTTGACGATCGTATTGACCCGGTAGGTGCTTGTGTGGGTGTTCATGGAAGCCGGGTGCATGGTATAGTGCATGAACTTTGCAATGAGAATATTGATGTAATCAATTGGACTGCCAATACACGTCTGTTCATACAGCGTGCACTTAGTCCTGCCAACATATCTGACATAAAGCTTGACGAGGAAAACCGCAAAGCAGATGTTTATCTAGCTCCGGACAATGTGAGCCTTGCAATAGGCCGTGGTGGACTTAATATTAAGCTTGCGTCTATGCTTACGGAATATACCATTGATGTTTACCGAGTGGTAGATGGAGTGGAAGGACAAGATGGCGAGGAAGATGATGTTTACCTTGATCAATTCAATGACGAGATTGACCAGTGGGTTATTGATGCCATTAAAGGCATAGGGCTGTCTACGGCCAAGGAGGTGCTCAATGCCCCACGTGAGATGCTCGTAGAAAAGGCTGACCTTGAGGACGAAACTGTTGACCATGTGCTTGAGGTACTGCGGAAAGAGTTTGAGTAAAAAGAGAAAAGGTAAAGAAGAATAACGAAAAGAATAAGGAACAAAACATAAAGCAAAAGTGGTAGATGAGTGAAAGGAAAGTTTTACCTTTTTACCTTTTCCTTTTTTACCTTTAATGGAAAGTGTATGAGCATTAGATTAAATAAAGCAATTCGTGAATTAAACATAGGACGTCAAACGGCAGTTGACTTCCTACAAAAGAGAAGTGAGCTTGGTGAGGTGAGGGATGACTCCAACTTCAAGCTCAACGACAGGCAGTATGTTGCCCTCGTTGAGGCTTTCAAAAAGGATGCCGCACTCCGTGAGAAAGCTGAGCAGCTTTTCAGAAAACCCAACAAGGAGAAGAAGCAGGCTCAAACTCCCAAGACCACCTCTGCCGGTGGCAAAACTCCTTTTGAGGTTAGTGGGCGGCAAAAGTATACGCCGTTGGGGAAAATTGACCTAAGCTCTGTAGGCAAAGTTCAGACGGCATCGCCGGACGATTCTCCTAAGGCGGTGGAAGTTGTAACAAAGACCGCTGACGTCAGCAAAAAAACAGCAGTGCCACCTGTATCTGTGGAGTCCAAGAGGCAGGAAGAAGCAAATGAAAAGCAGCTGGAGAAAACGCCAGCATCTGCTGTAGAAGGGAAAAAGGCTGATGTGGCGCAGAAGCCCGTTGAACAAGCTAAAAAAACAGATGATACAGGAGTACAAAATACAGTTGTAGCTGAAGTAAAGCAGCTTGAGATACAGCAAAAGGTTGTAAAGGTTGCTGACAAGCAAGTCCAAGAGCAGAAGCCTGTTGTACAGAAATCAACTGTTATGCCTAAGGAGGATAAGAAGGTTTATGCAGAAAAACAAGAGAACCCCACTCTGTCAGGACAGTCGGCAAAGCCAGTTCAAATAGACAAACATTCACTATCTCAGCCTAAGCCTGTAGCAAAGCAACGGCCTGTAATTCAAAAGCCAGTGGCTGAGAAAGTGGCTGAGGCTGCGCAACCAACGGAGAAGAAGGAAGAGATATTCCGTACAAAGACAGAAACACGTATTGATAATACGCCCAAAGTTACAGTGTTGGGTAAGATAGATTTAAGCTCTATAAACTCAAGTACACGCCCAAAGAAAAAATCGAGGGAAGAACGTAGACGGGAACGTGACGAGAAGCGTAACCAAAATAATGGCAACAACAATGCCAATAATGCTAATCGGGGCAAACGGCAGCGTATAAACAATAATAAGGTTGATATTAATGCTGCCGCTAACCAGCAGAATGGCAATAAAAACAATAGCGGTAAGAAAAAGAAGAACCGTAACCGTCCGCAGAAACCTCTTGAGGTAAACGATGAGGATGTAGCACGTCAGGTAAAGGAGACACTTGCACGTCTTACCAGCAAGAGCCAAAACAAGAAAGGAGCCAAGTATCGGAAGGAAAAACGCGAGGCTGTTCAAGAGAAACTTGATGCAGAGGCTCGTCAAGAGAAGAAAGACAGCAAAGTGCTTAAGCTCACGGAGTTTGTGACGGTATCAGAGCTTGCCACAATGATGAATGTATCCGTGACGCAGGTCATCTCTACTCTTATGAGTATCGGTATTATGGCTTCTATCAACCAGCGTCTTGATGCAGAGACAATCAACATGGTTGCTGAGGAGTTTGGGTTCAAGACTGAGTATGTAAGTGCAGACGTGCAAGAGGCTGTGAGCGAGGAGGAAGATGACGAAAGCGAACTAGTGCCACGTCCGTCAATTGTTACAGTCATGGGTCATGTAGACCACGGTAAGACTTCGTTGCTCGACCATATCCGCAACACCAATGTTATCGCTGGCGAGGCTGGTGGTATCACGCAGCATATAGGTGCTTACAGCGTAACATTGAAGAATGGGCGTAAGGTGACATTCCTTGATACACCTGGTCATGAGGCTTTTACCGCCATGCGTGCCCGTGGTGCTCAAGTTACGGATATAGCCATCATTATTATCGCCGCCGATGATTCTGTGATGCCAACTACAAAAGAGGCTATCGCACACTGCCAGGCTGCAGGCGTTCCTATGGTGTTCGCCATCAACAAAATTGATAAGCCCGGTGCTAACCCTGACCGCATACGTGAGGATCTTGCCAACATGAACCTTCTCGTTGAGGAATGGGGTGGTAAGTATCAGTGTCAGGAGATTAGTGCCAAGAGGGGTGTTGGCGTTGACGAACTTATGGACAAGGTGTTGCTTGAGGCTGACATGCTTGACCTCAAGGCAAATCCGAATCGTAAGGCCACAGGAACAGTTATAGAATCGTCGCTTGACAAAGGTCGTGGATATATATCTACAGTCCTCGTCAGTAACGGAACGCTTCATGTCGGCGACATCGTTCTCGCTGGAACATCATGGGGACGTATCAAGGCTCTTTTCAATGAACGCAATGCTCGTATTGACAATGTTAAACCGGCAGAGCCTGCTATTGTACTTGGCTTGAATGGTGCACCTACGGCTGGAGACCAGTTCCATGTTATTGATACAGAACAAGAAGCTCGTGATATAGCGAATAAGCGTGAGCAGTTGCAGCGTGAGCAAGGATTGCGTACTCAGAAGCGTCTTACTCTTGGTGATATTTCGCATCGTATCGCACGTGGTGAGTTCCATGAGCTCAACATCATCGTCAAGGGTGATACTGACGGTTCTATTGAGGCTCTTAGTGATTCGTTCCTTAAACTTTCTACCGAGAAGGTGCAGGTTAATGTCATCAACAAGGCTGTAGGACAAATCTCAGAGAATGATGTTATGCTCGCATCGGCATCCGATGCAATCATCGTTGGTTTCCAAGTCCGTCCTTCTGCCGACGCACGCAAGCTTGCCGATCGTGAAGGTGTTGAAATAAACACATATTCTATTATATATGATGCAATCGACGATGTCAAGGCGGCTATGGTCGGCATGCTTGATAAGGTGAAGAAAGAAGTTGTCACTGGTCAGGTAGAGGTCAAGCAGGTTTACAAGATTTCTAAGGTTGGTGTTGTTGCCGGCGGTCTCGTAACTGAGGGCAAGGTACATTCAAAGGACAAAGTTCATGTCGTACGCGAAGGCATTGTGGTGCGTACAGCTGCTATCGCTGCATTGAAGCGTTACAAGGACGATGTTAAGGAGGTCGTTACAGGCTTGGAGTGTGGAATCTCTCTTGTCAACTACAACGACATACAGGTAGGCGACGTACTTGAAACCTTTACAGAGGTAGAGGTGGAGCAAAAACTGTAGATTGTGAATAAGATAATAAAAGAATAACATAATAAGAGCCAAATGGCTTGCGGTTGTTAGTCAATCGTTTATTATTGTAATGGCTTTTATTCTGAGCGAAGCGATATTCTCTATTATTCTTTTATTTCGAGACGAAGAGGTAACAAATGTTATTATATTTGAGGTGGCATGGATCTTGTTCGTGTCACCTTGAATCTTTTTAAATATGGAAATTAAACATAAGGATAAGGAAAGTAATGAGTTTGTACGCGAGGTCGCAAACCAGAAATACGAGTATGGCTTTACGACCAACGTCAACACCGAGGTCATTCCGAAAGGTCTCAATGAGGATGTCGTACGACTCATATCACAGAAGAAAGGCGAGCCGGAGTGGCTTCTCGACTTCCGTCTGAAGGCTTACCGCTACTGGGATACTCTGCCCGTGCCGACATGGGGACATGTTCACGTGCCGCTAATAGACTTCCAGGCTATATCTTACTACGCTGATCCATTGGCGAAGAAGCCGAAGAATACAAAGATTGACCCAGAGGTTGAGAAGACTTTCGACAAACTTGGTATTCCATTGGAAGAACGATTGGCACTGAGTGGTACTGCCGTTGACGCTGTCATGGACTCTGTGTCTGTAAAAACGACTTTCAAGAAACAGCTTGCTGAGAAGGGCATCGTCTTTTCGTCTATTAGCGAAGCTGTGAAGAATCATCCTGACCTTGTGCGTCAGTATCTTGGAAGTGTCGTTCCTTATCAGGATAATTTCTCTGCTGCACTTAATTCAGCTGTATTCAGCGACGGTTCTTTCGTATATATTCCGAAAGGCATGCGTTGCCCTATGGAGTTGAGCAGTTATTTCCGTATCAATGCCCGTAACACAGGTCAGTTTGAGCGTACGCTCATCGTGGCTGATGACGATTCCTACGTTTCTTACCTTGAGGGTTGTACGGCTCCTATGCGTGACGAGAACCAGTTGCATGCCGCAGTGGTTGAGATTGTCGTCATGAACAACGCAGAAGTAAAGTACTCTACCGTTCAGAACTGGTATCCTGGCGATGAACACGGAAAGGGAGGTGTCCTCAACCTCGTTACAAAGCGTGGCGACTGCCGTGGCGTAAACTCCAAACTCTCCTGGACTCAGGTCGAGACGGGTTCTGCCATTACTTGGAAGTATCCTTCTTGTGTACTGCGTGGTGACAACTCACAGGCAGAGTTCTATAGTGTCGCCGTGACAAACCATTATCAGGAGGCTGATACCGGTACGAAGATGATACATATCGGTAAGAATACCAAGTCGTCAATTATCTCGAAGGGTATCAGTGCCGGTCACAGTCAGAACTCTTATCGTGGTCTTGTAAAGGCTACCGCCAATGCCGATAATGCTCGCAACTATTCGTCTTGCGACTCATTGCTTCTTGGCTCTGACTGCGGTGCCCACACCTTCCCGTATATGGATATCCATAATGACACCGCTGTGGTGGAGCACGAGGCTACAACGTCGAAGATCAGCGAAGACCAGCTTTTCTACTGCAACCAGCGTGGTATTCCGACAGAAGATGCCGTCGGTCTTATCGTCAACGGCTATGCCAAGGAAGTCCTCAACAAGCTCCCAATGGAGTTTGCGGTGGAGGCGCAAAAACTTCTCTCTGTAAGTTTGGAGGGAACGGTAGGTTAGTTAGGAGTTGGGAGATAGGAGTTGATTCGGACGAAAGTTTAGCATAATAGATAATTTTAGACAATTCATCTATGATAAATGTGTATGTTTCGCTATACGAATTGTAAAACTTACTTGCTATCTCCACAGGAAAAACATGAATATGTTGTTTCTAAACAGATTTGTAAAAGTGGTACCAGCATTGGTGCAAACTTAGCAGAAGCCCAGTATGGGACAAGCAGGAAAGATTTCTTAGTTAAATGCTACATCTCTCTTCGAGAAGCAAGTGAAACTTGCTACTGGTTAGAAGTCTTGTTAAAAGCTGAACTCATAACGGGAAAGCAATATCAATCATTAAATAATGATAGTGTAGAACTAAAGAAGATATTCAACTCGATAACAAATAAAACAAGATTAACAATAAATAATAACGGGGAAAAGAAGAAAGGTGGGCAGGATAACTCCTAACTCCTATCTTCTAACTCCTAACTAAAGATATGCTTGAAGTAAAGAATCTGCATGCCACGATTGCAGGCAAAGAAATATTAAAAGGTATAAACCTTACCGTTAAGGACGGTGAGATACACGCTATAATGGGCCCTAACGGTTCTGGTAAGTCTACACTCTCAGCTGTGCTGGCAGGTAACCCGTTATACACCGTTACCGAGGGTAGCGCAACATTCAACGGCAAAGACTTGCTCGCCATGAAGCCGGAGGACAGGGCTCGTGAAGGACTGTTTCTCAGTTTCCAGTATCCTGTAGAGATACCTGGCGTGTCAATGGTCAACTTCATGAAGGCGGCCGTAAACGCTAAGCGTGAGTATCAGGACTTGGAACCGCTGAAGGCTCCTGAGTTTATGAAACTCATGAAGGAGAAACGCGAACTCGTCGAGCTCGACCCGAAACTCTCACGCCGTTCTGTCAACGAAGGTTTCTCTGGAGGTGAGAAGAAGCGCAACGAGATTTTCCAGATGGCAATGCTTGACCCGAAAGTCTCTATCCTTGACGAAACAGACTCAGGTCTTGATGTCGACGCAATGCGTATCGTGGCCGAGGGTGTCAACAAACTCTTCACTCCGAAGAAGTCTATCATCGTCATCACTCACTATGAGCGTCTGCTGGATATGATTAAGCCGCAAGTCGTTCATGTCCTCTACAACGGTCGCATTGTCCGTACGGAAGGTCCGGAACTTGCAAAGGAGATTGAGAAGCGTGGCTATGACTGGATAAAGGAAGAAGCGGATAAAAAGTTTGGAAAATAAAAAAGTCTTCCTAACCTCAAAGCCTCTTTCCTGGTCCTTTCCCAAAAAGGACTGTAGCTAAAGGAGGGGATGTTAATTGCATAAAGAGCTTTCAAAATGTCAAGCGAGAAACAATATATAGATTTATTTGAACAATCAAAGGACTTGATTAATGGTCACTCAGCCCCAGTGCTGAACGCTATCCGTGATGTGGCTTTTGATGACTTCAAACGGTTGGGATTTCCGTTACGTAAGGTAGAGCGGTATAAGTATACTGATATGGACAAACTCTTTGCGCCTGACTATGGACTGAACTTCAACCGCATAGAGATACCAGTAAACCCGTACAGCGTGTTCACTTGTGATGTTCCGAACCTCTCCACATCCCTTTATTTCGTTGTCAACGACTCCTTTTACAAGAAGGTACTGCCGAAGGCAAGTCTGCCGGAAGGGGTTGAGGTGATGGGCCTGAAAGATGCTGCTGAGCAACAGTCTGAACTTATTGCTAAATATTACAGTAAGATTGCGAAGACAAGTAAGGATGCTGTAACGGCTCTCAACACTATGTTGGCTCAGGACGGTATCTTCATTCATGTCTCAAAGAACGTGAAGGTGGATAGAGCCATTCAGGTTGTGAACATCCTGCGCTCTGACGTAGACCTTATGGTCAACCGCCGTGTGCTCATCGTCATGGACGAAGGTGCGGAGGCTAAGTTGCTGTTCTGTGACGACTCTGCTGATGACTGCAACTTCCTCGGCATTCAGGTCATTGAGGCTTATGTTGGTGAGAATGCCAGTCTTGACCTTTACTGTCTTGAGGAGACTCATGAGAAGAACACCCGTGTGAGTAATGTCTATATCGACCAGCAGGCTAACAGTCGTGTCAACCACAATGTCATCACTTTGCAGAATGGCATCACCCGCAACAAACTCGACCTGGTCTTCAAAGGCGAGGGTGCAGAGTGCTGGTGCAATGGTTGCGTGATTGCTGATAAGAGCCAGCACGTTGACAACAACACGCTTATCGACCACCAGGTCGGTCATTGCGACTCACATGAACTATATAAATATGTGTTGGACGACAATGCCGTCGGTGCTTTTGCCGGTCGAGTCCTCGTCCGTCATGGCGCACAGAAGACGACTTCGCAGGAGACGAACCAGAATCTTGTGATGACAAAGCACGCCCGTATGTATACCCAGCCGATGCTTGAGATTTACGCTGACGATGTGAAGTGTTCTCATGGTTCTACCGTAGGTCAGCTCAACGATGCCGCAATGTTCTACATGCAGCAGCGTTGTATCGACGAGCATGAGGCAAAACTCCTCCTTGAGTTCGCCTTCATTGATGAGGTAATTGACCAGATAAAACTTCTGCCGCTTCGCGACCGTCTGCATCAGTTGGTTGAGAAACGATTCCGTGGAGAACTTGGAAAGTGCAATAACTGTCGAATATGCAAGTAGTGTAGGAACAGGCTTTTGTGGCCCTCCGCCACCGCAATTCCCAAGTCTGTATTTTTGCAGACTTGGGAATTGTTGTTTATCTTAAAACTTTTCCACAAAGATTTTTATTGTTTTCTTTGATTAAGCCATTATTTTGCTTAACTTTGTCCAAGAGTAAAAGAAATGCTTTATGTTGGAGAAAAAGACTATAGACAAGCTGAGAATATACTTTTCTAAACAACCAATCAATAAGGTATGGCTGTTTGGTTCATACGCACGTGGCGAGGAAAATTCAAATAGCGATATTGACCTATTAGTAGCTTTTGATAAAAACTCAAAGGTCTCTCTCTTCACTATGGGTGGAATATATATGGATTTGCGTCAGCTTCTTGGTAAAGAGGTTGACCTTATAGAAGACGGTACTTTAGAAGACTATGCAGCCGCAACTGCCAACCAAGAAAAAAAACTAATTTATGAGAGATAAAATTAGAGATAAGGGCAGATTGCTGCATATCGTCAAATATTCGACTAATGTCGAGGAAATGACTGCTGGTATAACTTACGAAGAGTTCTCGCATGACAAGTTACGGTATTATGCCATAATGAAAAACGTGGAAGTGGTCGGAGAAGCTGCTTATATGCTGACTAAAGAATTTATCGCCTTACATCCAGAGTTGCCTTGGCGTCAAATTATAGGTATGCGCCATGTTTTGGTTCATGGCTATGCGACAGTTAGCCCAGACAAGCTTTGGGAGACAGCTGTAAATGATATACCCCAACTTAAGAAGCAAGTTGAGGAATATTTGAAAGAAATGTAGTTAAGAAAAACATTATGTTTGATTTAAATAAAATAAGAGAAGATTTCCCGATATTGAGCCGGAAGGTTCATGGCAAGCCATTGGTGTATTTGGATAATGCGGCAACGACGCAGAAGCCGCTGTGTGTGCTAGATGCCATGCGCAACGAGTACGTCAACGAGAATGCTAACGTGCACCGTGGTGTCCACTACCTTAGCGTGCAGGCTACCGAACTGCATGAGCAGGCTCGTGAGACAGTTCGCAAGTTCATCAATGCCAATAGCACTTCTGAGATTGTCTTTACCCGTGGCACTACCGAGGGCTTGAATCTTGTTGCCGCTACTTTCAGCGAAGGTTTTATGAAAGAAGGCGACGAGGTCATCGTCTCTGTCATGGAGCACCACTCCAATATCGTACCTTGGCAGCTCGCGGCGCATCGTAAAGGCATCAAGCTGAGAGTCATTCCGATGAATAGAGAGGGGAATCTTGACTTGGAAGCCTACAAGCAACTCTTTACTGAGAAGACGAAGATTGTCAGTATCGCCCATGTCAGCAACGTTCTTGGAACAGTCAATCCTGTTGAAGAAATAATAAAGGTTGCCCACGAGCATGGAGTTCCTGTGGTGATTGACGGAGCCCAGAGTGTACCTCACTTCTGCGTAGACGTAAAGAAGTTGGATTGCGACTTCTTCGTCTTCAGCGGTCATAAGATGTATGGGCCTACTGGCATCGGTGTCCTTTATGGCAAAGAGGAATGGCTTGAGAAACTTCCTCCGTATCAGGGTGGCGGTGAGATGATAGAACACGTCAGTTTCGAGAAGACAACTTTCGAGAAGCCGCCTTTGAAGTTTGAAGCCGGTACTCCCGACTATATTGCTTCTCATGGCCTTGCCACGGCTATCAACTATATGGAGAGCCTTGGTATGGAGAATATCGAGAAGCATGAGCAGGAACTCACGAAGTATGCTCTTGAGAAGCTTGATAAGATAGAAGGAATGGATATTTATGGACAGAAGGATTGTGTATCATTTGGCGACGGACGGCCACAAGGGCTGTACCCTGCACTTGGTCGGGATGCGGTGGTGAGTTTCAACGTCGGCAACATTCACCACATGGACATGGGAACACTGCTCGACCAACTCGGCATAGCCGTCCGCACTGGTCACCATTGCGCACAACCGCTTTTGGAACGCCTGGGAGTTCTCGGCACCGTACGTGCGTCGTTTGCTTTATACAATACCAAGGAAGAAATAGATGTCCTTGCCGATGGCATAGAGCGTGTTTGCCGAATGTTTTAGGATAAATTCCCAACCATAACTCAGATGTTGTCACCACATTATTATACAGACAAGATAGAGGCTGGCTGCGATGAGGCCGGTCGTGGCTGCCTTGCAGGCAGTGTGTATGCAGCCGCAGTGATACTGCCCAAGGATTATGACAATCCAGAGCTCAACGATAGCAAGAAGCTTTCCGTTAAAAAACGTTATGCGCTTCGCGAGCAGATTGAACATGATGCTGTGGCATGGGCTGTGGGAGTGGTAACCCCGGAAGAAATAGATAAGATAAACATCTTGCATGCCAGTTTCCTTGCCATGCATCGTGCCTTGGATCAACTCGATGTTCGCCCCGAGGCACTTATCATCGATGGCAATCGCTTTGACCCTTACCCGGGAACATCAGCTCATAGCCCAAAGGCTTTGCCTTATACATGTATGGTGCATGGCGATGCGCGCTATCAGGCAATAGCCGCAGCAAGCATCTTGGCAAAGACATTCCGCGACGACTACATGGCAGAGCTTGACAAAGAATATCCGCTGTATGGTTGGCGCAAGAACAAAGGTTATCCTACACGCGAGCATCGTGAGGCAGTTCGCCTCCACGGCTTTACCCCTTATCATCGCAAAAGCTTCAATGCTCTTGGTGACATGCAATTAGAGATAGACTTCAACGGGCGGTGACATGCAGGGCGTGACACCCTCATATGCCGTACGCAATGAATAAAATGAATAAGACATTGCCTTATCATATTGTAGCCATTATAGTGGTGCTCATTTGGGGAGTGACGTTTGTAAACTCCAAGGTGCTGCTCAATCATGGTCTTCAAGCGCATGAGATTTTTACCATACGCTTTCTTTTAGCTTATGCCTGCATTTGGCTCATTTCTCAACATAAACTTTTTGCCAATTCCTTCAAGGACGAGCTGCTTATGCTTTTGCTTGGCGTTACTGGCGGTTCGCTTTATTTCGTCACGGAGAACATCGCTGTTAAGACAGGCTACGTAAGCAATGTGTCATTCATAGTGTGTACTGCCCCATTGCTCACTACAATTCTTGCTTTGATATTTGTAAAGGAAGTGAAAGCTACACGAAATCTTGTCGTTGGCAGTCTTTTGGATGTAGCAGGTGTAGCCCTTGTTGTTTTCAATGGACAGATAGTGCTCAAACTTGACCCATTAGGCGATGCCCTTGCCTTTGCTGCTGCATTATGTTGGGCCGTTTATAGCCTTTTGCTTCGCAAGGTAAGTAGCTATGACAGTGTATTTGTCACGCGTAAGGTCTTTTTTTACGGTCTTTTGACGATATTGCCTTTTTACATTGTCTGGCCTTGGCATTTCGCACTCCGTGACATGCTCCAGCCTGAGGTGATTGGCAATTTGCTATTCCTTGGTCTTGTGGCAAGTTTTGCATGTTTTGCCCTTTGGAGTTATGTAAGCAAGAAGCTTGGAGCCCTTTCCGTAAGCAATTATGTTTATTTGAACCCAGTTTCCACAGTAGTGGCAAGCTCCTTGGTACTTCACGAGCAGATGACATTGATGGCCATGTGTGGCAGTGTTATGATACTGAGCGGCCTGTATCTTGCCAACAAACATTAGCCTTTTACTTACCTTTTTATTATGTTTTATAGAAAAAAGGTTGTGTGTAAATCCTTTTTGACATTATTTGGACTATATTTTTGCAAGAATGTTATTTAAATGCATTGATATATGTCAATTTATTCTCAGATGGACGTTTTGTTATCTTTTTTTAAGATTGTATTTTTGTATTGTAACACTTGTTGCCCTAATTTTGCATTTAAAATAAGATAGAGAGAATTTTTTTTATAGTGTAACAGATTTAAATTATGGTAAAAAGACTTACTATGCTTTTTGCAGGGCTATTCCTAATGGGGGGGGTAGCTCTGGCGCAGTCGAAAGTCTACGGTACCGTCATTGATCAGAATGGAGACCCCGTTGTAGGTGCTGCCATTCGTATTGAAGGTACAAAGACAGGAGCTGTGACAGATGTGGATGGACATTTTTCAGTCTCCGCACCAGCTGATTCGCGCCTTACTGTTTCGTATCTTGGCATGCAGCCAAAAACGGTAAAGGCAGGTGCTAACCTTAAAATCGTGCTTCAGAATAGCGACCATAACCTTGATGAGGTTGTAGTTACGGCTCTTGGCATCAAACGTTCTGCGAAGGCTCTTGGCTATTCAGCCACGACAGTAAACAGTGATGAAATCACCAAGGCAAGAACCTCAGACGTAGTAAGCAGTCTGTCTGGTACGGTGGCTGGTGTGCAAATAAGCAACACCTCTAGTGACCCTGGTGCATCTCAAAGTATTGTAGTTCGTGGCTTTTCATCGTTGAGCGGAAGCAACCAGCCTCTGTTTGTCATTGATGGCGTGCCAATGAACAACACGTCGGTAGCAAGCACCGACGGTCTCAACTCAGGTTATGATTTTGGTAATGGAGCCAATGCCGTCAACCCGGACGATGTTGAGAGCATAACGGTGTTGAAAAGTGCCGCCGCCACGGCTCTTTACGGTAGCCGTGCCGCCAATGGCGTTGTCATGATTACCACCAAAAGCGGAAGCAAACATGCCAAGGGATTGGGCATTGAATACAATGGCGGCATGCAATGGTCTGTAGTAGGCCGTTTGCCACAGATGCAGAATCAGTTTGGCCAAGGCTGGGATGGAGGTAAGACCGACGACGAGAATGGGTCATGGGGACCTGAGTTTGACGGATCTACTCTTTTGTGGGGACGTGTTTATGACAACTCACAGAAGTACAAGACCTACCGTGCCATAGAGGACAATGTTCGCGATTTCTTCGACACAGGCATACGATACAACAACAGTATCTCTCTGAACAATGCCAACGACAATGGCAGCTACTTCATCAGCTTGTCGCAAATTGCCAATGACGGCATTCTGCCTACAGATGCCGATACTTACGACAAGTACACTTTCTCTTTCCGTGGCGACTACAGGATTAAGGACCTCACGGTAACGGCCGATGTAAACTATTCAAGCCAGCGCAACAAGTTCGCGCAGACTGGTCAGGGCTTGAACATGATAAACGACATCTACCAGACACCTCGAGACATATCCCTTGTTGACTTGAAAGACCTCAACGATCCGTTCAACAGCCCGGGATACTATTACACTCCTTACGGTGTTACCAACCCGTATTACGTGCTTGAAAGTTTCCAAAACACGTATAAGTCTACAAGGACATTCGGCAAGTTGCAGTTTGACTATGACTTCTTGAAATATTTCCGTGCAACCTACCGTATAGGTCTGGACGAGACAAGCAGTGATTGGAAATACGGCGTGCCAAACATGAATGCCATCTTTGCCGGCACTTACAATGGAGAAGACGGCAACTTTACGAGCTATACGGGTGAGGTGACCAACCAGTCGAGAAAACGTCGTGAGATGAACCAAGACTTCATGGCCACTTACAATCAGAAGTTCTTTGACCAGCTCGATGTCAGCGGTCTTGTTGGCTTGAATTATAATGAACGCAAATACCATTACCTGTATGCTAATGTGACTAACCTCACGATTCCTACTTGGTTCAACATCAGCAACTCGTCTTCTACCCCTACGGTTACCACTCGTGACGAGCGCCGCCGCCTCTATGGCTTGTATGGACAGATAGATTTGGGTTGGCGTGACTTGGTCTTCCTCACTTTTACCGGACGTAACGACTGGTCTTCAACGCTTCCAAAGGACAATCGCTCGTTCTTCTATCCTGGTTTGCAGGGCAGCTTTGTGTTCTCTGAGCTTTTCGGCAGGGATACAAAGAAGTGGTTCAACTTCGGCAAGTTCCGCATCTCTTGGGGTCAGACAGGTAACGATGCCGATGTTTACCAGATTAATCCTTACTATTCTCAGGCATCGTTCAACTCTACAGGTTGGGGCACTGTCACGTTCCCTCTTAACGGCTTTAACGCATACACCATCGGCAATACGCTTGGAAGCTCAAGCTTGCAGCCTGAGATTTCTACTGAGTTTGATGTAGGTTTCAACGTTGCGTTCTTCAACAATCGCGTGAACCTCGACTTTGAATACTATAACAAAAGCTCTGACAAGCAGATTTTCACATTGCCTTCTGATGCCGCCTCCGGCTATACTTATCAGGTTATGAACCTTGGTAAGATTCGCAACCGTGGCATTGAGTTGTTGCTTACCGTGAAACCTGTCGTTACTAAGGATTTTGAGTGGTCGACGGCATTCAACTGGACCATTAACCGCTCTAAGGTCATAAGCCTGCCTGAGTCTTTGGGTGGTACGGCTACCATTGAGGGTATCACAGGCTCGCCATCTTTGACGGCAGCGGTCGGCAATCCTTTAGGAACATTCCTTTCTGAGGTTCCTGAAACCGACCCGGAAGGGCATATCGTTGTAAATCCCAACACAGGCCTTCCCGTAGCCAAGAGCACGGAGGAAATCGTTGGCGACATGAACAACAAGTATACCCTCGGCATCAATACAACGTTGAAATACAAGGCGTTCACGCTTAATTTTGTCTTTGACTTCCGTGAGGGCGGCCTCATGTACACTCGTACCAAGAACATAAACTACTTTACGGGTAATGCCATCCAGACTACTTACAACGACCGCCATACGTTCATTGTTCCCAACTCTGTGAACAAGATTACCGCTGATGACGGAACTGTGTCTTATGTAGAGAACACCACGCCTATAGCTCAAAAAGATATAGACGACTACTACAATGCCGGTGGTGACAAGATGGGCCGTGCATGGCTTATCGACAAGAGCTACATCAAGCTGCGCACGCTCTCCCTTTCATGGGATATGCCAAGGGCTTGGCTTGCAAAGACATTCCTTACAGGCGTGAAGCTCTCGGTATTCGGAACAAACCTGCTCTGCTGGACACCGGACGACAACTCGTTCATCGACCCTGAGGTGACTTCTTTCGGCAATGACCTTGGAGGAAACTATGGTGAGTTTACTGCAAACCCCACCTCTCGCAATTTTGGTTTCAACGTTCAGGTTAAATTCTAATTAGACAAGGTAAACATGAAAAAAATATTATTATATACAATGGCTGCTGCGGCATTAACCTTGAGTAGTTGCAGCCTTGATGTCAACGACGACCCCAACCACCCGACATCAGTGAGTCCAAGCTTGGTGTTGCCTTCGGCAGAGACCGCCTTGGCAACGGCTGTGGGCGACGGGCTCTACAATCCTGCGGGTTTCTTTGTGCAGTATTACGACCAGCTTCCGCAGTCTGAGCAGTACGCCTCTATTGTCAGGTATAACTTCCTCCAGTCAAACGCCATTCTTGACAGGGCTTATGTCAATATGTTCGCAGGGGCTTTGCCTGACTTGAACTCCATAATAAACAGTTCAGAGGCAACGGCTGCCGACAAGTATGTGGCTACGGTGCTACGTGCCTTTACATTCCAGTTGGCTGTTGACAACTGGGATCAGGTGCCTTACAAGGAGTCTACGTTGGGAGGAGCTGTGCCTAACCCGCATTGGGACGGCGGACAGTCTGTTTATGAGGGAGTGCTCAACGAGCTTGATTCTATGCAGAACAAACTTGACGGCTCAGGCGTAACGCTCAACGACATGGTAAACAATAAGAGCCTGTCACAGTGGGAAGGATTTGCCAACGCCCTCCGCCTGCGCATGTATCTGCGTTTCATCGATGCCGGTGTCGACGCTTCAAGCTACACGTCAAAAGTACAGCAGCTTGTAGCTGCCAACAATTTCTTTACGGGGGATATAAAGTTTGACAATTTCGCTGACGAGAATGACCGCCGCAATCCTTGGTTTTCAACCAACTACCAGAATTTGAATTCAACGAACCATGCTGCTGGTTATGCCATTGTGAACTATCTTAAAGCCACTGGCGACACCAAGCGTTTGGAGTGGGCGTTCAAACCAGCCGTTGCCACAGGTAGCATAACAGGATGCTTGCCGGCATCCAAATATTCTTTTGCGGATATTCTTAACAATAATGTCAGCGAACTCAAATACTTCGCTACAAAACCGGTATACTTCTTCACCCAGGCTGAACTCCAGTTCCTCATTGCCGAGGTGCAGTTGCGCTTCAACAACAATGATGCCGCAGCCAAGGTCGCATACCAGGCTGGTATAGAGGCAGACTATAGTGCGCGTGACCTTACCGGAGCATCTTCGCTTTACGGCAACGGAGGTTCACTGGCATGGAGCGGTTCAACTGCCGACAAGCTTAACCTCATTTATATGCAGAAATGGGTGGCTTTGTTCTACATGGATCACATGGAGGCATGGAGTGAGCAGCGTAGAACCGACGTTCCGGCATATTCGGGCATGAGTTCTGAACAAGTGTATAAAGACCCGACAGCTTATCCTGCAGGCGAGCTCATTTCTCCGTCTGTTGGTGCCTTGGGAACAGGCAAGTTCCCGAAGCGTCATTGGTTCCCTAACAATGCTTCACAATACAACCCGAACATACCTGCCGCTGTAAATATTTCAGAGCCTGTATGGTGGGACAAGAAGTAATTTTAGCATAGGATGACATTAAAGAATTGACTATTATGAAGAAAACTATCATATTCAGCATGATGCTCGGCTTGTTGACGGCGGCCCTGGCATCGTGCGGCGACGAGGAGTACACCGACTCGCAGATTACATATTTTGTAAAGCTTGTCCTTAAGGGCGAGCCGGCGGTATCCACTCCGTTTAACAGCAACTATGTTGACGCAGGCTGCACCGCCACCATTGACGGTAAGGATGCCAGCGACCGCCTCAAGATGAACAGCACTGTAAACACAGCCGTTCTTGGCCCGTACAGCGTCACTTATTCGGCTACCAACGACGACGGCTATTCAAGCTCTATCTCACGCACAGTATATGTCGGCGATTACATTGAGGCAACCGTTGCAGATGGCTCGAAGCGTACAGTCACCACTTCCGGAGTCACTACTGTTTACAGTGGCTATACCATTCCTGTGACCACAGATGGCAACGGGCAGTACTGGGTAGAGGACTTGATGGGTGGTTACTATGAGCAGCGCGCAGGTTACGGTTCCAGCTACTCCATGCCGGCTTTCCTGAAAGTAAACGCCGACAACTCTGTTTCAATAACCGGTGGCGGCGGTGTTGCCGGATGGGGCGACAGCTACGACAGCTTCGACAACGGTGTGTATGACCCGGCGGCAAACACCATCACTTATGACGTGACTTATGCTGGTCAAATGGTATTCCACGTAATTTTACAACTTTAATATAACAGGCAACAAGATTATGAAGAAATATATTTTCATGGTAATGGCAGCCTTTGCGATGGCTTTTGGCTTCGCAGGCTGCGATGACAGCGATGTGGATCCGGGAGGCACAGCCGTACAAGACATGGCAGGGCAGTGGGTGGTGACCGTTGATGCTGTTGACGACAATGGCAACACTATTGAAAAGGATCCTTACAGCTTGGGAGAGATTACCTTGACAACGTACAACACGGCTGCCAATACCGATACGGAGATGTTCATCAACGACAACGGCAACTTTTGGAACTTCACGTTCAAGGTGGCTGTCAACTATTCAGCTAAGACATTCACGGCAAACGATGTTCCTTACGATGCAGCTGGCTCCGGCAACGCTACGATTATTGACGGCAAGGTGCTGATGGATGCAGCAAAGAACCGTCATGGCAATCCTAACGACAGCATCGATTTCAAGATTCGTTTCTCGGACGACGACTACGGCCTTACATACCATGTGCATGGCCAGCGTTACACGGGCTTTGTCGATTGATGCCGATACAATAAATTGAGGTGCATTCTGCCTCATTGCTTTGTAGCCGCGCTTTGGTGATTCAGGCACCACGGCGCGGCTATTTTTGTGTAGCGGCGGCGTAGCCCCGTTATCACTCCCTGACACACTCCGTGTCACGCCGCGACACGGAGTGTGTCAGGGAGTGATAACGCTTGTGTCAAGGCGTGACAAACGCATAATAAAAAATGCGTTGATAGTTTGTGTTTATTGGATAATTATGTTAACTTTGTTGTTAAAGTATAAACAGCCAATATTGATGGTGATTGCACGTTGAGTCTGTTGCCTTCAATCAGGCATTATTCGTCATTTATATGGATACCAAACGTTTGCGCATTCTTTCGATATTGTTTTTATCGTCATTGGTTCTTTCCGCTTTTGCCGTCCCTGCCAAACGGGGCGTATGGCGGACGGTCAAGTTGGTTGACGGTGCTGAGGTGCGCGTGGAGCTTTGTGGCGACGAACGTGCCCATTGGTGGCAGTCGGCTGATGGCGTTTGTTATGTGCCTGATGCCGCCACGGGGCTTTACAAGAATGTAGACAAGAGCCAGCTGCAGGCAGGGGCAAAGCGTTACCAGTCAGTAGTGGTAAAGGAAAAGATGGCGAGGGCTATGAGGCGTGCGCAGGAAAGCGGCAACTATATTTTCCAGGGCGAGAAGCGCGGTCTTATTATCCTTGTCGAGTTTCCGAACCAAAGCTTCTCTTATAATAATATCAAAGCATTGTATGACCGCATTGCCAACGAACAAGGCTATAGCGACCACGGTTTCAACGGTTCCATACGCGATTATTTCACAGAGCAGAGCGGCGGGCAGTTCTCGCTCGGTTTTGACGTGGCAGGCCCTGTGATGATGAGCCACGACTATTCATACTATGGCAGGAATGGCGAGGACAAGGCACCGGAGATGATACGCGAGGCGTGCCAGGGCGTTGACGCGTTGGTAGACTTCGCCGACTATGATTGGGATGGCGACGGCGAGGTGGAGGAAGTGTTCGTGCTGTATGCCGGGCACGGGCAGGCAGACTATGACACTGACAACGATGACCTGATATGGCCCCACATGTATTATGTAAATGCGACGGGATATTTGTTTAACGACTTGCGCCTTGACGGCAAGAAGGTGGACGTTTACGCCTGTTCGTCAGAGCTGAACGGCAGCGGCGGCATAGCCGGCATAGGCACCTTTTGCCATGAGTTTTCCCATTGCATGGGCTTTCCAGATATGTATGACACTGGCAAGGCGGGCAACTATGGCATGGGTTCGTGGGATCTTATGGACTACGGTTCGTACAACGGCGACGGATACACGCCTGCCGGATATTCAGGTTACGAGAAGATGGTGTGCGGTTGGACTAAGCCTATTGAGCTGACTAAGGACACTGTCATTAACTCCGTCAAGCCCATGAGCCAAATGGGGCAGAGCTACATAGTCTATAACCAAGGCAACCGAAACGAATACTATATACTCACAAACCGTCAGAGAAAAGGCTACGATGCGGAGATTCCGGGTCATGGCATGCTTGTTGAACACATCGACTATGACGAGAACGTATGGTATTATAACATAGTAAACACGACCGACAATAACGATTATGCCTCTTATGGCGTGACCAACGACCATCAGCGCATAACCATTTTCCATGCCGACAACCGTGAGAGCAACCGTTATGAGCAATATGCGGCTTACCCTTACAATGGCAACGACAGCCTGACCAACAGCTCGACACCGGCAGCAAAAGTTTATAACGCAAACAGTGACGGCTCCTATTACATGGACTGTGCTATAACCTCCATTGCAGAGAATGCTGACGGCACCGTGAGCTTCAAGTTTGGAAAGTCTTCTTCTACAGGCACGCCTGTTGCGCCTGTAGGCGACGTGCTTTTCAGGGAGACATTTGACAAGTGCGACGGCGATGGCGGCAACGACGGTGCTTTCAAGGGTTTTTCGAGTTATGCTTATACGTTCAAGCCCGACAATGAAGGTTGGGAGAGCGAGATGTTCAGTGGTGGCGACAGGTGCGCATGGTTTGGCAACGGAAGTACTGATGGTTATGTGGTGACACCGCCGATAAAGCTTGACGGAGACACCGTTACGCTGTCGTTCAGGGCTGCCGGGTGGGGCGCGAAGAAAGACGGTACTGACTTGGATCTCATGGTCTATGAAGGCGACGCACAGTTTGAAGACGCAGCGCATTTGGCATTGACCAAGGGAGAATTCAAGCAATACAGCCTTCGTCTCATAGGTTCGGGCTCAATAACAGTGCAGCTTGCTTGCACAGGCCGTTTCTTCCTTGACGACGTTTATGTGACGAAGAATGCCGTGAGCACGGACATAAGGACTGTCAACGCGGCAAGTCTGAGGAAAGACGGGTGCATATACACCGTCGGAGGGCTGTTGGTGGGCAACGACCTTCGCCTTTTGCCCCACGGCATATATATAGTAAACGGGCGGAAAGTTGTGAAATAGTGAGGTTTGGGCGCAAAAGACAGGTTGTTTTCTTGCTGATATGGTTGCCGCTTTGCGCCATTGCACGCAAAACGTCAAATCGTATTGTTGGCCCGTGGTCGCAACTTGGGCTACGGTCATGCTGATGCCTGCCCCCGTTGCCAGTTGGCATTGGTGAAAGGATGGTGGCGTGCCTTGCAGCCTGCATCCTAATGTCGCAGGCTGCATGGAGACGGGACGTTATGCGGTGGAAATCTTCGTTACGCATTGAAAAAGTGGGCGCAACAGCCCGTTATCTGCAAAAAATAAACTAACTTTGCAGTGGTTGACATAAACAATATAAATTATAAAGACATTATGGCAAAGAAAGCTCTGCTGATGATCCTCGACGGATGGGGACTCGGCAACCACGACCGTGGTGACGTCATTTTCAACACACCAACACCTTATCTTGACCTTCTCAACGCCACTTGCGCCCATTCGCATCTCATGGCTTGCGGCGAGGACGTTGGTCTGCCAGACGGACAGATGGGCAACTCGGAGGTGGGACACCTCAACATAGGTGCCGGCCGCATAGTCTATCAGGACTTGGTGAAAATAAACAAAGCTTGTGAGAGTGGCGACATACTTAAGAACAAGGAGGTCGTGTCGGCTTACAGTTATGCTCAAAAAACAGGCAAACGCCTGCACCTCATGGGCTTGACATCAAACGGAGGCGTGCACTCATCGCTCAAGCACCTGTTTAAGCTCATCGAGATTTCAAAGGAGTACGGGCTGAAGAACACCTTTGTGCACTGCTTCATGGACGGCCGCGACACCGACCCCAAGAGCGGCAAGGGCTTCATAGAGGACATACTGAAATGCTGTGAGCAGAATGACGCCCATATAGCTTCTATCGTTGGCCGTTTCTATGCTATGGACCGTGACAAGCGTTGGAACCGCGTGAAGGAGGCTTACGACTTGCTCGTGGACGGCAAGGGAAAACAGGCCGACGACCTGCTGAAGGCTATGGACGAGAGCTATGCTGACGGCGTGACCGACGAGTTCATTAAGCCTATAAACAACGCGAAGGTTGACGGTACGATACAGGAGGGCGACGTGATAATATTCATCAACTTCCGCAACGACCGCGCGCGTGAGCTTACGCAGGTGCTGACGCAGCTGGATCTGCCGGAGGAAGGAATGCACACCATCAAGGACTTGCAGTATTACTGCATGACTCCATACGACGCTAACTTCAAGGGAGTGCACATCCTCTTCCCCAAGGAAGACGTGAAAGACACGCTTGCCGAATATCTTTCGAAAAACGGCAAGAGGCAGTTGCATACGGCTGAGACTGAGAAATATGCCCATGTAACTTTCTTCCTCAATGGCGGGCGCGAGGAGCCTTTTGCTGGAGAGGACCGCATATTGGTGCATTCGCCAAAGGTGGCTACCTATGACTTGCAGCCGGAGATGAGTGCCTTTGAGGTGAAGGACAAGCTCGTAGGTGCAATAAACACCCGGCAATATGATTTCATAGTCGTCAACTTTGCCAATGGAGACATGGTTGGACATACGGGTGTATACAATGCCATAGCCAAGGCTGTTGTGGCTGTTGACTCTTGTGTGCGCGATGTCATAGAGGCTGCCAAAGCTAATGATTATGAGGCCATAATCATTGCTGACCACGGCAATGCCGACCACGCCATCAACGACGACGGCACGCCAAACACGGCTCACTCCCTGAACTCTGTGCCGTTCATCTATGTAACCAACAACAACTCTGCAACGGTAAAGGACGGCCGCCTGGCAGACGTTGCTCCTTCTATCCTTCACATCATGGGATTGGAGCAGCCGAGCGACATGACAGGCGAATGCCTGATAAGTGACAACAAATAAAAAATGCGCGGAAATGAATGTCAAGATTGAAGACAGTTGGAAAAAATGGCTTGAACCGGAGTTTGAAACTCCTTACTTCGAGCAGTTGACAGATGCCGTGAGGCAGGAATACAAGCATGGGCCATGCTATCCGCCGGGTCATCTCATTTTCAATGCCTTCAACTTGACTCCGTTTGACAAGGTTAAGGTTGTCATAATAGGGCAGGATCCTTACCATGAGCCCGGGCAGGCTATGGGCTTGAGCTTCTCTGTTCCCGACGGCGTGATGATGCCTCCGTCGCTTGTCAACATTTTCAAGGAGATACAAAGCGACCTTGGCAAGCCTTTTCCGTCAAACGGCGACTTGACTCGTTGGGCTCGGCAGGGTGTGTTGTTGCTTAATGCGACACTCACTGTCCGTGCCCACGAAGCCAACAGCCACCAAAGACTTGGCTGGAGTATCTTCACTGATGCCGCCATTCGTGCGTTGAGCACCCATCGTGAGCACGTCGTTTACATGCTTTGGGGGGGCTATGCAAAAAGCAAAAAAGGCTTCATAGATGCTTCGAGGAACTTGATTTTGGAGTCGGTTCATCCATCGCCGTTGTCGGCAAACCGTGGCGGATGGTTTGGCATGCGCCAGTTCTCGCGTTGCAATGATTATCTTGTTTCAAACGGCGAAACGCCAATAGAGTGGTAGCTGAAGATGGAGGAACTTCATATTTTGCAGGTCGGCAATGTCCTTGTTTCGCCCGACATCTTTACCGAATGCTTTTGCTGTGACCTTGACAAATGCAAGGGGAGGTGCTGTATTGAGGGTGATGCTGGCGCGCCTGTCACGCTTGACGAGATTGGCGAGATGGAAGACAATCTTGACGCGGTGTGGCATGAATTGTCGGCTTCGGCTCAAAGCGTCATCGACAAGCAAGGTGTAGCGTACACTGATTGTGAAGGCGAGCTCGTGACAAGCATAGTTGGCGGGCGTGACTGTGCCTTCACTTGTTACCATGACATAGACGATGCCGGCGACGGGCATAGGATTTCCAATTGCTGCCTCTGTGCTTTTGAGCGTGCTTACCGCAATGGCAAAAGCCGTTGGTGCAAGCCTGTATCATGCGCATTGTATCCTATCCGTGAGAAGAATTTCGGCAACGATGTTATTGGTATCAACTACAACAAGTGGGATATTTGCAAAGATGCAGTAGCCCTTGGGCGCAAGCTTAACCTTCATGTTTATGAGTTTTTGAAGGAGCCTCTCATACGCAGGTTTGGAAAGGACTGGTATGACGAATTGCTGTCATTGGCAGAGGAACTGAAAAAGCAAGGTCTGTTGTGACGGCTTAAGAGTTGCGGTATTCCCGTGGCGAAACTCCTACATGTTCTTTAAAATATTTTCCCAAAAAGCTTTGGTTGGGAAAATGTAGCTTTTCGGCAATCTCCTTTATCGAGAGGCGGCTGTTCTTGAGCAGAACCCTCATTTCGAGGACGACATAGTTGTCTATCCATTGGCTCGGCGTTTGTTTGCTTATCTGCCTGACGGTCTCGGAAAGGTATTTGGGCGTAATGGCAAGTTGTGTGGCATACCAGCCTACGCGTCTTTCATGTCTGAAATGGTGCTCCAGAAGCTGTATGAACTTCATGAATATTGTCTCAGACCGCGAGTTTTTATGCATTTCGCCTTTCATTACCTGCCATATTATGTTTCCTGCGTCATAGACAAAGGCTTGCAGTAAGGTACGGACGGTGTCCCGGCGGAACTTGTGCCCTTGCTCATTTACTTTTTGGCGAATGAGCAAATAAAAGCTGAGGAGACTCCTTATGTTGCTGCGGTCAAGGCTGAACACGGGATGCAGGCGCGTAAAGAGGAAGATGGAGGACAGGTCGCGTATGCCGGAAAGCGTCTCTTGGACATATTGCTGGGAGATGAAAACTCCTCGGCCGGCGCAGTTGTCGCTGCAATGAATATCGTTGACTACTTGCCCGGCATTGACAATGAGAATTTGGTTCTCTCTGACGGTTTGCAGTTCTGTGTCTATAGTATACTCTGCATGACCTTTAACGCATAGTGCAAAGAAGAAGCAACCCATGCGTCGTGGGCCTTCCGGCAGGGTGATATTGTTGATGTCATCAACGAGTGCAAGGTCATTTTCAAGTACGCAGCACGGGCCTGCCTTGCTTACGCTTCCTATAGTGATGTACTCCATGTTGATTATTAATCGTTAAACCATCTTTCGCCTATCTCTACAATGTCGGCTCCAATGATATGTGTGGGTGAGAACTTCCTGTCGCCACTTACTGACAACGTATTGAAGCTGTTGATTGTGAACTGTGGGTATGCCTGCTCATCCATTTTTCCATTGCATATATATGTAAGCTTTCCTATCTGGATTCTTTCTCCTCGTTTTGCCTCGCGCAGGGTGAGCCTAATGTATCCCCGGTAATTTTCAGCGAGGGGTAGCTGTACAGGCTTTTGCGTTATGTGCAAGTTGTTTAGGCTTGTCACTTTTGTTATTTTCCAAGCATAGTATCCATTCTGGCTTATGGTCATGTTTTGTGCACTGTCGCCGTAGAATGTCTCAGCGTTGAGCCATAGTGCTGCCGACGTGCATGTGGCGGCTTTCCATGTAGGGTTGTGTGCAAGTCCGTCAACTGTTTCTCCACCGTCAGCCGTCATTCGCGAGTTTGCGCATCGGCAAGACCATGAATTGTCACTTATGTGGCTGAATCTTTTGCCATTGCTGCTGATGCCGTAGAGGCAGGCTGATATTTGCTTTCGGTTGCTGGAAGGCTGCATGGGCGAATAAATTATTGCCACTACATTGGTGTCTCTACGCAGATATGGGGTTATGTTGAACGTTATAGCCATAGGACTGTCGTCGCCATTATGGCGTGATGGGAAGAAAGCCGCGGTGCCGATATTACATTCGTTTACGTAGAGCTTGAAGTTGCCGGTTGATGCTACGGTTATCAATGCCTGCCTTGGTCTGCCATTGGAGATGTATGTACGCCTGAACCATATATGGGAGAGACTGTCTGATTGGGGCGCATAGATCCAATGGGTGTTGAATTCCTGGGCACTTGCTGAAAGCGCAACGACAAGCAACAATATTGCGGCAATTGACTTTCTCATTTTTACTTTTGTCTCGCTTAATCCAATATTTTGGTTTTATCCTTACCTATGCTTATGCTTTCCATTTTGCCATTGTATATCACGACGGCTTTTCCGCCCGGCTTTCCGGTTATTTCAGCCTTGGTCACTTTGCCGTCTTTCCATGTAATGCTTACTTCGAAGCCTCCACGTGCCTTTAAGCCTTTAACGCTTCCTCCTGCCCATTGTTCCGGCAGTGCCGGTAGCAATTCTATTATTCCATTGCCGCTTTGCATGAGCATTTCGCATACACCGGCAACTCCGCCGAAGTTTCCGTCAATCTGGAAAGGCGGGTGAGCGTCGAAAAGGTTGGGATAAGTGCCGCCCTGCTGTCCGCTTGTGTTATGCGGGTCAACATATCTCAGCAGCTTTTGGTATACGTGATATGCCTGTTTGGCATTGCGCAGTCTTGCCCAAAGGTTCATGCGCCAGCCTGTGCTCCAGCCCGTTGTCTTGTCCCCTTTCATCTCCAGAGTCTTGGCTGCAGCCTGCGCAAGGTCAGGCGTGCCGCTTACGGTTATCTGGTGTCCGGGATACAAGCCGATGAGATGGCTTTGGTGGCGATGGTGCACATCCTCATCCTTCCAGTCGTAATACCATTCGTTGAGGTCGCCTTCATTGCCTATGGTGTATGGATGAAGGTGCGCAAGGGTGTACTTGAGCGTGTCTTGGTATTTCTTGTCCTTGCCGAGTATGTCTGCAGCCTGCAATGTGTTTGTAAGAAGCTCTCGTATTATGGCAAGGTCGGCAGTGCCGCCGTACATGGTAGCTCCCTTGTATCCTTTGTCTGTAACGTAAGAGGCTTCAGGAGACGTGCTTGGAGCGGTTATTAGCTCGTCGGGGTTGTTGGGGTTGGGAACGAGCCATGCGAGAATGAAGTCGGCAGCGCCCTTCATCAAAGGATATGCCGTGTTTTCTAAATAATCTTTGTCTTGAGTATAAAGGTAATGATCGTATATATTCTGCATTAGCCAAGCTCCGCCCATGTTCCAGTTGCTCCACGTAGGGCTTTCCTGTTTCTCGCCTACCGGGTTGCTCATAGCCCAGATGTCAGAATTGTGCCCGCAACTCCAGCCACGGCTTATGCCATAGTAGTTCCAGGCGTTATGCCTGCCGGTGACGGCAAGGTTTTGCGTGAAGCTGGAGAGGGGGGCGAACATCTCCGGAAGGTTTGCGACATCGCAGAGCCAATAGTTTTCTTCAAGATTTATGTTGATAGTATAATTGCTTCGCCACGGTGCGTATAGCCGTTCGTTCCACAGTCCTTGCAGGTTGGCAGGAATGCCCGGCGTGCGTGATGAGGAAATGAGAAGGTAGCGTCCAAACTGGAAATAAAGAGCTTCAAGGTATCTGTCTTCGGGATTTCCATTGCCGTAACTTCTTAGCATTTGGTCAGTTGTCATCTTCTCATTGGGCTCGGCTCCATCGAAATTCAACTTTACACGGTTGAAAAAAGGTAGGTAATCGTTGAGATGATGCGCAAAAACGCTGTCGAAAGGCAGCTTGTTTACGGCATCGGCATTAGCTTTGGCATTAGCCAAATATGGTGCGCCTTCGAGCACGGGATGCTTGGCGAAGCCGTTGAAGCTTGTCTCGTTTACGATGTAAATGGTTACTTCGTCAGCATCCTTAACCAATAGGCATGAGCCTTCGACATCGGTGCTTCCGCCCTTGTGCTGCACGCTGAGTATGGTACAAAAATGTATGGTCTCATTCTCATCGCCTACCGCATGGCCTGTCATGGTAAGCCCTTTGCCTGAAGCTGTCACTGTATGCTCCACGAGCGAGGACAATTTCAGCAAGGTGTTTATTTTCCCTGGCTCTGAAGCTTGCAGCCTTATGGCTATAGCCTTGTCGGGATAAGAAGCAAAGTAGTCGCGGCGTATGGTGACCCCGTTGCGGTTGTAAGAATCGCTGACAGTGCCGTCGTCAAGATTGAGCAAACGGCAGTATTTTGTCGGCTGCCCGCTGTTTAGGTCGGTTATGCAAAGCGTGCCGAGCGGCATGTAATATTGGCTGTTGTGCCCTTGCAGCTTGTGTTGCAGGCTGTCGGCTGCCCTGTAATCTTCTTTGAAAAGTGCTTCTCGTACTGCAGGCAGGACAGTATGGGCATTGCTATCGTCATTGAGGTCTACAGGCTTCCCCGACCAAAATGTAATGTCATTGAGATTGATTATGTTGTTGTCGGGTGAACCGTAGACAAGGGCTCCAAGCTTGCCGTTTCCAATGGGTAGGGATTCTTCAAAAACAGAGGCTGGTGTGTCATACCACAATTGCATAGGTTGTTGTTTGGCATTGCAGTTTGTTGAAAATATGATGATTGGTAGAAGGGCAAGGGCTCTAAAAGTCATGTGATAAAAATAATAATAGTGTAGTGGCTCAACGGCCACTACACTTGATTGCATGCAAAATTTCTTTTGTTGATGGTTTACGCGTCTATGTTTGCGTATGCTGCATTTTCTTCAATGAACTCGCGGCGTGGCTCAACATCGTCACCCATGAGCATGGAGAATATCTCGTCGGCTTCGGCAGCATTCTCTATCGTTACCTGTTTCAGCAGGCGCGTCTTGGGATCCATTGTCGTTTCCCACAGTTGTTCCGGGTTCATCTCGCCAAGACCCTTGTAGCGTTGGGTGTGGATGCTTGTCCCTTCCTGTCCGCCACCGTACTTGTCGATGAATGCTTGGCGTTGCTGCTCGTTGTAGCAATATTGTGCCACTTTGTTCTTGTAGGTGCATTTATAGAGTGGGGGAGTGGCGATATAGAGATGCCCTTCTTCTATGATTTTTGGCATGAAGCGGAAGAAAAGAGTCATTATGAGGGTGTCGATGTGTGAGCCATCGACATCGGCATCGGTCATGATGATAATCTTGTCATAACGCAACTTGTCGATGTTTGCTTCGCGGTCGTCCTCACCTTCTACGCCGAAGCGTACGCCTATGGACTGAATTATGTTCATGACCGACTCTGCTTCGAACACGCGATGCCACTGGACTTTCTCTACGTTCAGGATTTTACCGCGCAATGGCAGGATGGCCTGAGTGTAGCGGTCGCGTCCCTGTTTTGCCGAGCCGCCTGCCGAGTCACCCTCGACAAGGAATATCTCGCAGTCTTTAGGGTCTTTGTTGGAGCAGTCGGCAAGTTTTCCTGGCAGTCCGCCTCCGCTCATCACGCTCTTGCGCTGTACGCTTTCGCGTGCCTTGCGTGCTGCAATACGAGCTGTGGCAGCGAGAATTACTTTCTCGCAAATCTTGTGTGCCTCGTCGGGATGCTCCTCAAGATAGTTTGTAAGAGCTTCACCCACGGCTTGGTTCACTGCTCCGGTCACCTCACTGTTGCCAAGTTTAGTCTTGGTCTGGCCTTCGAACTGAGGCTCGGCTACCTTTATTGAAATTACGGCTGTCAAGCCTTCACGGAAGTCTTCACCGGCAATCTCGATTTTAGCTTTTTCTATTTGCTTCTTTATCTGAGGGTCGGTGTCGGCATAGTTTTTCAACACACGGGTTAATGCCATGCGGAATCCCGTCACGTGTGTGCCGCCCTCAATCGTGTTGATGTTGTTTACGTATGAGTGTAGGTTCTCTGAATAGTCGGTGTTGTACATTATAGCCACCTCTATAGGTATGCCTTGCTTCTCCGTCTTCAGATATATTACATCGTCGAAGAGATGTGTGCGGTGGCGGTCGATGTAGCGTACAAACTCCTTCAGTCCGTCCTTGGCATGAAAGGCTTCCTGCCGAGTCTTGCCTGTATCCGGATTTGGACGCATGTCGGTAAGGGTGATCTTAATGCCGGCATTGAGGTAAGCCAGCTCGCGCATGCGCCGTGCCACTATGTCCCATTGGAATTTTGTGGTTGTGAATATTGTAGGATCAGGCCAGAATTGCTGCCTGGTGCCACGTTTTTCAGTATCGCCGATTATTTTTACAGGATACAGCGGCTTTCCTTCGGAGTATTCTTGCTGGTAAATGTGACCGTCGCGGAAGACTTGCGAAAGCATGCGTGCGGACAATGCGTTGACGCAGCTCACGCCTACACCGTGTAGTCCGCCGGAGACTTTGTAAGAATTCTTGTCAAACTTGCCGCCGGCATGGAGCACTGTCATTACGACTTCAAGCGCGCTCTTGTGGAGCTTTTTGTGTTCGTCTACAGGTATTCCACGTCCATTGTCCTCAACGGTGCAGCTGTCGTCTGTGTTTAATGTCACTTCCACTTCTGTGCAGAAACCTGCCATAGCCTCGTCGATGCAGTTGTCAACGGTCTCGTTTATGAGGTGGTGCAAGCCCTTCTCGCTGATGTCGCCAATATACATTGCCGGCCGTTTGCGTACGGCTTCAAGGCCTTCCAACACTTGTATGTTGGACGCTGAATAGTTATCTTCAGGATGCTGAAATTCTGCCATTTTTATGCTATTGTATTTTCTATGCAAAGGTACAAAAAAAAGGTCTATTAAAGAAATATTATAAACAAAATCGGAGATGATGCCAATGTTAAAAAGGCTGTAGTTTGGATATTGCAGGGCAGGCTTCTTCTTTGCGGCGTAAACGTGGGGCAGTTGCGCTGTATTTGTCGTTCGTGTACGCCGCGTGTGTGGCTTGCGTGCGCCGTTTGTGTGGTTTACGTGCGCCGTTTGTATGGCTTACGTGCGCCGCACGTTTGCCCTCCAGTGTGGCTTTACTTGTCTTGTGGGGGATTATAGAGGCTTTGTATTGGAACTACAGACACTAAAAAGCCGTTTCCCACTAAGTGGAAAACGGCGATATTTCTTTTGCATCAATAAAGGAGGGCAAATATTAGCCGAGCTTGTTGATGTGCTGTGACAGGCTTGACTTAAGGTTTGAAGCCTTGTTTTTGTGAATGATGTTATTTTTAGCCAACTTGTCAAGCATCTTCTGAACGGCGGGATACAGTTTTGCAGCCTCGTCCTTGTCGGTGGTACCACGAAGCTTGCGCACTGCATTACGCATGGTCTTTGCATAATATTTGTTGTGCAGTGTCCTAACCTTTGTCTGACGAATTCTTTTCAGTGCCGATTTGTGATTTGCCATCTTCTTTTATGTATTCTTTATTTTTATTCTTTGATGAAGTTGTAGTAGTCCATAGCAGAGTCGAACTGCTCTTTAGAGAATGAAAATCTCTCGTCCTAACCGATAGACGAATGGACCATCGCTTTTATAAGCGAGTGCAAAGTTACTGCTTTTTTGTTTTCTGACAAAATTTTTAGGGAATAATTTTACATCAATGCTTGTTTTTTGCCATGTTTGTATATGTTGGGGTATTTTATAGCACGTGAAGAAAAAGATTTTTTTTCTTTGTAGTGTCATTCAATTGCATTAACTTTGCGTTATTATGGAGGTAAGGTCTGAAGCTTTGGTACTGCGCATCGTTAAATACGGCGAGTCACGGGTGATTGTTGACATGTTGACGGCGGAGCGTGGCCGTGTGTCTTTTATATGCAGTATATCTAAGAGTGGGCGGGGGAAGGTCAGGAAGCAGTTGTTCCAGCCTATGACGTTTTTGGATATAGTATTCGACCATCGCGCAAACGTCCAATTGCAGCGTTTCCGTGATTTGGGTATTGCCAAGCCGTATGCGTCCATTCCTTTTGATAGCGTAAAGTTGTCGATTATGATGTTTTTGGCTGAGTTCTTGACTTATGCCACTCGTGACGAGCAAGACAACCGCCCTCTTTTTGAATATATAGAAAAAAGCCTGTTGTGGCTTGATAGTGCACAACAGGCTTTTGCCAATTTTCATCTTGTGTTTATGATACACCTTATGCGTTTCGTCGGCTTTTATCCTAATCTTGACGATTGGGAGGATGGGGCATGGTTTGACTTGCGCGAAGGATGTTTTACTCGTTTGCGCCCTCTACACCAAGATTGCCTTAATCCTGCTGAGGCTTCACGAGTCCATACGCTTATGCGCATGGATTATGACAATATGCGTTTTTTTCGCATGAGCCGTGCGGACAGAAATCGTTGTGCAGAGGTAATATTGTATTATTATCGGCTACACATTCCTAACTTTCCGGATATGCGGTCGCTTGATGTGCTGAGAACATTGTTTTAAGTCAAAAGCTTCTTTACGATTGTAGAGATGACCTTCCCATCAGCTTTTCCAGCCATCAGCTTTGTGGCAAGCCCCATGACTTTACCCATGTCCTTTATGCTTGATGCTCCGGTTTGCTCCACTATTTCTTTTACCTTTGCCTCAATCTCCTTTTCTGACAGGGGCTTAGGCAGGAATTCTTTGTAGACTCTTACTTGCGTGAGCTCGCCTTCGGCAAGTTCCGGACGGTTTGCCTTGGTGTAGATGTCTGCGCTTTCTTCGCCCTGCTTGACGAGCTTTTGCAGTATCTTCATGGCTTTGTCGTCATCTAACGTGTCGTTTGCTCCTGGAGCGGTCTTTGCCTCTAAAAACACTTTCTTTACATTGCGCAGGGCTTCAAGGCGTATCTTGTCGTGTGACTTCATTGCATCGCGAATGCCCTTGCTTACTTGATCAAACAGTGATTCCATTATATAGTCTCCTTGCTTTTGCTTTTTTAGTTTGCTTGCCTAAGCTATGCAAAGCTTATGACTCCTTGTACGGCCTCTGTCTTGTCTTCCTTTGAATTGTCTTGCTTTCCTCCGTTAGCTTGATGGCGTATGTCCTCCAGCATCTGGCGCGTGCGCTTGTAGGTCGGAGTGTTCTCTACAGCTAAGATAACGTCTTCGTTGTCGAGGTCATTCTGGTTAAAGATATAGATGTGGGGCCGACGTTTACGCTTTGCGCCATTGCTGTCGTTGCCATAGTAGCTTTCGCGTCTTGCGGCTTTTTCAGCTGCTTTTTCTTCTTCTTCGGCAAGCCTGTCGGTTTCTTCTTTTGTGCGCCTTGCCTGACGCTCTTTTGGTTCTACGTCTCTAACGCCAAATCCTGTGGCGAGAATAGTGACCTTTACTTTTTTCCCGAGTTCAGGGTCTACGGCGACTCCCCACTTTATTTCGAAGTCTTCGCCGAACTTTGCCATGAAGTCGTTCACGTCGTTCATTTCCTCCATCATGAGCCCCTGACTTTCCTTCTTTTCGCTTGAGAAGGCTATTGAGAGCAATATCTTCTTGGAGTTGAATACGTCATTATCATTGAGCAACGGAGAGTTGAGCGCGTCGTCAATGGCTTTCTTCACTCGTCCTTCGCCTTCGCCGTAACCTGTACTCATAATGGCAACTCCGCCATCCTTAAGCACGGTCTTAACATCGTTGAAGTCGAGGTTGATAAGTCCATGAATTGTTATGATTTCTGCAATACTCTTTGCAGCCACGCTAAGAGTGTCGTCAGCCTTTCCGAAAGCGTCGATGAGTGTAAGCTCCGGATATATCTCACGCAGCCGCTCGTTGTTTATCACAAGCAGTGCGTCAACGTGTTTTGCCATTTCCTCGACACCGTCAAGTGCCTGGTCAATCTTCTTAGGACCTTCAAACTTGAACGGGATGGTTACGATGCCGACAGTGAGGATGCCCATTTCTTTGCTTACTTGGGCAATTACCGGTGCTGCTCCGGTTCCGGTTCCGCCTCCCATACCTGCCGTAATGAACGCCATCTTAGTGCCGTCGTCAAGCATACGGCGTATGTCGTCGATGCTTTCCATAGCGGCTTGGCATGCGCGTGCAGGGCGGTTGCCGGCTCCAAGACCTTCCTTGCCAAGTTGCAAATGCACTGGTACAGGTGAGTCGTTAAGAGCTTGCGCATCAGTGTTGCATAGCACGAACGATACGTCGTGGATTCCTTCACGATACATGTGGTTGACGGCGTTGCCGCCGCCGCCGCCAACGCCTATTACTTTTATTATACTGTGCTCTTTTTCAGGCTCTCCGAAATCGAGTATTGTTGGTTTCTTGCTGTTTGTATTATTGTCTGGCATAATGAAAATCTTAATAGTTGGTGCGTTTGGTATCTTCGTCTTCTGGTTCTACCATTTTCCCGAAGAAAGTCTTAAGCCCCTGCCCTGCCTTGTGTATCCATGATTTCTTGCGTTTTTCCTCACGTTCGCGTTCTGCCTCGGCTTCCTGACGTTCGCGTTCTTCTTCAGCTTCTTTCTGCCTGCGTAGCTGTTCTTCTCTTGCTTTGTCGTTTTCAGCGTTTTGCATAATCCGACCGTTGTTTTCTCCTTCGCCTTTGGATGTCTTGCGCTCGTTGTTACCATTGAGCTGCCTGCCTGGTGTGCTGCCGCCAAATAGGTCGTTGGATATAGGTTCACCAGCGCAATTTTGGTCGCCCTTCGCAAGTAAGCCTAATGCTGTGCATAGTCGACCGTCCTTGGCAGTGATAATGGGACTATTCGTCTTTATGGTCTCATTTACGAATTTGGCTATTCGTATTTTGTCTATTGGCGTATGGTTGCGGAATGCAAGCTCTATGTTTTTTATGTTAGAATCGCCGCCGGTAAGTATTATGCCGCCAAGTAGTTTGTCGCTATATTCGTTGGGAACTTGATACCATACATTTTCTATAATCTCTTGCACGCGTGATTCTACAATATCTGCAAACAGCGTCATGCTAACCGTGCGCCCACTATCAATACCGCTGTCTATGGGATAGGTCTTACTTTTGTCATTGTCGTTTGCATCTGTATATGCGCAACTATATTTAATTTTCATTTTTTCAGCATCGGTTTCTTCTATTTGTAGCGACGCTATGTCTTTTGTTATGTTATTGCCTCCAATTGGTATGACGACCAAATGGCGGACAATGTTTTTGTAATAAACGCAGACTGTAGTGGTCTCTGCCCCCAAATCAACGAGCACGCACCCACCTCGACGCTCGGCATCGGTAAGGACGCTGTCAGCCAAAGCAAGCGGCGAAAGATACATGTCAAGGATTTCTATATTGGCTTGGTCGAAGCATTTTGTAAGATTGCGGTAGAATCCCTTCCTCCATAGGATGTTTAGGAAGTTGCCTTCTATGCGTGAGCATTGAATGCCAACTGGCTCAAGGGTGTATTGATTGTCAACCTTGTATTCTTGAACAATGGCATCAAGTATTTGCTTGTCAGGATATTGCATACTGCGGTTGGCATCCATCAACTCGTTTGTCATACCCAAGGTGACCTCACTGTCGGGAGACAAGTCTCTTGCAATTGTGTTTTTTATGCTTTGGATGGATTGTCCTCCAACGCCTACATAGACGTGGGCTATTTTTGTTTTCAACGAGGCTTCCAGCTTTTTGATAATGCTTGAGAGAGCCTGTACTGTCTTGTCAATGTTGTAGACCACTCCCTTGCGTATGCAAGCCGATGAGGCTTCTTGGACCACAGAGAGCACACTGATGCTTCCGTCCATGTCCTTCCTGCCTGCAATGCCCGTTATCTTGGATGAGCCAAGCTCTATTGCTACAATGAATTCTGTCATCTGGTTATATCTACTGTTATGTTATTTCCGTTTCTTGCAAATGATTTGGTTGTCAAACTCTACATTGATGTATGAGTATTTGTTCCAGCCCGCCTGTGACAGACCGTGTTTATAGAATTTTTTCAAGCGGTCCATCTTCACGTTGGCGTAGTCTGTTACAAGTTTTCTCCTATCTGCTATGTATTTCGTTTTAGGCAGTTGTCCAATGTAGACGATGTGGTCACCTACTCTGGGCACCAGTTCAACGCCTAAGTCAGACAACACGTTAATCTGCTCTATTTGGTTTTTCCAGAAGTCGTTTGCCATTATGGCATCGGCCAAATAGGAAATATAGTTGCGCGCATACCGTCGGTCTATGTATCCTGTGGCCACGATGAGGTTGCTTGTGTAGTGTGAGTTTGGCATTATGCGGTGGTCGTCGTCCAAGTAATAGTCGTCGCCGTTTGTAGCCATTACGTGCAGTGTGGGTAGCCGTTGTGTCAGCGATATGCACACATGTCCGTCCTCGGTTTTATAGCATTCTGCATTTTTTATAAAAGGACTTTGCTTAAGGGTTTCCTCAATCTTGCGTGAGTTTATCTTTTTAAGTGGCTTTCCCAATGGATATATGCCGTTATTGTTGAGGCGTGACTTTACTTCTTGTCCTGATATAAAGCCGTTGGTTGCTTCATCTTCAATATTGATATTGACTTGCTTGCATAACATGGACGACTCGTCGGGCTTGTTGAAAGCCGTCATTGCGACCACGATGTATGCTCCAAGCAACACATCGCACGTCACCAATAGAGTCCGTTTCCAGTTTATACGCATGTCTTTATCCTTTATTTTTTTATTTCTTTTCTATAATTTTGGCTATTTGCGGAACCATGTTGTCCAAGTCTCCTGCCCCCAGTGTAACCAAAACGTCAAAGTCGCGGCTTTTTACCAAGTCGAGCACATCGGCTTTCTTTATCATGCTCTTTTCAACCTCAGGTTTCAGGTTGTCGTATATGAGCTGTGATGTTACGCCGGGAATAGGCAGTTCACGCGCTGGATAAATTTCGGTTAGGATAACTTCGTCGAAGTGGCTTAGTGCATCGGCAAAGTCCTTGTAGAAGTCGTGCGTGCGTGTATAGAGGTGGGGCTGGAAGACAACTGTTATCTTGCGGTTGGGATAAAGTTCGCGCAGGCTTTTTGCGCATTGCAATATCTCTTTTGGATGGTGCCCATAGTCGGAGAGCAGTACATGGCGGTCGTTGCGAATCTTGAAGTCGAAGCGGCGTTCTACTCCATGATATGTCTCCATGCCATATTTCAGTTCCTGAGCCGTGCAGCCGTTGAGCTGGGCAAGAGCCATTGCGGCAACTCCATTCTCTATGTTTATAGGAACTGGCTGACCGAGTTTTACACCTTTCACGTTCTCTACAGGTGATATGAAGTCGAATGTTATTTCTCCATTTTCAATCTTGATGTTGTCAGCGTGGAAATCACCTTCGTCACGGCTGTATGTATAAGTTTTTACTCCTTCTGGCACGTTGGCCTTCATCTCCAAGTTTGTGTGTATGATGAGCGCGCCTCCTGGTTGTATTAACTCCGTGTAGTGGTGGAAACTTTCAAGGTAAGCTTCTTTCGTGACGTATATGTCAAGGTGGTCAGGGTCTGTGGATGTGATTACTGTCATCCACGGGCGCAACCAATGGAAGGAACGGTCAAACTCGTCAGCTTCAATGACAACGTAGTCGCTTGTGCCTGAAAGAATATAGTTGGAGCCGTAATTTTTTGAAATCCCGCCAAGGAAGGCGTTACAATCTACATGGCTTTGGTGCATGATGTGGGCGCATATAGTGGAAGTGGTAGTCTTGCCATGCGTACCTGCCACGCATAGTCCCTTGTGAGTGCGTGTCAGTATACCAAGCACTTGAGCGCGTTTCTGAACTTCAAAGCCGTTTTCGCGAAACCATGCAAGCTCTTTGTGAGAGGCGGGAATGGCAGGAGTGTAAATCACGAGACATGAAGCCTTGTCGCGGCAAGCATGTGGAATCTCGTTGAGGCTTTCCTCATAGTGTATAAGCATGCCCTCCTTTTCAAGTTGCTTTGTCAGGGTTGACGGTGTCTTGTCATAGCCTGCCACTACCACACCGCGGTGCATGAAATAGCGTGCTATGGCACTCATTCCGATGCCACCGGCACCAATGAAATATACAGCTTTTATGTCTTTCAGTTCCATATCAATTCAAAAATCGAAATTCAAGAATTAAAATTATAGATTATAAATTCTTCAATCTTCACTTTCCAATCTTTGCTAACTTCAGCACTTCGTCGGCTATTATGTCGGCAGAGTCGGGCAATCCGAGTTTGCTGACATTCTCGCTAAGTGACTTCAACTTCTCGTCGTCATTTACAATTTTCAGAGCTGTAGCCAAGAGCTTGTTTGGAGCCTCGGAGTCTTTCACGTAGATAGCAGCGTCTTTGTTTACTAATGCCATAGCGTTCTTTGTTTGATGGTCTTCTGCCACATTAGGACTTGGCACCAATATAACAGGCTTTCCAATGAGGCAGAATTCTGATATGCTGCTTGCTCCGGCTCGGCTTACCACAAGGTCGGCGGCTCTGTAAGCGGCTCCCATGTCACTGATGAAGTCAAGAACTTTGAGGTTTGGGATGTCGCCAAAAGCTTTCACCGCATTGTTCATTTCCTCATTGTAGTATTTTCCTGTCTGCCAAATGAACTGCACGCCCGAGTTCTTCACCACGTCGAGATATTGTTTCATGCTCTCGTTTATGGTTCGAGCCCCCAAGCTTCCACCTACCAAGAGAATGGTTTTTTTGTCAGGCTGAAGCCCAAATTGCTGGCGTGCGTCTTCTTTTGAGATAGTATCGTTTACAACATTTTGCCTTACCGGGTTGCCGGTCTTTATTATCTTTTCGGCAGGGAAAAAGCGTTCCATGCCGTCATAAGCAACGCAAATCTTCTGTACCTTTGAGCCGAGCATCTTGTTTGTCTTGCCTGCGTATGAGTTTTGTTCCTGTATGAGGCATGGTATGCCCATGCTGTGGGCTGCGTCGAGGGCGGCTCCGCTTGCATAGCCTCCTACGCCCACAGCTACATGTGGCTTGAATTTGCGTATTATGCTCTTAGCCTTGTGTTTGCTCCAGAGGAAGTCTATAGCCACTTTTATGTTCTTCAGAGAATAAAGCGGACGCACCAATCCTCTCACGGGCAGGCCTATGATTTCATATCCAGCCTGTGGCACACGTTGCATTTCCATTCTGCCAAGTGCGCCTACAAACAGTATCTTCGCGTCTGGATGCTCGGCCTTTATGGCGTTGGCTATGCTAACTGCTGGAAAGATATGCCCTCCAGTTCCACCTCCGCTTATGATAATTCTCAGTACTTTATCCATATACTCCTCATTTTTTGGCAAAAGTAATATTTTTTTTTCTTATTGAGCCTAATTTCAGCTACTTTATTTTGGTCAACTTGTAACCTGTGCCAAGGCAGGTGCGTCTGTGGATACAGTAATGTTACTTTCCTCTGACTTGTTGTTTTTCTTAGCCGTACGGCTTACGCTCAGTATCGCTCCGATGTATATACAGTTTATCACGCTTGAAGTGCCGCCCTTGCTTATCAACGGCAGAGGCTGGCCGGTTACTGGCACTATGCCGACGGCGACGCACATATTGAACAAAGCCTGTACCACCAACAACAGTGCAAGCCCCATAGCGAGAAAGGCAGGAAAGTTGTTTTCGCAGCGGTTGGCTATGATGCCCGTGCGGAATAGTAGTATTATGTAGAGCAATGCCACGAATATGGCTCCGATTAGCCCCATCTCCTCAATTATGATGGCATAGATATAGTCGGAGAATGCTTGTGGGAGGAAGTCTCGTTCCACACTATTGCCAGGACCTTTGCCAATGATTCCGCTCGAGGCTATGGCTATGTTGGCATAGCTTGTCTGTGCATCTTTGTCGAGGTCAACGTTCTCGGGTGGCACTTCCTTGTTGTCAGAGAACTTGTGTATGCGTTTTTTCCAAGTGTCAAAACGGTGCAGGATGCCTCCACGTCCGTTTCCATTGGTAGTCTTGCCTTCCTTTGTCACCACCTTTCCGTTGGCTGTCACCATCTCGGTCATGTTTTGGTTTTTCCCATCAGCTTCTTCCTCGTGGCCGAACAGTATTATTGATGATAAGAGCAGTCCGGCGACGATTACTACCGCTGCCACTACGCGCAGCATGTAGCGTAAGGGCACGCGTCCGATTATCATCATAAGGAAGATGACGAAGCTCAGTAGTACGGCAGTGGAGAGGTTCTCTGGCATGATGAGCGGCACTATGCATGCCCATACTATCAGGATGTACCAGAAAGCCTGGCGGTCGGCTCCACGGTCGGTCTGCATGGCACTGAGTATCTGTGCCGTGGCAAGCACCAGCGTGCCTTTGGCTATCTCCGATGGCTGGAACTGGAATCCGAATATGGGTATCCAGCGTTGCGAACCGTTGGTAGTCTCGCCGAGACAGAACACCAGTATCAGCGTAAGCACTGAGACGAGTATCAGTATAGGTGTGGCTATCTTGAAGTATTTGCACTTTATGTTGAGCGTGACGACCATAAGGAACAATCCCATGAATAGTAGCCCTATGTGTTTTGAAACGGGACTTAGATAGTTTCCCCCCTTGTAGGTAAGCTCTGATGAGGCTGAGAAAACCTCTATTACGCTCACTATGCACAGGAAGAAAAATACCATCCATATCACTTTGTCGCCCTTGAATATAGCACTTAACCGTTCGTTCATGTCTTGTTTGTTAAAGTGGTTGTTGGCACAAGCGTATTGGCTTCGAAGTTTTGCCGCGCCAGCTTAAAGTTTTTGCCGCGTAGCCTTCAAGATTTTGTTGCATGGTCTTAAAAGCTTTGTCGCGTCCCCATTATCTTGTCGTGGTGGCAGGCTTGTGGCGGTATGTGTCAGAGCTTAGAGTTTCCTTGCCAAGTCCTTGAACTGCTCTCCCCGGTCTTCCATGTTCTTGAACAGGTCGAAAGAGGCGCAGCATGGCGACAGCAGTACAGTGTCGCCGGGTCTTGCCAATTCATAGCAAGCCTTCACGCAGTCGGCCATTGAGTGAGTGTCGCGTACGGGTATGCCGAATCTGTCAAAGTTGTCGTGAAGCTTCTTGTTGTCGGCTCCGAGATACACCAAGCCTACGCATTTCTTTTTCACGAGGTCGTAAATGTGGCTGTAATCGTTGCCCTTGTCCTTGCCGCCTATTATCAGCACCACAGGTGTGTTCATGCTTTCCAGCGCATACCAGCAGGCATCCACGTTGGTGGCCTTTGAGTCATTGACATATTGCACGCCTCGCACTTTGCAAACCTTTTCCAGACGATGCTCTACGCCGGGGAAGTCTCTGAGGCTTTTACGGATAATCTCCTTCTTTATGCCGCTTATGTTTGACGCAAGGCCTGCCGCAAGGCTGTTGTACAAGTTGTGCTTTCCAGTGAGTGAGAGTTCTTCTTGCTCCATGTTGAATGGTGTGGGATACTCCAGCTTGTATTGGCCGTCTTCGATATATGCCACAGATGCATCTTCCTTTATTTCTGAGAAGGGGCATGCCACTGCCTTTATCTCGTATTTCTCAAGCTCTTTCTTTATTACCGGGTCGTCATTCCAGTAGATGAAACTGTCGCTTGGGGTTTGATTTTGTATGATGCGCATCTTGGCGTCGGCATAGTTCTCAAACTTGTAGTCATAGCGGTCAAGATGGTCTGGCGTTATGTTAAGCAATATGGCTATGTTGGCGCGGAAGTCATACATGTTGTCAAGCTGGAATGAGCTTAACTCTATTATGTAGTACTCATGTGGGTCTTCTGCCACCTGCAAGGCAAGACTTCTGCCTATGTTGCCAGCGAGTCCTGTGTCGTAGCCTGCCGACTTGAAGATGTGGTAAATCAACGACGTAGTAGTGGTCTTGCCGTTGCTGCCTGTGATACAAATCATCTTTGAGTCTGTGTATCGTCCGGCAAATTCAATCTCGCTTATGATGTGTGTACCTTGTGCCATAAGCTTCTGCACCATAGGGACTTCATTTGGAATGCCGGGACTTTTTATCACTTCGTCGGCATTCAGTATCTTTTCCTCGGTGTGGTGTCCTTCCTCCCACTCTATGTCGTGGTCGTTGAGCATCTGCTTATATTTGTCCTTGACTTTTGACGTGTCAGACACAAACACGTTGAAGCCTTCTTTCTTTGCCAGCACAGCAGCTCCAACACCGCTTTCGCCAGCTCCTAAAACTACAATTCTTTTCATAATTATTCTTTACCTCCTTTACCTTATTTTCAGCGTTATGATGGTAAGTGCTGCGAGGATTATCGTCACAATCCAGAACCTTATGGTTATCTTTGCCTCATGCTTTGGCGAATGAGGATTCTTAATGAGATACTTACAATCTGGGTCAAGCTGGTCGTCTGTCACGCGGAAGTTGTCGTGAATAGGCGTGCGCTTGAAAATTCGCTGCTTGACTCCACGCCGCTTCCCGAGTTTGTAATACCACACTTGCACTATCACCGACAGACTCTCAACAAAGAATATGCCGCACAATATTGGCAACAGCAGCTCCTTGTGTATGATTACTGCGCAAACGCCAATGATGCCGCCTATGGTAAGCGAGCCGGTGTCGCCCATGAACACTTGCGCAGGATAGGCGTTGTACCACAGGAAACCTATCAGGGCTCCGACGAAGGCACACATGAATACTACAAGCTCCTGCGTCCCTGGTATATACATTATATTAAGGTATGCGGCGAATTGTATGTGCGAGCTGACATAAGCCAATATTCCAAGAGCCACGCCTATTATCGCCGAGTTGCCTGCACACATGCCGTCCATTCCGTCGTTGAGGTTGGCGCCGTTGCTTACGGCAGTCACAACGAATATTGTCATTATCACGAACAGTATCCATCCGGCGGCTGTCTTGTATTTGCCGCAGAATGACATAACGTGCGAATAATCAAGATTATGTCCCTTGACGAACGGTATTGTGGTTTTCAGAGACTTGTGGGCTACGGTACGGTGCTTTACTACCACTTCTTGTCCGTTTTGCTTTTCTATGGTAAGGTTCTCGTTCATCTTGACATCCGGTGATGCCCACAGCACGAGACCTACTATCAAGCCAATGCTCACTTGTCCTACTATCTTGTATTTCCCCTTAAGTCCAGCCTTGTTGTGACGGAATATTTTTATGAAATCGTCCATGCCTCCAAGGAAGCCGAGCCATACCGTGGTGATAATCATCAGTATGAGGTAAATGTTTCTTAATCGGCCGAGCAGGAGTACCGGTACAAGTATAGAGATTATTATTATTACGCCTCCCATTGACGGCACGCCGATTTTATTGACACCAAACGGGTCAATTTTTGCGTCGCGTTGAGTTTCGGTTATCTGCTTGCTCTTGAGATATTTGATGAACTTCTCGCCAAACCATGCAGATATGACAAGGGAAAGTATAAGCGCAAGCAAGGCACGGAACGATATATAGCCCCACATGCCGGAGCCAGAGATGCCGAACTGCTCTAAAAAGCGGAAAAGATAGTATAACATTTGCTTTGAGCTTTGAGTTTTGAGCTTGTGGCTTTGTGATTATTCATAAAGCTAATGCTCATTGCACTTTGTGATAACTGCTAACTGTTAAAAAAATACTTTAGTACCTCATGGTCGTCGAAGTGGTGCTTCACGCCTTTTATCTCTTGATAGTCCTCATGTCCCTTGCCTGCCACGAGTATTACATCTCCCTTTTGCGCCATCATGCAAGCAGTCTTTATTGCTTCCCGACGGTCGACAATGGTTATGACTTTCTTCATTTGCTCTTTGTTGAGTCCTGCCACCATGTCGTCTATGATGGCTTGTGGATCTTCGAAGCGGGGGTTGTCGCTCGTGATTATGACGAGGTTGCTCTGCCTTACGGCCTCTTGCGCCATTATCGGCCTCTTGCCGTGGTCGCGGTTACCGCCTGCGCCACATACGGTTATCACCTTGCCCTTGCCGTCGAGCACATCATTGATTGTGGCGAGAACGTTGGCAAGCGCGTCTGGCGTGTGGGCGTAATCAACGATTGCCGTGAAGCCTTTAGGCGAGTGTATGGGATCAAGACGCCCGTTTACACTGTGCAAGGTGCTCATCACAACAAGGATTTCCTCGGGGTCTTTGCCAAGCATGCGTGCAGCGGCATAAACGGCGAGAAGGTTGGAAACATTAAACTTGCCAATGAACCTTACGCCTACTTCATGGCCGTCAATGTCAAGGTACATTCCGGCAAAGTGCATCTCGATGATGCGTGCGCGGAAGTCGGCCATTTGGCGTATGGAGTAAGTCTTTATTGTTGCCTTTGTGTTCTGCACCATTATCATGCCGTTCTTGTCGTCTGCATTGGTTATGGCGAATGCGTTTTTGGGCAGTCCGTCGAAGAAAGCCTTTTTTGCGTTGCGGTAATTCTCAAAGGTCTTGTGGTAATCAAGATGGTCGCGGGTCAGGTTCGTGAAGATGCCGCCTGTGAACTTCAGGCCTCCGATGCGTTTTTGATGTATGGCATGGCTTGAGCATTCCATGAACGCATATTGGCATCCAGCCTTCACCATCTCGCCAAGAAGTTCGTTCAGTTCTATAGGGTCGGGGGTCGTGTGGTCGGCAGGAATGGCGCGCCCGTCGATATAGTTGCATACAGTAGAAAGCAGTCCGCAACGATAGCCTAACTCCCTGAACATATTATATAATAATGTAGCAATGGTTGTTTTGCCGTTTGTGCCTGTCACGCCCACGAGCTTCAGGTGCTTTGAAGGATCGCCGTAGAAAAGCGTAGCCACCTTGCCTACTGCTTCCTCGGTGGACGCAACCTGCACGTAGGTCACTCCATCTGTCTTTTCTTTGGGCATGTCCTCGCAGAGAATGGCCTTGGCTCCAAGCTCTATGGCTTTTGGAATAAACTTGTGACCATCGGTCTGGGTGCCCTTCATGGCAACAAACAGATGCCCGTCCTTGATCTTGCGTGAGTCGATATTAACGCCTGTGATGTCAACTTCGGTGCTGCCGCCGATTGTTGTCGGTTTGATGTTCTTCAGAAGTTCCTGCAGTTTCATGGTATGTCTTTTTTCTGTTCCTTCTTATTTATTTGTCAAACGTAAGCTTCGTTATTTCCTATGCTGTCTTTATACATTATCTAATGTAAGCAAGCATTTTTGTCCTTTTTTTACTTTTGTTCCTGCGCCTATGCTTTGGGCAGTCACTTTTCCGCATCCTTTTAGAATGCATTTCATGCCGCGCGACTCTATCAAGTAAACCGCATCACGTGCTCCCATGCCATGTACGTCAGGCATTATGTGTTTTTGGTCTTCATTCCTTTTTCGAAGAATAACGCTGCCGCGCCGTCTTTCTGCACTGCCCCATACTGGTTTTGCTTGCAATGATTGCGCCGTGGTATTGGAAGCTGTCTTTATGCCAAGTGACGATAGTACGTACTGGGCTGACAGTATGTTGCCGTTCTTTACCTCCGGTATTGGCTGCGATTCGGCATCGTGTGCGCCGCTGATGTCATACCTTACATATTTTGCCATTATGCCTTCGGCTATTTCCTTGAATACTTCACCGCTCATCCAGCCGAATGCCGGCAATCCATACTTTTGTATGCAGACTATGCAACTGTATTTGGGTTCGTCTTTTTCGCCGAACCACCCTGCAAACGACAGTAGGTGATGCGAGGCTCCACGGTAAGAGCCGTTGCTTGCAATCATTGCCGTTCCCGTCTTTCCGCAAACCCAGAAGTTGCGGCAGTTTGCCTTCTTGCCCGTACCGTTGATTACAACCCGGTGCAGTAAATCCTGCATAATGCTTATGGTTTTTGCCGACGCAATGCGTTCTCTTCCCGGCACTACACGTGGCGGATATGTAGACAGCGTATCGCCGTTTTTGATGGTCGCCTTCACGAAGCGTGGCTGCATCATGCGTCCGTTGTTGGCTATGGCGTTGTAGAAGGCGAGCGTGTAGATTGGTGGAATCTGTGTCTCATAGCCTATGCTCATCCATAGCAGAGCCGTCTTGCTCCAGTTTAACCATTGTCCGTTGCTTGCCTTTCTTGGCATGCGTATCTGCGGCACTGCGTGGCCGACGATTGGAATCTTTATGTTTGGGTCGTTGACACCGGTGCGGTAGATGCCCTTCACGAACTTGTCGGGCTGGCTATGGTAGAATTTGTCTGCCATGTAGCTAATGCCGATGTTCGAGCTCAGCTCCATAGCCCTGCCGAGGGATATGGTGCCGGAGCCTCCCGTGCGCCAATGGCTGTCTTTCATGTCGCGCCCGTAGACATGCCACACACCGGTTCCCGTCGGTATCATGAACGTAGTGTCGCATACGCCATCCTCTAATGCTGTCATCACCGAGGCGGTCTTGAACACCGAGCCAGGCTCCATGAGGTCGCTTACGGCATGGTTCTTTATCTCACGGTATTCTCCGTCTATGCACTTGTCCAAGTTCACAATTGCCTTGATGTCACCGGTTTTGACTTCCATCACAATGGCCACGCCCACGTTGGCGTTTATCTCTTTCAGCTTAGCCAATACGGCGCGTTCGGCCAAATCTTGTATTCCTACGTCGATAGTCGTGATTATGTCACTGCCATTTATTGGTGGCGTGTCTGTGATGCTCAAGAACTTGTTGAGCACTTTCCGGCGATGCACTATGCCTTGCGTGCCGCGCAGAATAGAGTCGTAAGAAAGTTCCAAACCGCAACGTGGAGTCCGTCCTTGATTCTTTAGTGCGAACATGTCGCCCACGGTTCTGCTTGCCATGTTGCCGTAAGGCCTTTCGCGTGCGTCCAGCTCCTCTTTATGGAAACCGCTTTTCAAGCTTGAGAGGCGAAACACCGGCAGCTCTTTTACAAGGCAGTATGTGTTGTAGTCGATGCGCTTGGGCCATATTGGCCAGTGGCGCCACTTCTTTTTATCTTTCCTTCCCTTGGCGAGGTCGGCCTTGAATTGTGCTGCCGAACGCTCCGGGAATATCTGGTGAAGCCCCATGCAGATGCTGTCAATCTTCTCGTCCCACAGCGTGTCGTTCTTGGTGTCATGCAGTTGCTTGAAGTCCATGAAGATATAAAATTCCGGTAGTGAGGATGCCAACAGCTGGCCTTCGCAGCTCAGGATATTGCCGCGTGTGGGCTCGACCTTCACGCTGTCTTGCTTCACACGGTCAGCCACCTTCATCCAATAGTCCTTCTTGGCTGTCATTATATAGCCAGCCTTCGCCACTACGGCAAAGGCAACCAGTGTCAACGCAAAGGCAATGGCGCTGTAGCGTGGCATTATCTTATTATAGTCGAACCTGCTCATTCTTCTTCCTTCCTTGTCATTCTTGTTCTATCTTCTCTTTGTCTTAAATTTTAAAATATGCTTTATTCGTCGGGCACCGTTATCACGTATGGCGGCTGCGTGGGCAGCTTCAGCGTGCTGTCTTTGTTGTTTTTCAGCAGCTCGAGCACGTTGCTCTGCCGGCTTTTCTCCGTAAGCTTGCTGTTGCTCGACAGTGCCCTGTATTTTGCGTCTTTCAGTTGTGTCTCTAAATGGTCTATCTCGATGATGTCCTGTTGGCAACTGTACCTGTTGGCAATGTACACAACCACGAAGGCGGCTATCAACAGTATAAGCCACACTTGCCGGCGCATGAACGATGTAGACAGAATATCGCCGCCGAGAATTTTCCTCAATGAGAAATGTCTCGACTGCGGCGCCTCGTCTTCTGTAGCCTGCTCCCTTATGACCTCTGTCAAGCTTAGGGACTCGTGGCTACAGTCTTTCTTTTCCTCCTCTTGTTTCATTTTTTCTCTGCTATTCTCAGTTTCGCGCTTCTGCTTCGTGGGTTGCGCTCCTGTTCTTCCGTTGTGGGTACAATCACCTTGTTGTTTATTAGCCTGAACGGGCTGTCTATCCTCCCGTAGAGGTTTTCCTTTACCTTTCCCTCTACATTGCCGGTTTTCATGATGTTTTTCACCATTCGGTCTTCGAGCGAGTGGTATGTTATCACGCTCAGCCTTCCTCCGCTTGCGAGCAGGCCGGTGGCAGAGGCGAGCATCTCGCGCAGCGCCGTCATTTCGTGGTTCACGGCAATGCGCAGAGCCTGGAAAAGGCGAGCCATGTCTTTTTTCTCATGCTCACGCCGAAAGAGCGGTTGCACGGCTTCGAGGAAGTCTTGCGTGGTGGCTATGGGCTTCTGCTGGCGAGCCTTCACTATTGCCGAGGCTATGCGGCGCGATTGTCTCAGTTCGCCGTAGAGGTAGAAGATGTCTGCCAAAGTCTCCTCGCTATCGCCGTTTACAATGTCGGCGGCGGTATTTCCGCCCTGCTTGTTCATTCTCATGTCAAGTGGGGCGTCAAAGCGGAACGAGAATCCGCGTTCCGCATCGTCGAAATGGTGGCTTGACACGCCGAGGTCGGCAAGCACCCCGTCGATGTGGTCAACGCCATAGTAGCGCATCCAGTTTGCCAAGTAGCGGAAGTTGGACAGCACGAACGTGAATGCGGCTTCGCCTTTGTCAATGCCTTTCAGGTTCTGCTCTGCATCGGCATCCTGGTCAAAGCTGAACAGCCTGCCGCCGCGTCCGAGCCGCCTGAGTATCTCTCTCGAGTGGCCTCCTCCGCCGAAAGTCACGTCAACGTAGGTGCCGTCGGGCTTTATGTCAAGTCCGTCTACGCTCTCTTTTAATAGCACAGGCACGTGGTAGGAGTCGGCTGTAATTACTGTCATGGCTGTTCCTCCTTCATAATGCTTTCCAAGACGTTGCCGAAATCGGCTTTGTCCATGAGCTCCAGGTCGTTGGCAGGCCATATCTCAATGGTGTCGCCCATGCCCACGAAGCGTACCGACTGCCTTATGCCGGCGGCTTCGAGGAAGTTGCGCGGTATGAGTATGCGGCCGTTGCCGTCAATGGAAAGCTCCATAACGTTGCTCACGAACGTGCGGTATGCCATCTGTTGCTGGCGGTCCCACCGCGAGAGGCGGGCGCGCATGTCGTCCATGAGCTGGTTCCATACGCTTTGTGGATACAGTACAAGAAGGTTCTCGAACACATCTTGTCGGAGCACAAGCATGTCCTCGCCAGATGCTGCAAGCACCTTGCGGAACTGAGCCGGCAGAAACGCTCTGCCCTTGACGTCAGTCTTGGCCTCTATGTTGCCCAAAAAGCGCACTTTATACCTATTTAATGTGAATCAGGCTTCAAAGTTACGAATAATCCCCCACTTAGCACCACTTTCCCCCACTTTTTTTCAAAATAAAATGGAATTTGTTGATTTGCCGTAAAAAATGAATTTCGTTGCCGTCAGTCGAACTTCCTGGGGGCTTTTCGTGGGGAACGTTGCGAAAGAAATTTACAATACCTTCTCTGAGAATCGCGAATTTGCAATGAGGTTGTGGTTCGGTCGCAAATACGCGATTCTTGGCCAAGATTGCAATTGGTTGATTACGAATAACTTATAGAAAGTGGAGTTCGCTTCTTGTTTTTCTGCATCTTCTTTACGGCGTAAAGACATTGCTTTTACGCCGTAAACGTGTCTTATGTACGCCGTAATCGAGTCTTATGTACGGCGTGATTGTCCGGTAAATACGCCGTACAGACGACTCACGCACGGCGGTTATGTCTTTTTGGATGGCCGTGCGACATCTGGCCGTCGTTTTTCCTTTATTTTTTAGACCTATTTTGACACCCCCTGTTTTTTGTCATTTTATTTGACCTTTTCGCCATTTTGTGGGTTTCGCAAAACTTTTCTGATTGTCAAATTTCGATTTTGCTCTATTTTTTTATAATAAAATGAAAGTTTGTGAAAAAGAAGTGTTATTTTTGCAAGCGGTTAGTATAACGAATTATATGAACGAGAGCATAGAGAAGACCATAGACATAGAGAAGGTGCTGAAAAGCAAGATGGGCAGCAAGGCAAAGTGGGTGCCCCGCTTTGTCATAAACTGGCTGCGCCGTCTTATCCATGAAGATCAGGTCAATGCCTTTCTTTGGGAGCATCGCAATCAGGAGGGTACTGAGTGGCTTGTGGAATGCGTAAATTATCTTAAGATGCATGTCACCATTGAGGGCAAAGAGAATTTGCCGGCAAAAGACGACGGCAAACGCTATATCTTCGTCAGCAACCATCCTCTTGGTGGGCAGGATGGCGTGTGCCTCGGCTCCATCATCGGCCGATACTACGACAGCAAGTTCCGTTATCTCGTCAACGACTTGCTGCTTTTTTTGCCTGGCATCCGCCCTGTGTGCGTAGGCATCAACAAGACAGGCAAGCAGGGGCGCAGCTTTCCGCAGGCGGTGGAGTCGGCGTTTCAGAGCGACAACCACATACTGATGTTCCCTGCGGGGCTGAACTCGCGCCTCATAGACGGGCGCATACATGACTTGCCGTGGAAGAAAACCTTTGTGTCAAAGAGTGTCCACTATCATCGCGATGTGGTGCCAATTTACTTCAGCGGCCACAATTCTAAACGCTTTTACCGCATTGCTCGTTGGCAAGAGAGGCTGCACCTGAAGGTGAACATTGCCATGATAACTCTTGTGGACGAAATGTACCGCAATGTGGGCAAGGACTTCCGCATAGTCATTGGAAAGCCAATCCCCTGGCAGACTTTCGACCACTCGAAGACACCGATGGAATGGGCGGTTTTTGTCGAAAACAAAGTATATGAACAAGCAGGTCCGGCTGCGCTTAAAGCCGAGTGACCACAACCAATAATGATTCCAAAAAAAATGGAAGAAAAAATCATTGAGCCCGTCAGCAAGGCTTTGCTGAAAAGTGAGCTTACACCGGAGCGTGAACTGCGCACCACCAACAAGAGCAACAACGAGATTTACATTGTCACTGCACAGGACAGCCCCAACGTGATGACGGAGATAGGCCGTCTGCGTGAGATTGCCTTCCGCTCTGCCGGTGGAGGTACAGGTAAGGCTGTTGACATCGACCAGTTTGACACTATGGAAAACGGTTGCCGGCAGCTTATAGTGTGGAATCCGGAGGCGGAGGAGATAATCGGCGGCTACCGCTACCTTTTCGGGCGCGACTGGAAAATAGATTCCGACGGGCAGCCTATACTTGCCACGGGGCACATGTTCCACTTCTCCGACGAGTTCATGCGAGACTATGCGCCGTTGACGGTTGAGCTCGGCCGCTCTTTCGTTTCACTTGAATATCAGAATGTCAGGAGAAACACCAAGTCTATTTTCGCCCTCGACAACCTTTGGGATGGGCTTGGCGCCTTGACGGTTATTAACCCCGACTGTAAGTATTTCTTCGGAAAGATGACCATGTATCCGTCTTTCTCAAAGCGTGGTCGTGACATGATCCTTTATTTCTTGCGCAAGCATTTTGGCGATAAAGATAACCTTATGACCCCGATGGAACCGCTGAAAATTGAGACTCCCGACAGCGAGCTTGCCAATATTTTCTATGAAGAAGACTTCAAGAAAGACTACCGCATACTTAATCATGAGGTGCGTCAGCTCGGCTACAACATACCGCCGCTTGTGAATGCCTACATGAACCTTTCGCCGACAATGAAGTTCTTCGGCACGGCAATCAACTATGAGTTTGGCGATGTGGAGGAAAGCGGTATCTTGATAGACGTTGATGAAATCTTCGAGGAGAAGCGCGTGCGCCATATCAACAGCTTTGTAAAGGAGCATCCAGAGGCTCTATCCTTACCTGGCAATGAGCGAAACATCAGACTATAAGACAGTGGACATCAAGTTATAAGACTATATGAAAATTGCGGTTTTTTGTTCGGCAAACCATACTATAGACCCCGACTTCTTTGCTGCTACCGAGAAGTTGGGGCGTTGGATGGGAGAAAACGGCCACACGCTTGTCTATGGCGGTCAGGATCGCGGACTGATGAAGGCTGTTGGCGATGCCGTTCATGCAGCAGGCGGCGCTCTCGTAGGCGTCATTCCGCAGATATTGGCAAAGAGAGGTCAACGTCCTGACATCCTTGACGTTGAGATACCATGCGACAATCTCAGCGACCGCAAAGACTTGATGCTTGCCCATGCCGACGTTTGCGTTGCCTTGCCGGGAGGAATCGGCACCCTTGACGAAGTGTTCTCCGTTGCCGCAAGCCACAATATCGGTTACCATTCTAAGATGGTTGTCCTCTATAATATTAAGGGCTTCTGGGATAAGCTCATCGCCGTGCTCGATGACTTTCAGTCTAAAGGCTTCGTTCGTGGGCACTGGACTGACTACATTTGTGTTGCAAACACATTCGACGAGCTCAAGGCTCTTGTCGGATAGCTTAAAGTCTTTCTCTCTTCTGGCAGTTTTCCTTTTGTTTGTCTACAGTTTGCCTTTTTCCTTGTGGGACATGTGCTTTGCCGCTTGCGCTAAATAAAAAATAGTTGCTTTCGTGCAAGTTTTTCATCTTTTCTGCATTTTACAGGTAGAAAACATACAGAAAGGAAAGAATATGAAAAACGTTTTTAAGATTTTAGCTTTGGCTGTTGTAGTTGTTTTTACGGCTACGGTGATGGTCTCTTGCGATGACGATGATGATTATTGGATTGGTCCTTGTCCTGGAGCACTCCCAGAGGCTATAGTAACCTACAAGACAGATTCAACGACAGGGCAGTTTTACTTGCAGTTAAACGACTCAGTGGCGATTATTCCCACCAATATAAAGGAGTCGCCGTTCGGCAATAAGGAAGTGCGTGCTCGTATCGTTTTCTCTTATAAAGATAGCGCGGCAGGGTCTCACAGATTTTTTGCAAACGTAATGCTCCTTGACACTATACGCACGAAGCCGATGGCTCCAATAGTTGACAACATGGACAAGGTATATGGCAACGACCCTCTTGAGATTGTAGACAATTGGGAGACTGTGTGTGAAGATGGCTATCTCACGCTTCGCTTCCGTACTTATTTCGGCTCCAACGGCATAATGCATTCTCTCAACCTTGTGCGCACGGGCGACAATACCGTTGAGCTTCGGCACGATGCAAATGGCGATGTGAAAGGCCGCGTTGCCGACGGAATCATTGCTTTCCGCCTTAGCGATATGCCTGACACAGGGATGGAGTACAAGGAATTGGTGCTGAAATGGAAGTCATTCTCAGGAGAAAAGAGTGCTACGTTTAAATACAAGTCAAGGGAATGAGGATGCCTTTCCTGTCCCTATTGGATGGATAAGGGATTTTTTCACAGTTTGAATATATAATGGACATGGAACAGCACATCGTGGATTTATTCGCACGGGGCGATTCCCGGGCGATGGATGTGCTGTATTCTGCTTTTGCCGACTACCTTGCCGGTGTAGGCATCCGTTATGTGCCACAGCAGGAAGACCTCCACGACGTTCTTCAGGAGGCATTCATCAAAATCTTTACTACTATCGGCTCGTTTCGCTATCGTGGCAAAGGCTCGCTGAGGGCATGGCTGTCTCGCATCGTCGTGAATGAGGCATTGATGTTTCTTCGGACGAAGAAACGGCTTCGATTCATGGAAATAGATGAGGAGCCGCCTGACATCGCAGACAGCCCACCCGACACGTCGGGACTTACGGCTGACAGTGTTTACGAAGCCCTTGCCCAACTGCCGGACGGCTATCGCACGGTTTTCAACCTGTTTGCAATTGAAGGCAAAAGCCACAAGGAGATAGGAAAGTTGCTAAATATAAAGCCTGATACGTCGGCATCGCAGTATTACAGGGCGCGGACAATGTTGGCAAAGATATTAAAGAAGCAACAGGCAAAGGAGGAGAAAAAATGAAGGAAGACTGGACAAAAGATATACAAAGGCTTATTGCCGACCACAAAGGGAAGGCTCCGGACGGTTTGCTCGACGATATTAAGGCAGAGATGAACCGCCGTGGACTGTCATGCCCGCAGCCTTCCGAGATTAAGAAAGCCCGCATAGTCCCTCTTTGGCGAAACCGCTGGGTGCAGTCGGCGGCAGCAGCTGTTGCAATTGCCTTGTTCGTTGCCGTGCCTATAGTGTGGAAGGCGGCATCAGATGAAGTGGTTGTGATGGCTGATAAGAAAGGCGGAGCAGCATCTTCCAATATGCAAAAAACGCCCATTCCATCGCTTAAAAACGATAAGAACGGTGCTTCTGACAACGAATCTGCCGCAGGGGTTATACAGTTAAACCGTAATGGGAATGCCGCTAAAGTTTCGTCACAACGCCTTTACGCTTTTACCGCATCGCCTTCAAACTTTAATGGCAACGCCGTTGCGCTGCAGTCGGGAACTGATGAAGGCACAAAGACCGTGGAGCAAGCAAGCAAAGAAGACGCACCAAATGCTGAGACTACGGAAAGGACGGCTCAGAAGTCTGCTGATAAAAACAAGGGTTACATTCGCAATAATCCTTCGCGCAAGCATGACGAGCCGTCAAGACAATACGAGGAAGTAGACTGGCATCATAATAACGGCTCCGGCTTCATGTTGACAGCTTACTATGGCGGAGGCGCAACCAGTACAGGTCATAGTGAAACCGCGCCTGTGGCAATGTCAGACGCGCCGGTCTTTGGCATGTATCCTGCTGACATGATTGTTAGCAACAATAAGTATGCATACGGTGTCTCGTCGGTAGACAGGAAAGCGCGCCACAAGCAACCTATAAAAGCAGGCATCAGTGTGGGTTATAGGCTTAATGACAGGTGGAGTGTGCAGACAGGCGTGACATACAGTTACCTTTCTACAGACTTCACATCTGAAGGCATGTCAACGCGTACGCAGAAGCTGCATTATGTTGGCGTGCCCCTCACTGCAAGCTATTCGGTGCTGTGCGGGCGCAAGGCGGAGGTTTATGTCACGGCAGGAGGCGAGGTGGAGAAACTCGTTAAAGGCTCGGTTGGCAGCGAGAATTATGAAAGCGAGAAGGTGAAGGAACGTCGTCCGCAATTTTCTGTGAAGGCGGCTGTAGGCGGTGCTTATAATTTCACGCCCAACGTGAGCGTGTATGTAGAGCCAGGCGTGAACTATTATTTTGACAACCATTCTTCCGTCATCAATTCATATAAAGACCGTCCCACAAGCTTCAGCCTTAACATGGGATTTAGGATAAACATCAATAAATAAAGTATGAAAATCAGAAACAGCATGGTCATGTTGACTGTGCTTGTGTTGTCTCACGCCAGTTTGTCATCGGCATAGTGCTGCCCGAAACAAGCGATGAAACCGCCATTATTCCGGGCAAGCTAACGCGCGTTGGCGGCACGTTGACTTTGCAGTATAGCGTGCAGACCAGTGAGACGAACAGGTCATACACCATGCAGCCAATAAATCCGCTTGTGGTGGATAATAAGTACAAGGCAGGCAATTGTGTACTGATAAAGAAATGACAATTTAAACTGTAAAGCAAGAAAACCAAGCATAAAGTTTGGTTTTATAAGTTAAAAGTTCAAAGTAATTCAGTACCTTTGCACCTGTTATGGTACTGAATTACATTTGGATAGCATTTTTTGTCATTGCGTTCATCTTCGGAGCCGTACAGCTCTGCATGGGCGATACTACAATCTTCCAGAAGATTGTAGATTCTACCTTTGACACCTCCAAGACAGCATTTGAGACATCGCTGGGCTTGACTGGCGTGCTCGCCCTTTGGCTTGGCATAATGAAGATAGGAGAAAAGGCTGGCGCGGTGAATGCGTTGGCTCGTGTCCTCAGCCCTGTATTCACTAAGCTGTTTCCTGACATCCCCAAGAACCACCCGGCAATGGGCTCAATCTTCATGAACATTGCCTCTAACATGCTTGGACTTGACAATGCCGCTACGCCGACAGGGCTCAAGGCAATGCAGCAGATGCAGGAGCTGAACCCCAAGAAGGACACTGCCACGAACCCGATGATAATGTTCCTCGTAATGAACACGTCGGGTTTGACCATTATTCCTACCACAATCCTTGCCTTCCGTTCATCTTACGGAGCCGCCCAGCCGACAGATGTATTCATTCCCATTCTCCTTGCCACGACGGTAGCCACGCTTTTCGGCATAATAATAACGTCGCTTTGGCAGCGCATCAATATCCTGCAACCGTCGATGCTTGCCATACTTGGCGGCATGTGCGCCTTTGTGGGGCTTATAATATGGGGCTTCAGCTATATGGATAAAGACACGATGGCAACCGTCACATCTGTAGGCGGTAACCTTATTTTGCTCGGAATCATTGTTGCCTTTATCGTTGCCGGCTTCCTTAAGAAGATTAATGTCTACGATGCTTTCATTGAGGGAGCCAAGGATGGCTTCCAAGTGGCGGTGCGCATAATCCCGTATCTTGTAGCCATACTCGTTGCCGTAGGAGTTTTCCGCGCTTCGGGGGCGATGGATATGTTCATTGACGGCATAGCGTGGGTGGTGAAGCAATGCGGGCTGAACACCGACTTTGTGGGTGCATTGCCTACGGCTTTAATGAAACCACTCTCCGGAAGCGGGGCTCGCGGACTGATGCTTGAGGCGATGAAAAACTACGGCCCCGACTCGTTCATTGGTCGGTTGAGCTGTATCTTCCAAGGCTCCACGGACACCACGTTCTATATTCTCGCCGTCTACTTCGGATCTGTCAACATAAAGTACACCCGTCATGCTGTGGCTTGCGGCTTGCTTGCCGATCTTGCGGGCGTAATAGCAGCAATTGCAATAGCTTACATATTCTTTGGATAATATGGCTAATCTGAAATCATTGTTAAAAGACACTGCCATCTATGGCATAAGCAGCATAGCGGGGCGTTTTGTCAATTATCTGCTCGTACCAATTGAGACTTATGCCTGGGCTGCGAGCGGCGGTCAGTTTGGTGTCATTACCAATGTCTATTCTTACATTGGCATACTCATCATAGCACTCACATTTGGCATGGAAACCACATTCTTTCGCTTTGCCAACAAGGAAGGCGAGAATGCCAAGATGGTTTACAGCACGGCGTTGAGGATGGTAGGCACGGTTGCCTTGATATTCTCAGTGCTCGTGATTATATTCCTGAAGCCGCTTGCCACGGCAATGGGCTACGCCGAGCACATCTGGTATATAGGCACTATGGCGGTGTGTGTAGCGGTTGACGCATGGTCGGCAATCATGTTCGATTACCTGCGCTATAAGCACAAGCCGTGGAAATTTATGTTCCTTAAGCTTGCCAATATACTCATAAACGTTGGTCTTGTAGGTACATTCCTGTTCATACTGCCACATTTCAACGTGTTCGTCCCCGGCCTTTATGCAGCCGACGGCACGCCTGACGTGGGTGTCGTTTTTTACGTCAACCTGTTTGTCTCTGCCTTTACATTATTATTATTAGGCAAGGAGATGAAAGGTGTTACGTTTGGCTTCGACAAGGCTTTGTGCAAGCGGATGCTGAAATACACGTGGCCAATGCTCATTCTCGGCATTGCCGGACAGCTCAACCAAAGCGCGTCAACTCTTATCTTCCCTTACTTCTATGACGGCCCCATTGCCGAAGCGCATGCCCAGCTCGGCATATATGGCGCAACGATAAAGATTGCCATGATAATGGTAATCATAACGCAGGCATTCCGTTTTGCCTATGAACCGTTTGTCTTTGGAAACAAAGAAGCTGACAAGAAGGACACATACGCTAAGGTGATGAAGTTTTATATCATCTTCACGCTGTTTGCTTATCTTGCCGTAATAGGCTATATGGACATATTACGCCATATCGTGGCACGCTCTTACTGGGAAGGCTTGAAGGTTGTGCCAATCGTGATGGCTGCCGAGATAATGTTTGGAGTCTACTTCAACCTAAGCTTCTGGTATAAACTCACCGACCGTACTATCTGGGGCGCCTACTTTTCAGGCCTCGGTTGCCTGGTGCTTCTTGCCATCGACATCATTTTCATTCCTCGTTTCAGCTACATGGCTTGCGCATGGGCAGGTTTTGCAGCCTATGGCATCTGCATGGTTGCGAGCTATTTCTTCGGTCAAAAGTACTATCCCATCAACTATCCGTTGAAGGACATTGCGGCATACGTGCTTCTTGCCGTCGTCATCTTCATCATCATGTCGCTTGGCAATGCCAACCTTTCCGCTTGGCAATCGCTGTTGCTCAACACCCTTCTGCTTGTCTTGTACATATCTTATGTCATAAGGAAAGACTTGCCGCTGTCGAGCTTGCCGTTAATAGGAAGGCATTTCAATAAATAAAATAACATGGTGGTAAAAATGCCAAGCATCATAATTACGTTTAAATCAAATCATAAATATTTATGCAACAAATCTTTAAGAAAGCTATTCTGTTTTTGCCTATTTACCTATTTGCCTTTTTGCCAAAGGCTTCTGCCGATGAAGGTATGTGGACTTTATACAACCTTCCAAAGCAGGTTTACCAGACAATGCAGGGCTATGGCTTCCAATTGCCTTATGACAGCCTTTACAATGGAGACAATGCTCTGAAATCGGCAGTAGTCAATTTTTCAGGCTATTGTTCGGGGGTAGTGGTTTCGCCCGACGGCCTCGTGTTCACGAACCACCATTGTGGTTTTGAAAGCATACGCTCTCATTCAACCGTAGACCACGACTATATGCTCAATGGCTTCATTGCAAAGAGCTATGACGAGGAGCTTCCGAACGAGAACATGTTCGTGTCGTTCATGAAGGACCAGCGAGACATAACAGCGCGTGTGAAGGCTCTTGGTATTGACGTTCTCAGCAGTGAGGCTCAGGAAAATATCATCGACTCGTTGGCTCTGGCAATGACTGACTCGGTGAAGGCTATCGACCCGACGCTTCACGTGAACATTGACGCTTTCTATGAAGGCAACAAGTGGTATGCCACCACTTACCAGGACTTTACCGACCTGCGCCTTGTCTTCGCAATACCAAAGTCGATGGGCAAGTTCGGCGGCGAGACAGATAACTGGATGTGGCCTCGCCAGACATGCGACTTTTCGGTGTTCCGCATTTATGCCGACCCTAAGACCAATGGTCCTGCCGCTTATTCGAAGGATAACGTGCCTTACCACCCGAAGCATTGGGCGCAGGTTAGCATGGACGGCTACCGCGACGGCGACTTTGCCATGACTGTAGGCTATCCAGGCTCAACGGAACGCTATCTCTCAAGCTACGGCATACAGGAGATGCGTGATTGTGAGAATGACCCACGACAGCAGATTCGTGGCGTGAAACAGGAGGTGATGCTGCGCCACATGCGTGCAGACGAGGGCGTGAGAATAAAGTATGACTCTAAGTTTGCGCAGAGTTCCAACTATTGGAAAAACTCAATAGGCATGAACAAGTGCATAGACAGCATCGGTATCGTGAAGAACAAGAGGGCTTATGAAGCTCAGATTCGCCAATGGCAAGACACGGCAAAATATGTTGAAAAGAAGGTGGACTTCCCACTTCTTGAAAGGCTCTATACCCGTCGCAGCCATGTGACCAAGGCTCTTATGCAGTGGGGCGAGACTTTCAGCCGCCGTAGCAATGTAGAATTCAACGCCCGTGCCGCGCGTGCGGCAATGCAGCCCAAGGGCAGCAGTGACAAGAAAGGGCAGTACTTGCAGTTTGAGGACAACAGCGACCAGTGGGATGCCGCCACCGATGCCGACATGCTTGCCGCGATGCTGAAGAACTATCGTGAGAAAGCCCGGCAGGAGTTTATGCCGACGGCAGTCTATGCCACGATAGACAAGAAGTTTAAAGGCGACTATAAGAAATATGTGGACTGGCTGTTCGGCAAGTCATTGCTGTTGAAGAATGAGAAGCTTTATGTCAACAGCAAGCAATACAAAAACGACCCGGGCGTTGCTTATGCCAAGGCTATAATGGGCGTTTACGATAAGATAATGGCTTATAATGGCAATGGCGGCGGAAAGAAATCATGCCTTACCCTTTCAGACAGCATAGCCGAGCAGGAGCGTTACCTATGCGCCAACAAGATACAGATGGAGATGGAAAAGCCTCACTACTCTGACGCTAACTTTACAATGCGTCTCAGTTACGGTCAAGTTGGAGGCTATGACCTTGGTGGACGCAACTCCGGCTATTACACCACGGCGGCAAGCATCGTCGACAAGATGAGAAAGGGCGACCACGGCACTATTGACTATCAGACAGAGCCGGTGATGCACGAGCTCCTGTCGGCTTATGACTTTGGGCGTTACGCCGACCAGGAAAGCCATACATTGCAGCTGTGTTTCCTCACAAACAATGACATAACAGGAGGTAATTCCGGTTCTCCGATGTTTGATGGTAAGGGCCGCCTTATTGGTCTTGCATTTGACGGCAACTGGGACAGCCTTTCTTCAGATATTAATTTTGACACTCGCCTTGCCCGTTGCATAGGTGTCGATATACGCTATATGTTGTTCATGATGGACAAGTGGGGACATGCCGACAGGCTCCTTAAGGAGATAGGCGTGAAGTAAATGTCAAACGATTGGCAGTGCTATGCCGCTTATCTTTTGGTATATGTCAAGAGCATAAACGTCTGTCATGCCACTGATATAGTCAAGCACTGCCATAATGCGCGTCTCAAGGTCATCACTGTGAATATCGTATTGGCTTGAGAAGCGGTTTATTAGTTGCTGTGAATGGAACTTCTCGGGATGCACTGCCGCCCCGATGAAAGTTCTCATCAGCGTTTCCATTATCTTATAGCCACTCAATTCCACGTCAAGCACGGGCTTTGAGTGGTATATTTTGTTTATTGAGGTTTCGCTGCATCGGCGATAAGCCAGACGCTGTGGTTCTGAGATATTATTTATCAGGCTGCCCTTGAATGTGCCGTTGAGGATTTCTTCTTCGTGTTTTACAAAAGTCTCAACGCATTCATGTTCAAGCTTCCCTACGGCACATGCGCGGAAATAAACCACCCGTTCGTTTTCATCAGTCACGCCGTCCTCGTCGAGCCGGCGCAGTATGTCAGCCTTGGTCTTGTCGTCGAAGAACCCAAGTAGCAAGTCGCATGTCTCGTCAAAAGTAAGGATGCGCAACTTGTGAGAGTCTTCAATGTCCATGATTTCATAGCAAATGTCGTCGGCAGCCTCCATGAGATACACCAACGGATGACGGGCGTATTGCAGTGGCTCACCATCGGCAGAATAGCGAATAATGCCCAATTCATCGGCAATTTTTTTGTAAATAGGAGCTTCGGAAGTGAAAAAGCCGAACTTGCCGTGGTTGCCTGCCAATGTGCTTGACCGTGGATACTTAACCACCGAGGCAAGCGTAGAATAGGTCATGACGAAGCCGCCTTTCCTTCTGCCTGTGAACTGGTGGGCAAGCAGGCGGAAAGCGTTGGCATTGCCTTCGAAGTGCGTAATATCATTCCAAAAGTCTTCGCTGACGCGCTTCTTAAGAAAATTGCCGCTGTCTTCAGTGAAGAAGGTTTGTATGGCTTTCTCTCCAGAGTGCCCGAATGGTGGATTGCCCATGTCATGGGCAAGGCCGGCGGTCTGTACAATGGTGCCAATTTCCTCAAAAAGAGTGCCTCTAAGCTCAGGGTGTTTTTCGATAAGTTTCCTTGCCACGTCGTCGCCAAGGCTTTTTCCGAGTGACGACACCTCGAGCGAATGGGTCAGCCGGTTATGCACGAACACGCTTCCCGGAAGCGGGAAAACCTGAGTCTTGTTTTGAAGGCGGCGAAATGGAGCCGAGTAGATAAGCCTGTCGCCGTCGCGCTTAAATTCAGAACGGTCGTCGTGGCGTTGTGGATGCCGTTCTTCTTGCCCAAGCCGTTTGTTTGATATGAGTTGTTGCCAGTGCATAAATCTTCGTTTTGTTGCAAAAATAGCATTTTATCTTCATGCCTCCAAAATTATTGCGGATAATTTTGCCGATATAACAAAAGTTTCGTATTTATGCAACGTGATTTTATTTAAGACAGAGCAACATAATTATGTCTACTATGGTTATTATGTCTTCTTATCCTTTATATGTCTACTATGTTATTATGTCAGTCTTATCGCCTTATTATGTCTTTCTTCAAATCAAACCTCATATAGCATAGCCATACCTGTTGCTGACATAACTGTAAATCTGAGTACGATAGCTGTCCAAGTCGCTGATGCAACTGTCTGGCAACTTATAGAAGAGAGTGTTTCGAATAACGACCTCTATGGCAGCTCGCGTCTCAGTCTTGTCAAACGGATGATCCATTGTCTCCAACTTCTCCTTAATCTGTGAATACAATTCCACGGCAACCTTCTTCAACTTCATAATGTCGCTCTTGCTCAAATTTTTCTTGTTTGTAAGCAAGTCAAACATGGCGAGTTGTTCATCGTTGTCGAAGCCTTCACGTAAGTATCTGTTCTGTTCGTCGGTAAGATTCTCTGACAACCGAAGCAATTCCTCAAAAATGCGCTCTATGTTGGCACGATTTTGCTCACTGTTATATTCCTCTATGATATTCTTGTAACGCTCATAGAAGTTGATACGCAGAGGGTTGTCGGCAAGCATCTTATTCATATTTACATTTATAGCCTCCATGATGTTACGAATCATGAGATGCTTCTGGCGGGTACGGTCAAACTCCCGGCGCAAGAGGTCGAAGTCTATCTTGCTAATATCAAACCTTTTCTGATTATCGCTCTCTGCAACAAGGGTTGCCTCTACTTCAAGATGGCGATTAACGATATTGCTTATCTCTACATTCAGGTCTGTGATGTCGGCATGTTTGCGTTTCTTCTTTAGCTCCTTATAGATAGACTCCATAGCATCCCTACGAGCTTTCATGTTGTTGTCGTAATCTTCGCTGTCGAGATACTTCCAATGGTTGAGCATTGAGCTGACCATCTGACAATATGCCTTCATGATTTCAGTAGACGTACACATAACATCTGCTCCTTGCCTGATTTCAGAAAGTTTGTCTAAACCTTCAGCATTTAGAATATTCTCTAAATAAAAGCCGTGATCGGCAAGATACTTCTCTATGCCGTCAAGCTCTTTCTTAACCAACTCAATGAGCTTGTCCTTATCGATGGTCGGATCTGTACCATTCAAAGCTTGCCGGTCAATGGTATAGTCGGCAAGTGCCTTACGCAAAGCTTTCACTACGCCGATATAGTCAACTATCAGACCGTTAGTCTTTCCTTCTGCTACGCGGTTGGCTCTGGCTATAGCCTGCATCAGTGTATGTGCCTTCATGGGCTTGTCGAGATAAAGGCAGGAAAGAGTCTTGACATCAAAGCCCGTAAGCCACATAGCGCATACAAAGACTACACGCAACGGATTGTCGGCATTCTTGAACATCTTTTCAAGAGGTTCCTTCATCATGCGCCTGCGGTGTGGTGTTATGTCCAAGCCCCACTTCTTGAAGGTCTTCACCTCGTTCTGCTCATCAGAGATGACAACCGCCATATCCGTTTCTTCCATCCATTTTATCTTACGGTCGAGTTCAAGGCTTTCCTGTTGAGAGGCATGTTTTTGTTCTTTTTTAAGTTCGTCAATGCGCTCTTTCCAATATTCCTGCACATAGTTATACATGCGGACGCATGTCACCTTGTTATAGCTGACCATCATCGCCTTGTCAGTAGTCCAAAGATCACTGTAGTGGCGGACAAAGTCTTTTGCCACAACTCGCAGCCGCTTCTCGGCTGTCAACAGGTGCACTTCCTTGGCAAACTCTTTCTCAACCTTTGCCTGTTGCTCGGGAGTGAGGTCAGCATCGTCCAGAGCCTCGGCTATCTCCTCATTGATGTCGGGATTGTCCAGCTCCTTCAGCTTCTCCGCCCTGTTCTCGTAATAAAGCGGCACGGTAGCGTGGTCTTCCACGGCACGTTGGAAATCGTAGATGCTGACATAACCACCGAAAGTGCGAGCGGTGATGTTATCGTTGCTCATCAGCGGCGTACCAGTGAAACCGATGCGGTTTGCCGTCGGCAGCAGGTGCATCATATTTTCGGCAAAGACGCCGTTCTGAGTACGGTGAGCCTCATCACTCATCAAGATGATGTCGTGTTGTGGATAGATAGGTTCTGCCGTAGGGTTGTTAAACTTCTGTATCAGTGAGAAGATAAACGACGGGTTGCCTTTCAACTTCTCAATAAGGTCTTCACCACTCTTGGCAATATACGCCTTTGCCTTTACATTGCCGAGTAAGCCACAGTTCTCAAAAGTTCCACTTATCTGGTTGTTGAGTTCATCACGGTCGGTAAGGACGACGATGGTAGGGGAACCTGCAAACTTCCTGCGTATCTTTTGCGCAAGAAACACCATGCTATAGCTCTTTCCCGAACCTTGCGTATGCCAGAACACGCCGAGCTTGCCTTTGCAGAGTTTACGGTCACGGTACTTTTCAACTGCTTCGTTCACGCCAAGGTACTGGTGATTGCGCGCCATAATCTTCACCGTCTTGCCGTCGCTATGGTCAAAGAGTATGAAGTTTTCTATCAAGTCAAGGAGGTTGCGCTTGCTCATGATGCCTTCGAGCATTGTCGGCAGTTCAATATTCCCCGCATCGCTCTCCTTGAGTCGTTTCCACTCATTGAAGAAGTCCCACTTGGAATCTATTGTTCCTACCTTTGCGTCAACGCCGTTGCTAAATATAAGGAAGGCATTATACCAAAACAATTGTGGTATAGTGTCAAGATAATCAGAGTAGTTGTTGTTGAAAGCGTCTTCAACATCCACATCATGGTTTTTCAGCTCCATGAAGACCAGCGGCAGACCGTTTACAAAGCCTATAATGTCAGCACGCCGATGATATATCTGTCCGTAGACCCACAGTCCCAAAGTTGTGATTCTAATTTCCTTATATTTAGACTGTTACTCATTGCTAAAACTTATTTTCAAGTATTAGATAGACTCTATCCTCTGCAAATTTAGCAATTAAAAATGGAAACTTCAAACATTCGGCAAACTCTCAGTGTAATTTTGCAAGCAAATAGAGATTATTATGAGATATTTCCTTGTGTGCACATGCTGTCATGCCGCTTCTAAAGCGTTGTTAAGCACAAGTAAAGCATGATTTTAGCTAAATTGTGTTTTATTATTGTGCTATGTGGCTGAAAAGATGTAATTTTGCAGTATTATGGTGAAAATTAAAGTTGTAAACACAGGCAGACAGCCTTTGCCGGCGTATGCTACAAGCCAGAGCGCAGGCATGGACTTGCGTGCTAATATATCCGAATCTGTCACTTTGCACCCAATGGAGCGCAAGCTCATTCCCACCGGGCTGCACATGGCTATGCCCCAGGGCTATGAAGCTCAGGTGCGGCCACGTAGCGGCTTGGCATTGAAACATGGCATAACAGTACTCAATTCGCCCGGCACAATAGATGCCGACTATCGTGGCGAAATCATGGTGCTGCTTATAAACCTTAGCAACGAAGACTTTATAATAAACGACGGAGAGCGCATAGCGCAGATGATAATAGCCCGACACGAGACGGCTGAGTGGGAGACGGTAGAGGTGCTCGATTCCACTGAGCGTGGCGAGGGCGGCTATGGACATACGGGAGTAAAATGATGAAAAACCACGGTTTGCACTTACTCGTGCTGTTTGCAGTGGCTGCGTTGTGCCACACGCTTGCGGCGATGCCTTTTGCTGATAAAAAGAAAGCGAAAAAGGCAAATCCCGCGGCTGTTGCCACTGTGCCTGCCCTCAGTTATGAGGAGGACAGTATATTCGGCGAACGCTTTTACAATGCCATGATACAGAGGGAGAAAGGCAATGCCGATTCGTCTTTCCTGTACATAGACTCTTGCCTTCAGATAAACCCAAACTCGGCAGTGGCTTATTTTCTGCGAGCCGATTATTATTCAGACAGAAATCAGGATTCAATCGCGCTGAAAGACTTGGAAAAGGCCGCAAGCCTTGAGCCTGCAAACGATTCCTATCAGGAGCGTGTTGCCCAGCTTTACATAAACACAGGCAACTACGCCAAAGGTACAGAGGCTTTCGAGAGCCTTTATGCGCACAACCGTGACCGCGACGATGTTCTGGGTGTTCTCATACAGCTTTACAGACAGTTGCGCAACTACGACAAGATGCTGGATGCCTTAAACCGTCTTGAGCAGATTGACGGCGAAAGCGACCAGCTTTCCATGATGCGCATGAACGCCTACGAACTTAAGGGTGACGAGAAGGGAGCTTATACCACGCTGAAGGGTCTTGCCGACAGCCATCCGAACGACCTTAATTTCAGGCTCATGCTGGGCAACTGGCTCATGCAGCATAAGCGTCAGGCAGAGGCTTACGCCATCTATCAAGACGTTTTGAAAGTAGAGCCTGACAACGCAATGGCGCAAAGCTCGATGTACGACTACTACAATGCTGTGGGTAAAGACTCGCTTGCAAAAGGCATGATGGACCGCCTGCTTCTTGGCAAGGAGACTCCGAGCGACACACGAATGCAGTTCCTGCGTATTGCCATACAGAATAATGAAAGGCAAGGCGGCGACTCTGTGCAGATGATCAAGCTCATTGACGACGTGCAGCGTGTTGTGCCACGGGATACAATGCTGGCTCAGCTTAAGGTAGCATATTATTCGTTGAAAAAGTTACCCAAGGACACCATAGGCAAAGCCTTGCGTCAGCTGCTTGACTTGCAGCCGGATAATGCCGGAGCTCGCTTGCAGCTCATACAAGACAGGTGGGGAACGCAGAATTGGGAGGAAATCTCAAAGCTCAGCGAGCCGGGCATGCTCTATAATCCCAAGGAGATGGCGTTCTACTTTTTTACCGGCCTTTCGCGCTATTATCTTAAGGATGACGACGGGGCTCTTGATGCCTTGCAGCGTGGGACTGCCGAGATAAACGACCAAAGCAATCCGGACATAGTGTCTGACCTGTATTCCATGATTGGCGAGATTTACCACAACAAAGGCATGAACAAGGAAGCCTATGCGGCTTTTGACAGTTGCCTTCAAGCCAAACCGGACAACTACAGTACTCTGAACAATTATGCCTACTTCCTTAGCCTTGACGGAAAAGAGCTGGACAAGGCGGAGCAAATGAGCGCGAAGGCTGTGGCTGCCGACCCCAAGAACTCCACATATCTTGACACTTACGCATGGGTGCTCTACAAGATTGGAAAATATGCAGATGCTAAAATATACATAGACCAAACGCTTAAGTTCTCTACAGACAGCACTACTGACTCCACTCTCTATGAGCATGCTGCTGACATCTATGCGCAGTTGGGCGATTATGCCGCCGCTGCCGATTTCTGCCAGCAGGCTATGGACCACGGAGGAGACAAGAAAGCGCTGGAGAAGAAAGCAAGATTGTACAGAAATCGAAGCAAAAAACAGAAATAACATAAGATGAAACACACACATCGACTCATCATAATAGCTGTCTCTTTGCTGCTTGCAGCGTGCGGCTCAAAGAAAGCAATGGTACGTGATAATGCCGTGGGTGGCCAGTCAACAAATAAGGAAGAAGTCACACAGCCGTCTGTCAGCAAGGCGGATACACGCAGCCAGTTGCCATTCATGGAGATGGTGAACGACCGCAAGGCTGATGTGCAGAACATTGTAGCCGACATTAGTTTCTCGGCTAAGGCTGGCGACGATGATGTCTCTGCCCCGGGCTCTTTGCGTATGCGCCGCGATAAGGTCATACGCATTCAGCTTTTCATACCCCTTTTGGGCACCGAGGTTGGCAGGCTTGAGTTTACGCCAGACTATGCGCTTGTGGTTGACCGCATACACAAGCAGTATGTAAAGGGAGATTACAACCAGCTTGATTTCCTGCGTGACAATGGCTTGGATTTCTATTCCTTGCAGGCTCTTTTCTGGAATGAGCTGTTTGTTCCCGGCAGCAAGTCTGTCGGCGAGCAGGATCTTTCAAAGTTTAGTGTGGAGAATGCAGCGTCAGGGCAGGGTGAAGTAATAAGCTATGCTGCCGGACACATGAATTATGCTTGGAGCGCTTCTGCTGCCAACGGGCAAATCAATGAAGCCGTGGTTACTTATTCTTCAGGCAGCCAGGGAGCGTCTACATTGACTTGGAATTATTCTGATTTCAAGCCGCTTGGCTCAAAAGCCTTCCCTTCGACAGAAGTGTTTTCTTTTTCTTCGCCATCTGTGAAGAAAGCAAAGAAAGTTACCGTACAGCTAAAGATGGACGGTTTCAAGACCAAGGACAACTGGGATACGGAAACCGTGTTGTCGTCAAAATATAAGCAGGTGGATGCCAAGGTGGTTTTAGGAAAATTGCTTTCAAAGTAAATGAAGAGGTTTTTATTTTTATTTCTCGCCATAACAATAGTATTCTCAGCCGGCGCGCAGACCAATAAGAAAAAGACTGTGCGCAAGCAGACCCGTACGCAGCAGACAACAAAGAAGCGCACTTCAAGCCAGTCGGCAAGTAAAAAGACCGCGAAGAAGGACGATACAAAAGTTTACACCAATGCTTCGATAAAGAAGCTTCAGGGGCAGCGCGCGGACATTCAAAAGAAGATAAAGGAGCAGGAGAAGGCATTGAAAGAGAACAAGGCCAACGTGGCAAAGAAACTCAATGACCTGTTGCTCATAAATGGCGAGATAGACAAGAACCAGCAGAATATAAACGGCATAGAGAAAGACATTCACCATATCAACGACGATATTGGCATTCTCAACTCGCAATTGAAAACGCTAAAGGCACAGTTGAAAGACCGTCAGGCAAAATACATCAAGTCTATGCGATACATGGCCAGCCATCGCTTGGTGCAAGACAAGCTTATGTTCGTCTTTTCTGCTAAGAATTTTTATCAGATGTATCGTCGGTTGCGCTTTGTGCGTGAGTATGCTCAATATCAACGTGCCCAGGGCGAGGCTGTAAAGGCTAAGCAGCAACAGGTGAACAACAAGCATCAGCAGTTGAGCCAAGTGCGCAGCCAGAAAAGCGACTTGCTTCATAAGGGGCAGCAGGAGCATGCCAAGCTTGAGGCAAACAAGAGCAAGCAGCAGGAAATCGTGAACGGACTGCAGAAGCAGCAGCGCACTATACAGTCTATAATAGCCGACCAACGCAAGAAAGACGCGGCACTTAACGCGGAGATAGACCGTCAGGTAGAGATTGAAGTTGCCAAGGTTCGTGCCCGTGCTGAGGCAGAGGCAAGGCGTCAGGCTGCCGCCGCGGAGGCTGCTCGCCAGCGGCGTGCCGCCGAGCTTGCGCGCAAGAAGGCTGCTGCCGAGGCTGCCGCGCGTGAGAACGCACGCCGCATAGAGGAGGCTCGGAAGCGCGAGGAAGCCGCGCGCGAGGCGGCCCGTAAGGCTGCGCAGGCAGAGGAGGATGCGCGTCGTGCACGTGAGAATGCCGCTGCGGAGAAGGCTGCAAAGGCTGAGGCTGAGGCAAGAGCGGCTGCCGCTGCAAAGGCTGAGGCCGAACAGGAGGCGCGCGAGGCTCAGGCAGCCAGGCAGGCTGCAGAGCGCAAGCAGGAAGCGGATGCCGCCCGTGCGAAGAAAGAAATAGCCGAAGCTAAGGAAGAACAACAGGAGGCGCAGAAGTTCTCATCTGTAGACCGCATGATGAACAGCGGCTTTGAGGCTAACCGCGGCCGTCTGCCTATGCCTATAACAGGCAGCTATCGCGTTGTCAGCCATTTTGGACAATATAATGTAGAAGGGCTTAAGGGCGTTACGCTTGACAACAAGGGCATCAACATCATGGGCAATGCCGGATGTCAGGCGCGCGCCATATACGATGGCGAGGTGAGCGCTGTGCTCAGCTATGCCGGTTCGGTGGTGGTCATGCTTCGCCACGGTGCTTACATATCGGTCTACGCCAACTTGCGTTCAGCCAACGTCAGCCGTGGGCAGAAGGTCAGCACAAAGCAGATTATAGGCACGGTAGGTTCTGACCACATTCTCCAGTTCCAGCTTCGCAAGGAGCGTGCCAAACTCAACCCTGAGTCGTGGCTGGGGAGATAAAGACTGTCTTTGGAAGTTAGTACATTTTTTTGCAATAGCCCTTACGGCGTAAAGGCAATTCCTTTGCGCCGTAATCATTTTTCGTTTGTGCCTCGCAGTTTTTTTACGTACGCCGTACGAACATCTTACGTACGGCGTGTGTGCGTCTTACGTACGGCGTGCGTGCATCTTACGTACGGCGCGCGTGCATCTTACGTAGGGCGTACTTATCTTATTTCTATGCCGTCGAGCAATTGCTGGTAGGTGGCGAAGGCATGCCGCATCTCGCTGATGAGGATGAACTCGTCGGCACTGTGTGAGCGTGATGATTCTCCCGGACCGAGCTTGAACGACTGCCAGGGCATAAGGGCTTGGTCGCTGAGAGTGGGCGAGCCGTAGGGCGTGAGGCCTAATGACACGCATCGTTTTACAAGCGGATGCCCTGGGTCTATGTGTGAGGAATGGAGGCGGAAGGAGTGGGCGCGTACTTCGCTCTTAAGATGCTGCTTTATGAACTCGAAAACCTCCTCGTTTTTGTAGTGTTCGTTTGTGCGTATGTCAACGAGCATGGTGCATAGGTCCGGTATTACGTTGTGCTGCGTGCCGGCGTTGACCACCGTTAGCGTCATCTTCGTAGGGCCAAGCAGAGGGCTTACTTTCTTGAATTTGTAGTCTCTTATCCACATCATGTCGTCGAGAGCCTCGTAGATGGCGTTCACACCTTCGTTGCGTGCCGCATGCCCGCTCTTGCCGTGTGCTATCACGTCAAGCACCATGAGTCCCTTCTCGGCAATGGCAGGCTGCATGCCTGTCGGTTCTCCTACTATTGCCACGTCTATGTGCGGCAGCAGTGGCAAGGCGCGGGTGAAGCCGTCTTTGCCCGAGACTTCTTCTTCGGCAGAGGCAAGATAAATGAGGTTGTAAGGCTGCGGTTGCAGCGTGAGCCAGCGGAAAGCTTGCAGCAGCGTGGTGAGTCCTCCGCCACAGTCGTTGCTGCCGAGACCGTAAAGCTTGTCGCCTTCTATGGTTGGGAGGAAAGGGTCGCGAGTCCACGAAGCTGCCGGCTTCACGGTGTCTATATGTGCATTGAGCAGCAACGTAGGCTTATTGTCGTCCCATTTTGGCGATATTACCCATAGGTTGTTGCCTTCGCGGCGTGGTGTCAGCCCTATGCCCTCCATATAATGCTGCATCACGTCGGCAGCCTCGCTTTCGTTGCGGCTTACCGACGGAGTGGCGATTAGCGAGCGCAGCAGCTCTACCGCGTCGTTTACATAATCTTCCTGTCGCATTTATAGTCTGTTTGCTGTTTGATAATTAAGCTTCCGCAAGCTTGCCGCAAAGATACTCAAATTTTCAAAGGAATAACGGCTTTTGGGCAAAAAAATAAAAAAACGGTGACTATGGGTGCATTTTAACCCTGTAGGCTCTTTGCTTTTTCAATTTTTCTGTATCTTTGCATAAATTTAAAACCCTAAGCTTATGCAAAACAGGTTACATTTATCCGTCCTGATACATAGTCAGGCAAAGAAATACGGTGACCGCACGGTCATGATGTATCAGGACTTTGGCGGTGAGGAATGGAAAAACGTATCATGGAACGAGTTCTCAATGAATGTCAAGCGCGTGAGCAACGCCCTCTTGAAACTTGGCTTGAGAGCTCAAGACAAGATTGCCGTTTTTTCGCAAAACTGCGTGCAGTACCTTTACACCGATTTTGGAGCCTATGGCATAAGGGTGGCTTCTGTGCCATTTTATGCGACTACCTCGACGCAACAGGTGCAGTATATGATCAACGACGCACAGGTGCGCTTGGTGTTTGTCGGTGAGCAGGAACAGTATGACAAGGCTCACCGTGCCCAGCCGCTTTGCCCTTCGCTGGAGCGCATCATCGTCTTTGACCGCCGTGTGCGCATAAGCATGCACGATCCGGTGGCTCTTTATTTTGACGATTTCATTAAAATGGGTGATAACTTGCCTTATCAAAAAGAGGTGGAGGAGCTTTACCATCAGGCAAACGGCGACGATATTTGCAACATACTCTATACCAGTGGAACCACAGGAGATAGCAAAGGTGTAGTGTTGACCTATGGTCAATATGCCGCAGCCCTTAAGGCAAACGACGAATGCGTGGACGTGGGTGAGAAGGACAGGATTATAAACTTTTTGCCATTCACGCACATTTTTGAGCGTGGTTGGTCTTACTTGTCGCTTTATGAAGGCGCGTTGCTCATTGTAAACACCGACCCCCACAGGATACAGCAATCGATGAAGGAGACTCATCCTACTTGCATGTCAAGCGTGCCTCGTTTTTGGGAGAAAGTGTTCCAGGCTGTGAAGGCGAAGATTGAAAGGTCGAGTCCGGCGCAACAGAAGATATTCAACAAGGCTTGGGCTATTGGCAAGAAATATAACATAGACTATCTTGCCGCCGGTCGCCGTCCGCCACTGTCGTTGGTTTTGGAGTATAAGCTTGCAAACAAGCTGGTTCTTTCCAGAGTGCGCGCGCAGATGGGACTTGACAATCCCAACATATTCCCTACGGCAGGAGCTTACGTCTCGCCCGAAGTAGAAGAATTTGTCCATTCCATCGGCATTTGCATGATTGTTGGCTATGGTCTTACCGAGAGCCTCGCCACGGTATCTTGTGACCATAAGGGCAAGCCGTTCACAATTGGTTCTGTGGGTAGGCCTATCCAGGGTATACAGGTAAAGATTGGTGAGAACAATGAAGTCTTGCTTAAGGGCCCGACCGTTACAAAGGGCTATTACAAACGTGATACGCTCAATGCTGAGGCTTTTGATGAGGATGGATTCTTCCATACGGGCGATGCCGGATATTTGAAGGATGGCGAGCTTTTCCTTACAGAGCGCATAAAGGATTTGTTCAAGACCAGCAACGGCAAGTATATAGCCCCACAGATGGTGGAGGCAATGTTGCTCGTGGACAAGTTTGTTGACCAAGTGGCAGTTGTTGCTGACCAACGCAAGTTTGTCTCCGCGCTTGTGGTGCCGGAGTATAGTGTCTTGGAAGAATGGGCGGCGAAGCGTGGCATAAAGTTTGCCGACCGTGAAGAATTGTGCAGGAACAAGGAAGTTCACGACATGATGGAGGAACGCATTGAAACGCTTCAGCAAGGGCTTGCCCACTATGAGCAGATTAAGCGCTTTACGCTTTTGCCTCATCACTTCTCCATGCAAAACGGTGAGATGACCAACACTTTGAAGATTAGGCGTCCGATCATTTACAAAAACTATAAGGATATAATAGACAAGATGTATGAGAACACTCCTTCCGACGGAGTGGTAACGAAGTAAAGGATGATAACAGCAGAACAACTGAAAGATGTGATGGATCGCACGGAGAAACTCCATCATTATCTTAATATAGGTCAAAAGAAGGTGGAGTTTGAGGAGGAGCAGCTTCGCACTCAGGCTCCTGACTTTTGGGATGACCCTAAGCGTGCTCAAGAGCAGATGAAGAAAGTAAAAGGCATTGAGAAATGGCTCACTGGCTACAAGCAATGCCGACAGTATGCTGATGAGCTGCAACTTGCATTCGAATACTACAAGGAAGACCTCGTTACTGAAGAAGAAGTAGACGGCGACTATGCCAAAGCCACGAAGGCCATCGAAGACCTTGAGCTGAAGAACATGCTTCGACAGGAAGAAGACTCGATGGATGCAGTGCTGAAGATAAACAGTGGAGCTGGCGGCACCGAGGCTCAGGACTGGGCGCAGATGCTTATGAGAATGTACATGCGCTGGTGTGAGGCTAATGGCTATAAGATTACAATCACAGACTTGCAGCCGGGAGAAGAAGTAGGTGTCAAGTCGATGACTATGACCGTAGAAGGTGGCGAGTATGCCTATGGTTTCCTCAAGAGCGAGAACGGCGTGCACCGTTTGGTGCGTGTGTCTCCGTATAATGCCCAGGGCAAGCGCATGACGAGCTTTGCCAGTGTGTTTGTCACGCCTCTTGTTGACGATACTATCGAAGTGTATGTAGATCCGGCAAAGGTCAGCTGGGACACCTTCCGCTCAAGCGGTGCAGGTGGCCAGAATGTAAACAAGGTGGAGTCAGGCGTGCGCCTTCGCTATCAGTATGAGGATCCTGACACCGGGGAGAAAGAGGAGATACTCATTGAAAATACGGAGACTCGTGACCAGCCTAAGAACAGGGCAAAGGCAATGCAGCTCCTTAAGAGTCAGCTCTACGACCGCGCGCTGAAGAAGCAGCAGGCCGCAAAAGCCAAGATAGAGGCTGGCAAGAAAAAGATAGAGTGGGGCAGCCAGATTAGAAGCTACGTCTTTGACGACAAGCGCGTGAAAGACCATCGCACGGGATACCAGACATCTGACGTGGATGGCGTGATGGACGGTAAGATAGACGGCTTCATAAAGGCTTACTTGATGGAGTTTGCGGAAAGCGATGCTGAAAAAGAGAACTAAAAACAAGATAACTTATGGGAAACAACAAAAAAGAACAGGCAAAACACGTTGCGAAGAAAGAGGTTAGCAACGTGGAGATAAGAAAAAAACGCTCTGACCATCAGGAGAAGCAAAAAGACCAGGGTGAAAAGGTGGTGAAATGGATATTCGGGGGTCTCGTTGTCCTTGCCATCATCTACATTATTTGGACTTTCTTCGTTGTAGTATGAGCGGGCTGGAAATAGAACGCAAGTTCTTGGTGAAGCGTGGCGGCGCCTACAAGTGCGCCGCCACGTCTTTTAGCCATATTCAGCAAGGCTATATCCCGGCGGAAGGGGCTACGGTTCGTGTGCGGGTGCGTGACGACAAGGCCTATCTTACTATCAAGGGCAAAAGCTACGACGGCGGCATGACACGCTATGAGTTTGAGAAGGAGATTACCCTTGACGAGGCGGGGCATCTGCTGAAGCTGTGCAAGGGTGGCGTGATAGACAAGCACCGCTATCTTGTGCCATGTGGAAACCACACTTACGAAGTTGACGAATTTCATGGAGACAATGACGGGCTTGTGATGGCAGAGGTGGAGCTTGGCAGTGAGACTGAAGCTTTTGACAAGCCCGGCTTTCTCGGGCCTGAGGTAACGGGCGACCCCCATTTCTACAATTCTCACATGCTGCTCAATCCTTATTCCTCTTGGAAGCAATTAGTGCCAGAGGAATACCGATAAGTTGCCCTATAGCCACACCAACGGCGTCAGCCGCCCAGTCCATAATGTCTCCGCTGCGATTGCCTCCTGTGCATGTGGCTTGAGCTATCTCTATGAGTCCGCCCATTAGGATAGGGGCGGCAACGAGGAAGAAGAATGCTTTCTTGCAGAATGGTGTTTTGTGGTGGAAACCATATTCTGTCCACATTACGACGCAAAGGAAGGCATAGAGCACAAAGTGAGTCCACTTGTCTATCAACTTTATATCGTTGAGCGGTGTTTCCGGTATCGGCATGAGGCATAGCACCCATATGGCGGCAATGCATAAGCAAGAAACGGGGTAAGACCTTGTGATGTTCAATAAAATCTTCATAATTGCTTTCAGTTTGTGTGCAAAAGTAAATAATATTTTATAATTTTGCAAGCTGTAAGAAACTTTTATTATTGATGGTTTTATAGAGAACGTAGATATGTCTGAAGAAAGAGCGAGTTTTGGCAGCAAGATAGGGATGGTATTGGCTACCGCCGGAGGCGCAGTGGGCTTGGGTAATGTTTGGCGTTTCCCATATATGGCAGGTGAGAATGGTGGAGCCGCATTCATAATCATCTATATAGGCTGTATCTTGTTGCTTGGCATTCCTTGCATGATATCTGAGTTTGTTATTGGCAGGCATGGCGCGGCCAACACTTATCGGGCTTATTCAAAAGTATCGAATGGCTCGCCTTGGAAGTATGTCGGTTTTCTTGGCGTACTTACAGGCTTTCTCATTACTGGTTATTATGCAGTTGTGGCAGGCTGGTGCTTGCAGTATGTCTATGCGTCTATTATGGGTCAGCTGCATGGAGATGCAGCTTTTGTGAAAGAATATTTCACGCAGTTCTCCACCAACCCCGTCCAGCCGATCTTCTGGCTTGCGGTTATCATGCTCGGTGCCCACTTTGTCATCATCCACGGCGTGCGTGGAGGCATAGAGAGGGCTTCGAAGATGATGATGCCCACATTATTTATATTATTGCTCATCATCGTGGTGGCATCGTGCATGCTGCCAGGGGCAGGTAAGGGCATAGAATTCCTTTTCAAGCCCGATTTCTCAAAGGTGGACAGTGGTGTCTTCCTCAGTGCGCTTGGCCAGTCTTTCTATTCGCTTAGCATAGCGATGGGGTGCATCTGCACCTACGCTTCCTACTATACGCGCCAGACGAACCTCCTCAATTCTGCCGTACAGATTTCGCTCATCGACACGATGGTAGCCATACTTGCTGGCTTGATGATTTTTCCCGCTGCTTTCTCGGTTGGCATTAATCCTGACAGCGGGCCTTCGTTGATTTTCATTACCTTGCCCAATGTCTTCAGCGAGGCATTCAGCGGAGCCCCCGTCTTAGGCTGGATTGTCTCCTTGATGTTCTACCTTTTGCTTACAGTGGCGGCTATCACGTCTCTGATGTCATTGCATGAGGTAAGCACTGCTTTTTTCTATGAAGAGCTTCACATATCTCGCAAGAAAGGCGCAACCATCGTCACTATAAGCACAACGCTCATAGGGGCGGTATGCTCATTGTCGCTTGGAGCGTGGAGCAATCTGGAGATTGGCGGCAAGTCACTTTTCGATATATTCGACTTTGTAACGGGGCAGATTTTCCTGCCCTTTGGAGGTTTCCTCACATGTATATTCCTCGGCTGGTTCGTGCCAAAGAAGCTTGTCAAGGATGAGTTCACCAACTGGGGCACGGTCAGCCAAAAGTTTTTTGTCATATATCTTTTTCTTGTCCGTTTTGTCGCGCCGTGGGCAATACTTGGCATATTCCTGCATCAGTTTGGAATCATTTAGCCGGACAAGAAGGCAAGGTTTATTGTAATCAATAAAGTTCAAATTTCAAAGTTTTAGAGTTCAGAGTCTATGGAACGAGGTAAATTCGGAACAAAGATAGGCGTTATACTCGCCACGGCAGGCTCGGCAGTGGGGCTTGGCAATATATGGCGTTTCCCATATATGACGGGTCAGGATGGCGGTGCGGCTTTCATAATGGTGTATCTTGGCTGCGTGCTTGTCTTTGGCATTCCCGGCATGGTGGCAGAGTTCATTGTCGGCAGACATGGCATGGCGAATGCCGTGACGGCTTACAGCCGCGCGGGAGGAAAGAGATGGGGCTTGCTTGGATGTATAGGAACCTTGACGAGCACTATAATACTTGGCTTCTATTCGGTTATTGCCGGCTGGTGCTTGCAGTATCTTTTCGCCTCAATCATGGGGCAGCTCAATGGCGATGCCACTTACGTGAACCAGTATTTCCAGAAATTCTCTACCAACCCCATTGAGCCAACGATTTGGACAATCGTTTTTATCGTCTTTACCCACCTCGTCGTCGTGCGTGGCATAAGAAAAGGCATAGAGAAAGTCAGTAATGTCCTCATGCCCACATTGTTTGTGCTGTTGATAGTCATCGTCATTGCCTCATGCTTGCTGCCGGGTGCAGGCAAGGGCATGGAGTTTCTTTTCAAGCCCGACTTTTCCAAGGTCACGAGCAGTGTTTTCCTCGACGGCCTCGGTCAGGCGTTCTTTTCGCTGTCGCTGGGCACGGCATGCTTATGCACTTACGCTTCTTATTTCACTCGTGAGACAAATCTCCTTAAGTCGGCATGCCAGATTGTCAGCATTGACACGCTTGTAGCCATACTTGCCGGATTGATGATATTCCCTGCCGCTTTCTCGGTGGGAGTGAATCCTGACAGCGGCCCGCAACTTATATTCATCACTCTGCCCAATGTCTTCCAGCAAGCCTTTACGCCAGTGCTTGGTTACATCGTCAGCGTGCTTTTCTATTCTCTTTTGGCACTTGCGGCTCTTACGTCAACCATATCGATGCACGAGATTGGTACGGCAATGTATTTTGAGAAGCTGCATATCACCAGACCCTTGGGGGCGGTCATTGAGTCGGTGGTGGCAATAGTCCTCGGCGTGCTGTGCTCGCTGTCATGCGGAGCTGTTGACATCACGGTGGCAGGAAAGAGCTTCCTCAACTTCTGCGATTTCTTCACCTCTGACATCTTGATGCCGTTAGGCTCGTTCTTCACCTGCATCCTCATAGGGTGGGTGGCTCCAAGGAAGATGGTGCGCGACGAGTTTACCAACAGTGGTACAGTGTCGCGAGGCTTTTATAGTGCGTGGCTGTTTCTCATACGCTTCGTCTCACCAATTTGCATTGCGGCCATATTCTTGCACCAACTGGGTGTAATCTGAGCATAATCTGATTGGCCTATGCGCCTCAAAGACATCTTTTACTTGAACCATTCCGACCGTCGTGTGTTGGCGTTTGCCCTGTTTTTTGTAATAGTGGCAACAGTGGTAATTTGCTTTGTTGGGGGGGGCGGAATAAGTATGGGAGATGGTAATGACAGTTTGCAGGCTCATGGGAAAAGAGATGCCTTCAGGCGTTATGGTAATGGTAGCAATGACTACGCGGGCAAGAGCTTTCACGGCTATTATGCCTCTGAGGAAGGCAGGCGTGTCGCCAGATTCCCTTTTGACCCGAACACTGCGGACTCAACGGCTCTGCTCAGCCTCGGCTTGCAGCCTTGGCAAGTGCGCAATATCTATAAGTACCGTGCGTCAGGAGGCGTATATAGGCGTAAGGAAGACTTTGCAAAGGTGTATGGCTTGACAAACAAACAGTATCGGGAGCTGGAGCCATACATCAGGATTGCCAAGGATTTTCAGCCTTATGTGGTGTTCAACGAGCCACGTCCGGCCCACATAAACATACCCGACAGCATTGCGGCTCACCGCATAGAGAAGCTGAAGGCAGGCGAAACCATAGAGCTAAACAGTGCCGACACGACGATGCTCATGCGGGTGCCCGGCGTGGGCAAGTATTATGCAAGGCAGATATACAACTGCAGGAAATGGCTCGGAGGGTTTTACATGCCCGAACAGTTGCTTGAGATAGAGTATTTTCCGACGGAGGCAATAAACTATTTCCGCGTGGACGAGAGCATGATAAAGAAGCTGAACATAAACGAACTTTCGCTGTCTGACCTGAAACGGCATCCTTACATCAATTATTATCAGGCAAAGGATATTGTAGATTACCGCAGGATGAGAGGGCCGTTGAAGAATATAGATGAGCTTAGGCTGATGAAGAACTTCAGCGAGCGTGACATTGCGCGACTCAAACATTATGTAGAATATTGAAAAGAAAAAGGAGATAGACTATGAAAAAGATTCTGTTTACATTGTTGATGGTGTTGGCATGTCAGGTGGCGTTGTGCCAGTCGGCAAACTCTGTGTTCAATGATTTTCGCGACAAGAAGCACGCCGAGTACGTCTCGGTTCCGCGCTTGCTGATGAGCGTTGCCGCCGCCAAGGTCAAGGACGGCAATGTGGCGGCACTGCTCAAGGAGGTTGACGAGGCTAAGGTTCTGACCCTTAGTGATTGCTCCAAGTCGGTGAAACGCAAGTTTGCCAAGAAGCTTTCTGCACTCTCCGGCAACGGCTACGATGACTTCACGGGCATGAAAAGCGGCAAGGACAAGGACATAAAAATACTCGTGAAGCAAAGTGGCGAGACAATAAAGGAGATAGTGGCGTTGGTGCTCAACAACAATGCGTGCGTGGGCATACTCGTTACCGGCAGCATCAACGCCGAGGATGTGGCGGCAATCATCGGCATGGTTGAGGACTGAGGGTGGGATGGTCTTATTGTGTGCTTTATGGTGTACTGACATGGTATATTTTTTGAATGATTGCTAAATCGTTTACGATGTCAAAGGTATGAGAATATACCGTAAGGCAATGGATTTTGCCCCCTGGACATACAAACTTTGGGATGTGCTTGTAATAGCTTTTTTCAATGAATTACTCTAATCGCTATGATTGCTCATTAGATGGACACCGCCTCAAAGATCCAAAAACTAACAACTAACATTAAGGCTGGTCACACACGCAAGGAAAGAGAATACATCATATGATTATCCGTAAACGTCCAAACGGCATTTATCATAAAGCGGCTCTCATGGCCGCCTGTTCGGTCGAAAATACCGAATTTTAATTTATTATTTGCCTTTTCAAGGCAATTGGATGGCCACGAGAACCGCTCTGCTTTGGACAATTGAGGATATTTATTATATAATAATGTACGCGTAGTCTCACGGCAGCGCAGTGAATGTGAGATAGACCTTAATGTTAGTTGTTAGTTTTTGCCAGTACAATGTTTTTTTCTGATTTAGGTAGTTTTCCCCTGATTTAACTTTTTCAAAAAAACGTCTCATTTGAAATCTGCGTTTGCCCTGCAATCGCAATGGTGTTGCCTTGCAACTTTAATGGCGTTGCCCTGCAATCAGCACGGCATGCCCCCGAAAGCTTTGTAGCAAGCACTTTTATTGGAAGGCAAATAAAAAAGCGACAACCGAATTGCTCCGATTGTCGCCTTGTGTCGGGATGACCGGACTCGAACTGGCGACCCCTACGTCCCGAACGTAGTGCGCTACCAACTGCGCTACATCCCGATTGCAAAGAGAAAAACGGGGCGAAAAGCCTTGTTTCCTGTTTGCGAGTGCAAAGGTACATCTTTTTTTCGGAATTGTGACAAATTTATTGGAAAAAATTTGTGGGTTTCTAAAAAAAGTGCTACCTTTGCACTCGCAAACAGGAAAGACATACATTTCTTGATAAAAGCAACCAGGTGCCTTAGCTCAGGTGGTAGAGCAATGGACTGAAAATCCATGTGTCCTTGGTTCAACTCCAAGAGGCACCACTTCCTCCTTTCATTCGAATCCGGTTCTTGACTTTTAGTCGGAGCCGGATTTTTTGTGATTCCATCTTTCTTGCATTGTGTGTGGTAAACTAAGGGTCAGCGGAGGAAATGTCAAGAGTATAGTTTTGCCAACCTAAACATAAAGAATTTGATGTCTCCTACTCCTCGGAACTGGGCTCTAAAAGCTTTGATTTTTGCATTGAAGGATTCTGCTGATGCATTAGTGAGTCTCCGTTGGAAGTAGTTTATTATTGTGGAGTTGTGGTTCTCGAAAATCCGCTGACCCGAAATTATCCTCCACTAATTTTCTACAGAGCTATTGTGTGGCAAACTGGCTCATTAGGAAATACAAAAGAAGACAGTGTGGTTTGGTGTAATGTTAAAAAACATAGGTAGGGCAAAAATAATCATCAAAAGAGCATCCTTGTCGATATTTTTGCCTACTTTTGCAGTCGTAAAAGTTATTCAAAAAAATCAATTTCAAAACCGAATGGTATGAAAAAGTTATCTCAAACGGAAAATTTTTCTCGCGTACAATCGGTAAGAGTTTCCTAAAAGTCAAAGGCGATGGATATGAAAGATTTTACTATTACCAAGCGTGATGGTAGCAAGGACCGCTTCTCTTTAGACAAGATAATGACCGCCATCGTTAAGGCTTTCGACTCTGTAGGCGAGTCGGCTAATCTTGGTATTATATCCAAGATTGTCAGCAGGTTAGACCTTTGTGACGGCATAAAGGTGGAGGATATACAGAACCAGGTGGAGACGGCACTGATGGAGGAGGGGCACTACCGTGTAGCCAAGAGCTTTATCATCTATCGCCAGCAGCACCAGGCTGACAGGGAAACGCTTGAGAAAATGATTTTTTTGTCAGACTACATGAACGCCGAGAACGCAGCTGAGGGTTCAAAGTTTGACGCAAACGCAAACGTTGAGCATAAAAATATAGCAACCCTCATAGGCGAGTTGCCCAAGGCAAGTTTCATCCGCCTCAACCGCCGTCTGCTGACGGAGCGTATAAAGAAAATGTACGGCAAGGATCTTGCCGAGGAGTATATCGGCAAGCTCACCCATCACTTTATATACAAGAACGACGAGACCAGTCTCGCCAACTATTGTGCCTCCATCACCATGTATCCCTGGCTTACTGGCGGCACCGTGTCCATCGGCGGCAACTCCACGGCTCCCACCAACCTGAAAAGCTTCTGCGGCGGCTTCATCAACATGGTGTTCATGGTCAGCTCAATGCTTGCAGGGGCTTGCGCCACGCCGGAGTTCTTGATGTACATGAACTATTTCATAGAGAAGGAATATGGCAAGGACTACTGGAAGCGTGCTGGCGAGGTGGTGGACCTGAGCCTGCGCAAGCGCACGATAGACAAGGTGATTACCGACTGCTTCGAGCAGATAGTGTATTCGCTCAACCAGCCTACCGGTGCCCGCAACTACCAAGCAGTGTTCTGGAATATAAGCTATTATGACCATTATTACTTCGACAGCCTGTTTGGCAACTTCTTCTTCCCCGACGGCTCGCAGCCCGACTGGGAAGGTCTCGACTGGCTGCAGAAACGTTTCATGAAGTGGTTCAACAATGAGCGTACGAAGACCGTGCTCACCTTCCCCGTAGAGACAATGGCAATGCTCACCGAGAATGGCGACTGTAAGGACAAGGAGTGGGGCGACTTTGCGGCAGAGATGTACTCGGAAGGTCACAGCTTCTTCACTTACCTGAGCGATAATGCCGACTCGCTCAGCTCTTGCTGCCGCCTGCGCAATGAGATTCAGGACAACGGTTTCAGTTACACGCTGGGTGCGGGAGGAGTGTCTACGGGCTCTAAGAGCGTGCTGACGATAAACCTGAACCGATGCGTGCAGTATGCGGTGAACCACAATGAGGACTACCTCAAATACCTTGAACACATCGTTGACCTTTGCCACAAGGTGCAACTCGCTTATAACGAGAACCTTAAGGACTTGCAGAAGCACGGCATGCTGCCGCTGTTTGATGCCGGCTACATCAACATCAACCGACAATACCTCACAATTGGAATAAACGGACTGGTGGAGAGCGCGGAATTCATGGGCTTAAAGATTACGCCGAACGACGACTATATGCACTACGTGCAGGGCATATTGAGCCTAATAGAGCGTTATAACAAGAAGTATCGCACGAAAGAGACAATGTTCAACTGCGAGATGATTCCTGCCGAAAATGTGGGCGTGAAGCATGCCAAGTGGGATCGCGAGGACAGCTATTTCGTACCGCGCAACTGCTACAACAGCTATTTCTACATCGTAGAAGACGATTCGCTGAACATCGTTGACAAGTTTAAGCTTCACGGCAAGCCATATATAGAGCACCTGACGGGTGGCTCGGCATTGCACATGAATCTTGACGAGCACCTCTCGAAGGCTCAGTATCGCCAGTTGTTCCGTGTGGCTGCTAAGGAAGGATGCAACTATTTCACATACAACATACCCAATACGGTGTGTAACGACTGCGGCCACATAGACAAACGCCACCTGAAGGAATGCCCTGTCTGCCATTCAAAGAACGTTGATTACCTCACGCGCATCATAGGCTACCTGAAGCGCGTAAGCAACTTCTCCGTGGCGCGCCAGCACGAAGCCAACCGCCGCTATTATGCAGGATTTGACAAATACGATGTGTCAAAGGAACTTAAAGCCGTTATGGTGTAGGTATGAACAAGATAGATGTGGTTGAATGTCATTAAATATAGAGCAAAGCAATGCTGAAATATGTAAACACGGGAATCGTCTTTCAGGAAATCCCTGACGAGATGACGCTTGCCATAAACATCTCCAACTGCCCCTGTCATTGCCCTGGCTGCCACAGCAGCTACCTTTGGCAGGATATCGGCACACCGCTCACTCCGCTTTCGCTTGAAGGGCTGCTTGGCGAATATGGCGATGCCATCACCTGCGTGTGCTTCATGGGCGGCGATGCCGAGCCGCAGAGCGTGAACGTGTTGGCGCGATATGTCCATAGAAACCATCCTCGCCTCCGCGTGGCGTGGTATAGCGGGCGGCAGCTCGTGCCATCGACAATACACAAGGAAGACTTCGATTATATAAAGGTCGGCCCTTACATAAGCCACCTTGGATGCCTGAATGAGCGTACGACGAACCAACGGCTTTACAAGCGTGTGGCTGGTGACGGATTTGAGGACATTACGTGCCGTTTTTGGGAATGCCCAAGCGTCTGAACGCTAAACCGTCAGCTGGGTATATAACTCACAAACTATCATACGATAATAGAAACTTCTCTTAAAAACAGACTGAAAACAAAAAGGCAGCCAAGTAACGAGTCTTGACTGCCTTTTCTTTCGCACAGCAAACTGCTCGTGCGGCTTACTTTCCATGATGCTCATCGGATACAGTGAGCTTCTTGCGGCCGTGGGCGCGACGGGAAGCCAGTACACGACGGCCATTCTTAGTGGCCATTCTCTCACGGAAGCCATGCTTGTTCACACGGCGGCGGTTGTGCGGCTGAAATGTTCTTTTCATCTTCTTATTCGTATTTTAATTTGTTATTATTCCATTGAGAAAAAGGCAATAAAGCCCATTTGAGTTGCAAAATTACTCATAAAATTCGAAATAACAAAGAATTAAACTAATTTTCGCCGTCCATGCAACGTTTTTTTGTAAAAATGTAGTAACTTTGCACCGCTTTAAGTTGTTGACAATACGCTAAACATACTATAAAAAAGATGATTAATTCACAAGAAATCAAGAAGGGCACCTGCATACGCATGGATGGTGGCATATGGAAGTGCATCTGGTTTGAGCACCGCAAGCCGGGCAAGGGTAACACCGTGATGAACACTAAGCTAAAGAATGTGACCGACGGCCGCGTGCTGGATCGCACATTTCAGGTGGGTTTCAAACTCGACGATGTGCGCGTAGAGCACCGTCCATACCAGTATCTCTATGAGGATCCCACGGGTTGCATCTTCATGAACCAGGAGACTTACGAGCAGTTCCCCATCAACCGCGACCTCATTACCGGTGGTGAGTTCATGAAGGAAAGCGACATCGTTGACGTGGTGATTGCTGCTGACGACGGCACCATACTTTCTGCCGAGATGCCTCCCAAAACCAACTTGAAGATTACGCACTCTGAGCCGGGCGTTAAGGGGAACACTGCTACCAACGCAACAAAGCCTGCCACTCTTGAGACTGGTGCTGAGGTTCGCGTGCCTCTTTTCATCAACGAGGGCGATGTCATCACTGTCAACACAGAGGATGGCAGCTATGTAGGCCGCGTGACAGAGAAGAAGTAAGAGCTTTTCCCTGACCATATTGTGGGAATGGGAAATATTGACACCCAAATGTGCAGGGTGCGATTCTTGTACGAAGGGTCGCATCCTGTTTTTGTTTGTACATGTTTTCAGCAAAATGTCATTACCTAAAAATCATGGAGGCACAAGACAATTTTCTGAGCGGCAACAATGCTGCCGACAATAATGGCGTGGCAACCGCCTCTGCCGGAGATAAGGCAGGGGAGAGGCTTTTCTCCATCGTTGTTCCTGTATACAATCGCCTTGACGAGGTGGATGAGCTGCTTGACAGCCTGACGCGGCAGACGCTGAAAGACTTCGAAGTCATAATAGTGGAGGACGGCTCACAGACGCCCTGCAAGAGCGTCTGCGATAAATATAAGCAAAGCCTTGACATAAAGTATTTTGTGAAGTCCAACAGCGGACCAGGGCAGAGCCGCAACTATGGCGTGGAGCGGGCTGTCGGCAAGTATTTGCTCATACTTGACAGCGATGTCGTGGTGCCTGAAGATTATTTGTATGCCATTGACAAGGAGTTGAAGCGTGAGCCTTGCGACGCTTTTGGTGGCCCTGACCGCGCCGCTGACAGCTTCACGCCCACGCAGAAAGCCATATCTTATTCGATGACCTCATTTTTCACCACTGGCGGCATTCGCGGAGGAAAGAAGAAACTTGACAAGTTTTATCCTCGCTCGTTCAACATGGGCGTAAGGCGCGATGTCTACAATAAGCTGGGTGGCTTTTCGAAGATGCGGTTTGGTGAGGACATCGACTTTTCCATACGCATATTCAAGGCAGGCTGCCGTTGCCGTCTCTTTCCTGACGCATGGGTATATCACAAGCGCCGCACCGATTTCCGCAAGTTTTGGCGGCAGGTGTTCAACAGCGGCATAGCCCGCATAAACCTTTACAAGAAATATCCCGAGAGCCTTAAACTGGTTCATTTGTTGCCGACGGTGTTCACCGTGGGTGTGTTTTTCCTTCTGCTTACTGCCATTGCCGGGATTGTGGCAACGATAGTGCTTTTCGAGAAAGGCTATGGCATGGAGCAGGCATTGCCAATGGCGGTTGCTCTTGCTGCTCTTTCCCCAATAGTACTATATGCAGCAATAATCTTTTTCGATGCCAACTGCAAGACTGGAAGCATGAAGATTGCCGCTTTAAGCGTGCGAGCCGCCTTCACCCAGCTCATGGGTTATGGCTGTGGGTTTATCAAGGCGTGGTGGCAGCGCTGCGTCTGCGGCAATGGTGAGTTTGAAGCATACAAAAAGAACTTCTACAAGTAAACCATCATGCTTCTGTCTAAAAGAGCTTGTCTACGTCAACTGACAGCCCTATCATAAAGTTGGCTCCGTCGGTAAGCGGGGCGTTGAGGTAATGATATTTTGGCTTATAGTTGAGAATGTTGTCAACGGTAAGCGTAAGCTTGAATGCTTTGCCGAGGCGGTTGCTCAGCAGAACTTTCCACATGGTATAGGCAGGATAATGAACCGATACCGTGCCACGTGAAATGTCATAATAGTCGGCATACTCTACGTTGTCAACGCCGGACAGCACGCGGCCGTCTATTGCAATGTTCAGCCCATACCACGACGTGAAGCGGTGCTCCCAGTCGGCGTGGGCGTTCAAGGCATGTTTGCGGGCAGGGATGTATTGGTTGTTGGCGGTGCGCCCCTCCTTGTCCTTTGGCAGCTGCTCGTCGGTGTAGGAATAGGATATGCGTGCAGAGAAGCCGTTTTTCCATCTTGCCTTTGCCGAAGCCTCCATGCCGTTGACCGAGTAGGTGTCAAGGTTGACGTATGGCAGGGTGGGGCGGCTGTCGCTTGCGCTGGCGAAATAGGGCACGCCAGAAGCAATCTTGTTTTTTACGTGGTTGTGGTAGCCGCTCAGTAGCAGTTCGTAGTTGCTGTGGCGGTATTCCAGCGAGAGGTTGAAGTTGTGGCTGAATTCAGGCTTCAGGTCAGGGTTGCCAAGAATTGTCCATATTCCTGCTGCGTCGAAATCATAATACTTCTCCTTCAGCGATGGGGCGCGGAAACCCATGCCATAGCCGAAGCGCACGTTGAGGCCTTTCACCGGCGTGTGGCGGATGCTCACCTTCGGCGTTAGCCGCTGGGTGTTGCCGTCGCTGAAATAGTCGTAGCGCAATGCCGTCACCACTTCCCATATCGGGTTTATGGTCCAGTCGTTTTGCGCGAATGCATCGAAAGAGTCTTGATGGCGTGTGCGGCCTTCAAGGTGAGTGTTGAGCAGATATTCGTGCATGTAGTCTGCTCCAACGGTAAGGATGTTGCCGTCGGCAAACTGGTGGTTGTACAGCAGTCGGAAGGCGTTTTGCACGTCGGAGTAGTCGCGAATATCAAGTCGGCTGATGCGTTGATAGTCAGACTTGTCATATTGGTCATAGCTGTAGCTCATGGTGAGGTTCTTGCCATCGCTTATCCTCCAGTCGGCCCGCAAGCCGCCGTTGTAGTCGCGGTAGCGTTCGGGAGTGTCGGCAGAGCGCACAGTTTCGCGGAAGAAGTAGCCAGCGTGGCCGCCAAGGGTTATATTGTCTATTGGCTTGTACGTAATCTGCTCCTTGAAGTTGTAGGTCTTGTTGCCGTAGATGGTGTTTATGACCCGTGTCACAGGGTTGGCGGCAGAGCTTACGTTGTAGTTGTCGCGCGATGTTCGGCTGAAGTCGAAAGTGTTTCCCCATCGCCGTCCTCCCTGTTGCCATGTGAAGCCGTAGTGCTGGTCGCTGTGCTTGCCAATACGTCCGTTCAGGTTGAGGGCGAAAGGCTTGTTGTCTTTCTTTGTTATGATGTTTATAACTCCACCGTTGGCGTTGCTTCCGTATAGTGCAGACACCGGGCCTTTCACTATTTCTATGTGGTCGACATTGCTTAGCGTGAGCCTGTCGAAGTCGATGTCGTCCATAGTCTCTCCCGCCAGCCGTTCGCCGTCAACGAGGATGAGCATGCTCTGTCCGCCGAAGCCGGAGAAGTTCATGTGGCGTTGCTGGTTCATTGAATATGAGAACTCAACGCCAGGCACCACCTCTTGCAATATGTCTTGCAAGGTAGTGGCATCGGCTTTTTCTATCTCGGCATGGCTTATGAGGCGCGTCAGCACCGGCGTGTTGAGCAAGGTCTTGGGCGTGCGTGTGCCCGTTATGACGACTTCGGAAATGGAAAGCGAGTCGGTGATCTCTTGGGCAAATGTTACTACAGGCGACAGTAGCAGGGCAATGCAGGGAAAAAATCTTTTCATTTTTTAATACGGGTACCTATAGTTTATCGTCAGCCAGCAGCGTTCGCCGTTTGAGCTTAGATAATTTTGCAGTTGTACGGCGGCATAACGCCCGTTGGCAAGGCGCACTATGAACACGTGGTTGTTGAGGGTAAATTCAGGCGGCAATGACTTCATCTCCACCTTTAGCCACGACGAGAGTACCTTGTTGATGCGTATGCCTTGGCAACCAAGTATCTTGTTCAATTGCTCAGTCTGGTCTGCCCATACAATGTTTTCGCTCCATTCGTCGGGCGTAAATTCGGTGCCGGAGAAGTCAGCAGACGATGGCGGCAGGTCGTCTATGGACGTATAGTTGGTTTCCAGCACGGCTCCGCCATTGGTTCTCACGTCGTTGTAATGTATAGCCAAGTCCCAATGGTCGGGTTCAGCTTGCGCCGCTGTAGGCGTGAATGCGCGGAACTCGTTGACCGAAAGGCCTTGCCCGAAAACATCATACCAATAAGTGTACATGCCCACCGTGCCCTCTGCCGGGTGTGTGGCGGTGCGTTCGCCGGTGGTGGTCATCGGTATGGGATAGGCAGTGAAGTGAGTCTGGTGATAGCGCAGAGCCTCCGTGTCGCCAGCCTTGCGGTATTGCTCCAGCGAGTCGAAGCTGATGTAATACCAGTTTTGCCAGCTCGACGCGTTAATGTAAATCTGCGAGTCTACCGGTTGACTTTCGTCCTTGGAGTCGTCGTAGACATCATCGAACATGCCATTGCACGCCGTTGCCAATGAAAGAATGCAACAGCACGTAATGGCATGAAGTGTTTTTATTGTAAGATTCATCTAAGAACTTACTGTTTTGCTCCTTTGAAAGAGTTGGTGATAAGCACTGGTGACTTGCCAAGAGCATAGATGTTCTTCACCGTAAGCACTCCGGCTGCATCTTTCTTTACTGAAATAAGGCAGGCGTCGCTTGTGAATGAATAGTCGTCATTAAGGATGATAGGATACTGCGTCCCCCCCGTAGACTCGAAGTGTACCTTTGCGGCAGAACCCTTGTAAGCACGAGTGAAGCCGGTTAGGATGTTATACTTAAGGCTGTCGATGGTGTAAGAGCCTATTTTGATGTCACCAATTTGAGTGTTCGCATACTTTTCTTCGGGGATGGTGATGTTGATGGTGCCATTGCTGTTGCTTGTGATGCGGTACGACACGGCATTGGCTGTGGTATAGTCCCAGCTGATTTTTCCCATGCCAACTTTTATGCTGTCCTTGGCAGAATAAGTGCCGACATAGGTTGCTGCAATTGCGTTCTCTACTTCGTTTAGGCCGTTGTTGTCATCGTCGCCGCAAGAGGCAAGTGTAAAGCCAGTCATGAAAAGTGCAGCGAACATTAGCACGAAACTTAATCTTTTCATTTTTTATTCTTTGGATTGATTAATATTCGGTGCAAAGTTACAACTTTTATGTCATGCCGCAATGATTAATTGTAAGTAATCTAAAAGAAAAAATGCTCTAAAAACGGCTTATGTAAGAAAAAATGCCTATCTTTGCCAAAATAAAAGATAATCAATATGAAAGCAACGGTTTTGAATGACGCACAGCTTGACTTGCTTAACATGATGCATTGGATCAATAGTCCTGAAACTCTTGCGGATTTAAAGCAAGTTATATCAGATTACTTTGCTAAGAAGGCAAAGGAAGAAATGGATGCAATGTGGACTCGTGGTGATATGACTCAGGAAAAGTTCAACAGTTTTGAGCATTTACACGAGAGGACTCATTATCATCGTCAAGCATGAATATTGTTCTTGATACCAATTGCCTAATCATGGCAATATCTGCGCGAAACAAGTATTACAGAGTTTGGCAGGATTTCTTGGATGGCAAATACACGCTTTGTGTAACAAATTCTATAATAGAAGAATACTTAGAGGTGATGTCAAGAAACTTATCGCCATTAATATCTGAATATATTATAACGGTAATCTTAAATAGAAAAAACGTACGTAAGTTAGAGCCTTCTTTCGAATTTCATTGTATAGTTGCCGATCCTGATGATGACAAGTTTGTGGATTGTGCTGTAGCGGGGAATGCTAAATATATAGTTTCGCAAGACCATCATTTCAATGTCCTCAAACAGATTTCATTTCCACATGTTGAAGTTGTTACAATCCAACAGTTTCTTAAAGAGTTAGAAATATGAAAGCACTCAAAATCTTCATTACCGTTTGCCTGCTTGCGGCAATCAGTGCTTCCGCACGTACAGTTACCATCCTTGTCTCCTGCGATGGTTTCCGTTGGGACTATCCGCAGTTTTATGACACGCCTTTCCTTGACTCTATGGCAAAAGTGGGGGTGAGTGGAGAGCTGGTGCCGTCTTTCCCATCAAAGACATTCCCAAATCACTATACGCTTGCCACTGGTTTGCGTCCCGAACACCACGGCATCATAGCCAACACGTTCCTAAACCGCAGGACGGGGGCGAGGTTCTCGTTGTCAAACCCGAAGACAAAGTTCGACCCACAATATTATAAAGGCGAGCCGCTTTGGCTTACGGCTCAACGCCAAGGCAAGAAGACCGCCGTGTTCTATTGGCCAGGTTCTGATGTTGCCGTTCAAGGTAAGTATCCCAACGTGTGGCATGCCTATGACGAGAAGCCCCACATGACTCCAGGGCAGCGCATTGACAGCATAATGACGTATTTGACAAAGGCTGATGCGCCCGACTTGATAATGGCCTACTTTGAAGAGCCTGACGCAAGCGGTCACGAATACGGACCACAGTCAAGGCAGGTGCGCCATGCAGTGGAGCAGATGGACTCGTTGCTTGGCTCGCTATGGGAGAGGATAAAGGCTAAGGGATTGGCAAGTAGTGTAAACCTTGTCGTTGTTTCCGATCACGGCATGACTTGGTTCACGCCTTCAAGGCAAATACGCCCGTCAGATTATTTGAAAAGAGAATGGTATGTAAACCTTGAAGGCAACTTGCCCACTAACGTTTATGCGTCGGGCACTTGGCAACAAGACAGCATAGTCAAAGCCTTGAAGGACGTGGCGCATTTGCGTGTATGGCGTAAGGCAGACATCCCTTCGTGGCTTCATTATCAAGACGATGTCAACATTGGCGACGTGCTTGTGTTGCCTGACGAGGGCTACCTTTTCACCGACGACACTTGCAACAATGGCGGTGTGCATGGCTATGATCCTGCTTACAGCGACATGCACGCCATTTTCCGCGCACATGGCAAAGATATCAAACGCAATGTGGAGCTTGGACAATTCAGCAATACCGCCGTTTATCCTTTTATCTGCCATTTGCTTGGCATTAAACCTGCTAAGAATGACGGGAATGAAGCCTTCGGCAAGATAAAGGCAAGGGCTTTGCAGTATTGACGCTCCATACTTCCGCGTCGCCGCGTGCCTTGCCATTATGGCAATATTAAAAACTAAAAACTATGCAGAAACTATCCATTACCGATTGGGCGGAGGAAGACCGCCCTCGGGAAAGGCTTGAAAGGCTTGGCGCCGAGGCTCTGAGCAATGCCGAGTTGCTTGCTATACTTATAGGTTCAGGCACTCCGCAGCAGAGTGCCGTCGACCTGATGAAGGTTGTATTGGCGGCTTGCCACAACAACTTGAACACCCTCGGCAAGATGTCGATCAACGACCTGGAGAGCTTCAAGGGCATAGGCCCGGCTAAGGCAATAACCATTCTTGCGGCGTGCGAGCTGGGCAAGCGCAGGGTAAGGGAGCGTGTTGAGGAACGTGCCGACCTTGGTTCTGCCACTGCCATCTATAACTATATGCACCCACGTATGCAGGACTTGGACGTAGAGGAGTTCCACGTATTGCTGATGAACCAGAACTTCAAGCTCATAAAGGAAGTGCGCATCAGCCACGGCGGCATAACCGAGACGGCGGTAGACATACGCATCATAATGAAAGAGGCTATCTTGAACAACGCCACCGTCCTCGCCGCCTGCCACAACCATCCCAGCGGCAATACCCGTCCGTCGCGGCAGGATGACAACCTCACCGAACGCATGCGCAAGGCGTGCGACATCATGCGTATCTATTTCCTTGACCACGTCGTCATAACCGACGGTGCCTACTACAGCTATCGTGAGAAGGGGCGCATCTGACGTGTGCCTTCCAAATTATGCATTATGCATTAAGCATTATGAATTTTTTCTTGATTTATCCTTTGCTTGTACCGCTTTTTTTTCGTAAGTTTGCAAAAAAGTTGATTTCTTATGACACAAGAAGAAAAGACAAAGATAGAAGAACGCATCGTGGATGTTTTGAAAACCGTCTACGACCCTGAAATACCTGTCAACATATACGACTTGGGAATGATTTACAAGATTGACCTTGAGGACGACGGCACGCTGAATGTGGACATGACGTTTACCGCGCCAACGTGCCCTGCCGCCGATTTCATTCTTGAGGACGTGCGTACGAAGCTCGAAAGCGTGGAAGAAGTGAAGAGTGCCAACGTAAACCTCGTGTTCGAGCCGGCGTGGGACCAGAGCATGATGTCGGAGGAGGCAAGGGTCGAGCTTGGCTTTGAGTAGTTCTGTATGCTTCCCGTTTTCGGAAGCTGGCTAACTGATTTATATGCGGAAAAACATCTATTTCTTATCCGACGCACACCTTGGTTCTCTCGCCATACCGCATCGCCGTATGCAGGAACGCCGGCTTGTGCGTTTTCTTGACAGCATAAAGGACAAGGCTGAGGCAGTTTATCTGCTTGGCGACATGTTTGATTTCTGGCATGAATACAAGTATGTAGTGCCAAAGGGATACACACGGTTTCTTGGCAAGCTGTCAGAGCTTACCGACATGGGCGTAGAGGTTCACTTCTTCACAGGCAACCACGATATTTGGACTTACGGCTACCTTGAGGAAGAATGTGGACTTATAGTACACCACAAGCCTGTGACTACTGAGTTGCATGGCAAGATTTTCTATCTTGCTCATGGCGACGGGCTGGGCGATCCCAACGCCAATTTCAAGCTCCTCAGGCGCCTGTTCCACAACCGTGCCTGCCAGCGCCTGTTCAGTGCCCTGCACCCACGATGGGGCATTGCGTTCGGACTTGAATGGGCAAAGCACAGCCGCCTGAAGCGCGTGGACGGCAAGGAACCGCCCTATATGGGCGAGGACAAAGAGTATCTCGTTTTGTGGACAAAGGAATACAGGAAGACCCACCCCGACATCGACTACTTCATCTACGGCCACCGCCACATAGAACTTGACCTTAACCTGCCACGCGTGGAAGGGCATACGGCGCGCATGCTCATCCTTGGCGACTGGATAACGCAGTTCACCTATGCCGTGTTCGACGGCGAACATCTTTTTCTTGAAGAGTATATAGAGGGCGAGAGCAAACCGTAAGTTCATACATTCTATATAAAAACATTACCATGACACAATCCACTGACCGTAACAACATTGATTTTGAGCGTTCCAATCTTGAGGAGATGCAAGAGATGGAAAGCAATTCTTCTTTCGACCGCAAGCGCAGGATTATTGGTGCCATCTGTGGTCCTATCTGTGCCATCCTTGTATGGATAACGCCTATTGCCGCCCTTTCGCCGGAGGCCCACAAGTTGTTGGCTATCATGACGCTCGTATGCCTATGGTGGATTACGGAGCCCGTGCCCATTCCCGTGACCTCCCTCGTCGGGCCTACGCTGTGCGTGGTGTGTGGTGTGGTAGGCATGAAAGACGCGTTTGCCGCATTCGCCAACCCTACAATCTTCCTATTCATGGGCGGCTTCATCATAGCCAAGGCGATGATGGTGAACGGCATCGACAAGCGCATAAGCTATGGCATAGTGTCAATGCGCTGGGTGGGCGACAGTCCCAGACGCATCTTCTTCGCCGTCGGGCTTGCCTGTATGCTCTGCTCAGGCTGGATAAGCAACACCGCCACGGCGGCAATGATGTTTCCCATTGCCCTCGGATTGCTTGAAGCCATACGCGAGATGATGGCACATAAGGGCAAGAAAATAAACCTGAAGACTTACAAATATGCCACCGGGCTTATGCTCATGACGGCTTACGCATGCTCCATAGGCGGAGTGCTCACGCCCATTGGCACGCCTCCCAACATCATCATGCTTGGCTTTCTCGACGAGATGTGCGGTATCAACATAGGTTTCTTCCAGTGGATGATATGGGGCTTCGTGGCAATGGTTTTCTATTTTGTCATAGCCTACATCGTGCTTGGCAAGATGTTCCCTGCCGATGTCAGGCACATCGACGGAGCCCACGAGTTCGTGGAGGAGAAGCGGAAGGCTCTTGGCAAGTGGACGCTTGCGCAGAAGAACACTATGGCTGGTTTCGTCATAGCCGTCGTTCTCTGGGTGCTCCCAGGCATACTTAGCATGATTCTCGGTAATAATGCCCCTGAGCTGAAGACATACAACAAGCTTTTCCCGGAGGCTGTGGCAGCTATGATTGGCGCGTTGGTGCTCTTTTTCCTGCCAGGCGGCAAGAGTCCTAACGGCAAGCCGCGCCCCGTGATCAGCTGGAAACAAGCCGTGGAAGGTGTGGAGTGGGGCACGCTGCTGCTTTTCGGCGGCGGTCTGGCAATGGGCGGAATGATGTATTCCACAGGGCTCTCACAGTGGATAGGCGACAACATCGTGGCGTGGATGGGCGGCAATCCGTCGCAGTTCGTTCTTGTGGCGGTGTTCTGCGTAGTCTCGTTGCTTATGTCAGAGCTCACCTCGCATACCGCTGCCACCAACATGGTTGGCCCGTTGGCAATAGGCGCTGCCGTAGCCGCAGGTTTCAGCCCGGTTCCCGTGGCTGTGGGCGTAGCCCTGTCGGCATCCCTCGGCTTCATGCTCCCGGTGTCCACGCCGCCTAACGCCATTGTCTATGCGAGCGGCTATGTGCCAATCACGAAGATGATAAAGACAGGTGTCATAATAGATTTTGTCGGTATTGCTTTCGTCACCATCCCCATAGTGTTATATCTGGTCAGTTTGGTAGTATAGGATGGGTTGGTATAGCCGGTAACACATAAAGTCAGGGGTATGCACAATGTGGCATGCCCCTGATTTTATGTTGGGCTTGTGTGTAGTTCTGTTTACTACAGGTTTGGTTCACGACCCTCGACAAGGGCGAGGGTGTCGCGTGCGATCACAATCTCCTCGTCGGTAGGAATCATCACTACTTTCACCTTTGAGTCGTCGGCAGAAAGGATTTGCTCCTTCGAGCGTACGTGGTTGCGCTCCTTGTCCATTTTCACGCCAAGGTAGTCGAGCCCCTGGCAGCTGTCCCAGCGCACGCCTTCCTGGTTCTCGCCCACTCCTGCCGTCCAGACGATGATGTCTACACCGTTCATTGCGGCAGCGTATGCGCCAATGTATTTCTTTATGCGGTAGTTGTACATCTCCAGTGCGAGGTGCGCCAGCTTGTTGCCCTCGTTGTCGGCGTTCTCGTTGTCGCGCATGTCGCTTGATATGCCGGCTATTCCCAGCACGCCGCTTTTCTTGTTGAGATATTCAGACATCTCATGTGGTGTCATGCCGTTCTTCTCCATCATGTAGCATACGGCAGACGGGTCTATGTCGCCACAGCGCGAACCCATCATGAGGCCGGCAAGCGGCGTGAGCCCCATGCTGGTGTCGATGACTTTTCCGTACTTCACGGCTGCCACGCTTGCGCCGTTGCCTATGTGGCAGGTGATAATCTTCTGTGTCTTTATGTCCACGCCGAGGAACTCGCACACGCGGTGTGACACGTAGCGGTGGCTTGTGCCGTGGAATCCGTAGCGGCGCACGTGATACTTTGAGTACCACTCATAGGGCACGGCATAGAGATAAGCATAGTCGGGCATGGTGGAGTGGAAGGCGTTGTCGAAGACGGTCACCTGTGGAACGGTTGGCATAAGCTCGTCCACGGCGCGGATGCCGGCGAGGTGCCCCTTGTTGTGCACCGGTGCCAACTCTATCAGGCTCTCGATGCCATTCTCCACTTCCGGTGTCACGATGCAGCTCTTCTCAAAGAGGTCGCCGCCCTGCACTATGCGGTGGCCTACGGCTCCAATCTCGTCGAGGCTCTTGATGGCTCCGAAGTCTGGGTCGAGCAGGCACTTGAACACGAGCTGCACTCCTTCCTTGTGGGTTGGCAGGTCTTCGGAGATTTGCTTCTTCGTGCCGTCCGGCAACTTCACTTTTATGAATGCGTTGTCTATACCAATACGCTCCACGCCGCCTTGAGCCAGCACCGACTCGTCGGCCATGTCGTACAACTTATACTTTATGCTTGAACTGCCACAGTTCAATACCAGTATCTTCATTTCTAATAATTTTGAATTAAGAATTATGTAATGGAATTATGCATTATGAATTATGCATTACGTTTAGCATCTTGTGCCTGGCAGCTCGTTATTGCCACCATATAATAGATGTCGTCTACGGAGCAGCCGCGGCTGAGGTCGTTTACAGGACGGGCAATGCCTTGCAGGATAGGGCCTATGGCAGTAGCTCCTCCCAGGCGCTCCACAAGTTTGTATCCTATGTTGCCAACCTCGAGGTTAGGAACGATGAGCACGTCGGCACGTCCGGCAATGTTGCTTCCTGGTGCTTTGTGGTGTCCTACTGACGGCACGAGAGCGGCATCTGCCTGAAGCTCGCCGTCGACAAGCAGTGACGGAAACTTCTCACGAGCAATCTTCACGGCATCAACTACCTTGTCAATCACGTAAACGCTCTTGCCCGTGTTCTTGTCTATTGTGTCTTTGGCGGAGCCTTTGGTTGAATAGCTTAGCATTGCCACGTGTGGCTCGGCGATGCCGGCAATAGCCTTGGCTGTCTGAGCCGTCGTGTAGGCTATCTGTGCAAGCTGGTCGGCAGTGGGCTGAGGCGTAACGGCTACGTCGCCCATCAGCACGATGCCGTCTTTGCCGTAGACGGACTTCGTGATAAGCAGCATGGCACCGCTGACGCATGAAATGCCGGGGGCACACTTTATGATTTGCAGGGCCGGGCGCAGCGTGTTGCCTGTGGTTGACAGGGCACCGCTGATTTGGCCGTCGGCATCGCCGCTCTTGATGATCATGCAGCCGAGGTACAGGTTGTTGTGGGTGACGAGCTCGCGTGCCTGCTCAATGGTCATGCCCTTCTTCTTGCGCAGTTCGGCAAGCTTCTCGGCATATTCTTCAGTCTTGTCGAAATGGAGAGGGTCTACAATGCGTGCTTTGTCGATGTGGGTAAGCCCCCACTGCTCGGCTTCTTCTTTGATGTGTGTGGGATTGCCGATGAGAATGATGTCGGCAATGTCGTCAGCCAAGACGCGGTCGGCAGCTTTCAAGGTGCGTTCTTCCTCTGCTTCGGGAAGCACAATGCGCTGCTTGTCAGCCTTGGCACGCACAATGATTTCGTCTAATAAACTCATTTTTCAGCTATTTTATGTTGTTATTCGATTGTTGTCAAGCGTACTTTGCAAAATTACAAAAAAAATCCTTATGTCTTAAAAGCACAAGGATTTTTTTTATTATGAATATTCGTGACGACCTATGCGTATGTATTGCGCCCTGCAATAGTTTGGATATTTGCGGATGGTCGTCTTTTATATAGCTGGCTTTTACGGCAGCACCACTTTCTTGCCGTTGCGTATGTAAATACCGTGTGAAGGGTTCTTTACTTTCCGTCCTGTCAGGTCGTACCACGTGCCGCTTTGTCCGCAGCCGTTGTCGGTTACGCCCTTTATGGCTGTAGGCGTGCCGCCGAGGTTGAAGGTCAGCATTGCGGGCTTGGCGCCGCTTCCGGCGGTGTATTTATAGTAAGCCTTGTTGTTGGCTATTGCCATTTCTCCGCTCTTGTTTGCTGCGAGATAGTAAAAAGCCACGTGCCCGTCCTTCTTGCCAAGCAGGTAATAGATGGTGCCGTTGCTGTCGCCTGTGCTTTCATTGTAGTTCGCAAAGACTTGCCGCCCCAATGTTCCGGCGAGTCCTGTGTCTTCGGTATTCTCCTTTGCCGTGGTGGGCTTAAAGCTTATGGTCTTTGTCGTCATGCCGTCGCCCTTGGCTCCGCTCGTCTGCAACAGCACGGCAGTCTCGCGTGCTATCACAGTTCCTGCATTTTCTTCAATGTCTACAGCAGTGTTCACTTTCTTTGACAGGCTTTTAATCCTGTATGCCTTGACTCCGTCAGGCAGGTTTACCGTGAACGGGAGGTTAAGCGTGGCATAGCAGTTGTAGCCCTCGCCTGTGCTTGCAACGTTGTAGCTGTCATCGTTGCGTGCGAATTTCACGTTGAAGCCGTGGTGCATGGGCTCGCTGAGCGTGCCGCAGCCCGTCCCGCCTTTTACGTAGGGAACCTTGTTGAAGACGAA
>CAZEEP010000004.1:143034-172590 GCA_964511295.1 uncultured Prevotella sp.
ACGTACACGCCACCGTCTTCCGGCTTTACGTTTGCCTCCATTTCCTCTGTCTTCTCAATAATGGTGTATGTGGCTGACGCAACCTCGCTTTGCAGCCCGCCTTTCACGGCAATGGCTTTTAGCATGGTCGTCTCGCTTATGCTTATTGCTCCTGTGTATTTGTTGCTTGCCGTGGTCGGCTCGCTTCCGTCGGTTGTATAGTAAATCGTTGCCCCGTTGGTTGCGCATGTTATTTCCACGCTAATCTCATTGGAATACTCGCCTTGTTTAATTGGGAAGTAGGGGGATGCTAAAGATTCATCCTTTCTCTCTATGTCGAAAGTATATGCTCCACCTGTAATGGTTTCAAGAGGCAGGGACACAAAGACGATGTCGTAACCATGAACATCATTATTAGTTCTATTTCCACCTTCGTATAAAAAGGCAACATCATTATTTTGGTCAAGTATCATTGCCGAATAAGCGGAATTACCATTATAGACTTCATAATAACTCCATCCATTAACAAAATCAGAGGAACTATCATAATCAGCTTCTGAGGACAAAACCTTATAGTTGATCCATTGCCCTTTTCTGTTAGGATAATCTGCCGATTGCAAAAGGATGTGAACTTTATTGCCTTTTTTATCTTTTGCGGGAACCAATATAATGTCTCCGTCCGACCTTTTTCCTTTTACTTGACCATCTCCGTTTCCTTTAAAGTAGGATTGTTGTAATTTATCCCAGTTTCCAGATCCTGTGGTATAGTTAGAATAAGAAAAAAGATTATAGTAACGTCCATCCTCTGGAGCGTCAGTTCCTCCGAGTCCACGGCAACTGAGAATAACATTTCCATTAGGCAATTCCTCTATTTTACATTCACTGCCTTTCTCTGCTGGATAAACTTTTCCACCCAACCTATTCCAAGTGACACCAAAATCATCACTATAAACAACTAAGGCTCCTATATGGTTTCCAGAAGATGTTGTTGAATATGATGGTATTACAACATAGATACGATAATAGGCTCCTTCTTTAATTTTAGAACTTTGGTAGATGTGCCCACTTGTAAAGAATCCCCCTTTATTCAATTCTGGACAAGCTCCTCTAATGGCTGTTGATACATTTGAGGATTCCCATGTGCTGCCATTATCTTTACTGACAGTTCTTATAAACTGTACATTATTATTTGCTGCATCTACGCCTTCAGCTCCTGCTACACACAGTAATAGAATTTCCCCAGTTTCTCTATCCACTACAGTAGCAGGATCACCATATGCATAGTAATCTTTATTTGTGGCAGTACCTTTTAAAACAGTACGACGTTCTCCCCATGTACTGCCATTATCTGTTGAGATTTTTGAGACTATGTCGCATACTCCACCTCCTAAATCTGTATCGCCATGATTATAGCGATTATCGCAAAAAGCCATGAGATTACCGTTGGCAAGTTTTACGATGGAAGGAATGCGATAGTCGGTGTTGTCTTTGCTTCGTTCAAACACCGTCACCTTTGTCGGCTTTGTGGTTTGTGCCGCAAGGTTGTTGGCAATAATGGAGAGGAGGGTGAGGAGGATGAGTATAAAGGTGTTTCTCATAGTTGCATTGTTTAGCTTGTATTGTTTGGTCTGCATTGCTAATAAGGTTAGTCGTTATACTCACAACCATTTCCAGTGGGGGGGGTAGAGTTGTTGTCTCCCCAAGGATTGGAGAGAGTGTAGCCGCGGTTGGATGATGGCTTGCTGTGGTAAGGGTTGCCGTTGGTGAAGGAATCGAAGAAGAAGTCTTTCGACAGCTGTCCTTCCTCGCCTATTCCTCCCGAACCTGTGTTGATGTTGTTGCCACCGTTTGCCATTGATATGGCGCACAAGGCAGTTTCCACGTCTTGCGGAATGATGTCTATGTGTGGTGACATGTACTTTTGTTTTTTTGCCATTTTTATTGTTTTATGTTGTTGAATTCTTGGTTTATCGCCCCTGCATTTGGATATATGCGGATATTCATAACGTAATTGTAAAATGGAAAAACCTTATGCGCGCTTCACAGCGGGCATAAGGGAAAATAATAATGAATGTATATGAAAAAATAAAAAAAGTTGCATTTTAAACGCTTGAGGCTTAGTCGTCCCAAAGATTTTGGATTGCATTTCCCCCGACGGGCGTGAATGCGTCTTCTTCTGTGGCTCCTTCCTCGAAGTCGAAGAAATCGTTTTTCTTGCCGTCAGCCCATGCGTCTTCCTCCTCGGGTTTCTCATTTCCGGAGTTTTTTAAGAAGGCGGCGTTGCCGTCGAGCTTGATTATTCTTATGCTTGGTTTCAAATATTTCTTTTTCATGTTTACGTCCTCCATATCTTTTATTTCACAACAACCTTAACTCCGTTCACTATGTACACGCCTTGCGGCACGTTGTAGCTCACGGTCTCTCCTTTGCTGATGCTGCCATTGGCAACCATCTGTCCGCCTACGGTGAATGCCTTTACTGCGGTGTCGTAGTCAGCCGTAACGCTGAAGCATCCGTGTCTGGTGTGGATGGTCAAGCCGTTGTTGCCATCAGCCTTCACGTTGCCAATGCCGGTTACAATGTCGTTGAAGTCGGTGACTACGGCAAAGGCGTTGGTCTTTGCGGCATTCTTGTCGGTAGTGTCGAAGTAAGCACGGAAAGGAAGCACGTAAGCAACGTTGTTGTCGACCTGTGCGCCTGTCTTGCGATAATAGCCGCTGGCGAAGATGAAGCGGTTGTCGGCTTTTGCAGGAGTCAATCCTGCGTATGTGCCATAGGCTTTCCAAGTAGTGCCATTGTCGGTCAAGGTTGCCTCTGTTCCATTTGTCGTTGCAGGTGTCTTGGCAAATTTGGCATTCAATATGTTGAACGTGAAGCCGCCGTCTTCTATCTCTGTCGTGACATGATATGGAGTGTTAGCTACAGCCTTGTCATCTTTGACTTCGGTTGCCGCCACGGCGTAGGAATACTCTTGGTTTCCGAGCGAGCCTTTCAATTCGCCTGATGACGTAATCTGGCGGAAAGTGACGTTCGTGTCAGTCTGGTCATTGGCTGACTTGGGGTGTCCGTTGCCGTCAAGGTTGATGTCGAAAGGCAGAATGCAGCTCATTTGTGTCACCTTTGCCTTTCCATGTGTGCCTTCGCGCTCGTAGTTTACCGTGTGAGTGCCCGTAGAGAAGTCGTAAGGCGTGTAGAACGGCTGCTGGTCATAAATCTTTATGCCGCTTGTAGCCTCAAATGCGTTTGCAGTCTTCGTTATCACGTTCCTGCTTCCGCTCTGTGCCTGGTAGCCAGGGTACATGAAGTAGAGGCAGTTGTCGGCAGTCTGCTCGTCGAATGTCTTGAGCTGGGTGTTGTCAGAGCTTTTCAGCTTGCTCATGTCGAGATACAGGATACCACGGAGTATGTCGTCTTTGTTGAAGCCGTAACCTTCATATTCTTGGAGAGCTGTTTTGATGGCATCTATAATGTCTGCGCTTGCAAGAACGCCGGTGCCTTCTGCTACTTCTTTTCCATCCAGACTTGCGCTTACGGTAATGCCCACGTACTTGTGGTTGTTATCCAATGTCTCATCACGTGTAAGTGTGCTGCTTGCCTTGTTAGGCTTGCCTTTCAAGGTAGAATTATAGATAAGAATGTTGTCAACCTTGACAACAGGAGTCATCTTGGCAATAGCTTGCACAGTGATGTCGTAGTAGCGGTAGTCGATGTGCTTTGTGCCGCTGCCTTCCGGCATGATGTTGAATGTAGGCTGGTCGGCTGTGTACACGTATACAGTCTTTGGGTCACTTTGCTTGGTAGTACCTTCTGCGTTTTTGAGTTCAAGTGTAAGTATGTCAGAGCTAATGCCTGCACTCTTTTTGCTAAACTCATTATATATCAGATAATCGGGATTGCCCTCAACAACTGCCCAATCAAAAAGGGCAATGTTGGTAAAGTCCAGTTTGTTTTTGCCTGCCACTTTTGCATGTACGCGTGCCTTTTCATATTTATCATTGTTAGCATTGAGCAGGACACCATCGTCACCGCCATTGTCGGCATCACTACCCACAAGGAAATAGTTGGAGTATCCGTCATTTTCCTTTGACCCATCAGTGTACCACATAGTACGTTGCTCGTTATAGGTATCGTCGAATGCTATTTGGCATGTGGTCAAATCTTTGTCAGGCGCAATGACGTATGCAGTCTTTGAGTCGTTAGTTGCCATCACAAAGTTCTCTGCTGTGACAGTTGTCTTGCCGGTTACTTCTCCATTCTCCTCAAGACATCCTACGCTTAGTTTTTGCACCTCCGGGTCAAGGGGCATAAGCTGCAAGTTCACATTGTACAAAGCCTTACCGCCTTTCAAGTCGCTGATGTTGAAATGTATGGCATCGTTGTTGAAGCCTGTAAGCTCAACCGTTGCTTTGTCGTTGCTTGCTGTCAAGGTGTTTGTTTGTGGCTCTGTTTTACCATCCCTGCCATACACAGTGGTTGTGAAGCCTGGCTCTCCTGTAGAAACTATTTCTTCGTAAAACTTTATGGAGGAGCCTGTTGTATTGGCTTTCCAACCGCTATCGTATGCAAGATAATAATCATCATAAGTTGCGTTCTGCAACTTTGAGTTATTATATTTCCAACTTTGGGCTGAGCTTGTACTTGCTTTTTTTAATGTATAGTTCCGCCCACTCTTTTCTATATATAAATAGCTGCTTCCGCTTTTAATGGTATAGCCATTATTGCTACTTGTAAATGTCCACTTGGTCGCCTCTGATTTGTCAGTGGTATTGCCCAGTGTAGAACCACTTAAGGTAAGGTAGTTCGTGCCGTCACCTATCAGGTATTCTTTACCACTCTCAATAGATGTCACCTCTTTATATGTAGTGCCTTGGCTAAGGAAGTTTACGGTAGCCCCGATGATGCGGAACTTTGCCGGAGCCTCAAGGTAATAATCTCCCTCTGTTGCAGCAACGAAATATTGGTCGTTGCCAACCTTTACTATTTCTGGTGTTGTTTGGGTTGGTGTTGATCCGTTGCTTCCTACCCATACAGGCACTTGCTGTGTGTCAGTTATGCCATACCTGTAAAAAGACCAGACGTTACGATTATTTTCTGTAAATTTACCAAGGTTTATGTCACCTGTATGTATAGAATCAGTGCCTTCTGCACTTGGCATTTGCTGCGTGAAAGGCTGGTCTATTGCGTATGTTATTTTTAGTGAATTTAGTAGAACAAAGCTGGGAGTTGCGTCTAAAGTGAAATATATAATGTTAGTTGGCTGGCCTTTTATGATTTCAAATATAGAATTTTGCTTACTTATAGTCAATGAATTTGAAGTTGACAGAGGCTTTCCATTATCATCGAATGTGACTTCTTTGAATGTAGCACTATTCCACTGATTAGAAAAAGTAGAACTAGAACCTTCGAAAGCAATGTTGCTGTTGTCAGTATCTACATCAATAAGAACTCTCATTATGCGGTAACCTTTTGGTGCTACTATGGCATAATAAGCAGGAGCTGATGTAACTATACCGTTAACTGTAGTTTCTTGAGGTATTCCTAATGCTATTTTATCCTCTGTTTTTGTAAACAGAATATTGTTTGCCGTGTTGGTAAACAAGCCTGTAGTAGTGTCAATAGTTCTTGTACCATCTTCGGTGTTTGCAGAAATGAGATTTATATTTGTCTGTATATGCCTGGCATAACCAAACAAAGGAAAACTTTTATTTTGTGCAGCACTTGAAAACAGTCCTTTGCTTGATTTTCCATCGAAAGTAATGGTGGTGCCGGTTTTGCCTTGTGTTTCCTGTGCGTGACCCGGGGAGGCGGCTAACAAACAGCACAGGGCTATCGCCAATGCGGCGATAGAGCGCGAGTAAATCATTCTCATAGTAGTATACATTTTGTTAAGTGTGTTCTAAAACGTAACAACGCCCCTGTTACCCCCCCCACTTCAAAGGTCTTGGTTCTCTTAAAAGGTTGTGGAAACAAAAAAAGGGCGCAGGGGGTCTCACTCGCTTATCCTCGTCCTCAGGCCTTCGCATCGCCTAACCCAAAGGATAAGCAACGCGACTCAGCCCACGCCAGTGAGAATATAACAACTGCACCCCGGCGCGAAAGCCAGGGTGCAGGTATAACACACCTGCCGTGAACGTCTTCGTTGCCACATCTTTCTTGGGTTTGGTCAAAGTTGCGAAGTTTGAGAACCGAAAGATGGCGTTCGTAAACGTCCTTCTGAGCCTTTGGCGTTATGCCAGTGCATGGCACGGTGCCTTTCAAAGGCTCAATTCCATCGATGTCTTGAACAGCAAAGCGTTACCGCTTCCACCATTCGTTGCAAAGTTATGTAAAGTTTTTGGAAGTCACAAATTTTTTGTGCGTTTTTTTCAAAAGATATGAAAAAACTTGACGTCGCTATCTCGCCATCTCTTTTGCCAGGAGGCTTTCGAGGTCTTCGGTAGAGAGACGCAGGCGCAGGGAGCCCCTTATAGCCACGCTTATGCGCCCCGTCTCCTCGCTCGCCACGACGGCGATGGCATCTGAGGCTTGGGATATGCCGAGGGCGGCGCGGTGGCGCAGTCCGAGCTCCTTGGGTATGTCCATGTTGTGGCTCACGGGCAGAATGCAGCCGGCTGCCTTTATGCGCCGTTTGGAGATGACCATAGCCCCGTCGTGCAGCGGCGAGTTCTTGAAGAAGATATTCTCTATGAGCAGCTTGTTGACGTTGGCGTCTATTGCCTCGCCCGTCTGCACGATGTCGTCCAAGGGCGTGGCTCGCTCTATGACGATGAGCGCGCCCACCTTGCCCCTTGCCATGTCCATGCACGCCCACACTATGGGCATGATGGTTTCCTTGTCTTCCTGCCAGTCCTTGTCGAGGTGGTGGAAGAAAAAGTCTGCAATTTTCTTTACTCTCTGCCTTTCGCCAAGCTCATAGAGGAAGTGGCGTATCTCGTCTTTGAAAAGCACTATGAGCCCGATGACACCCACGGAGACGAGCTTGTCCATGATGCTGCCGAGAAGGCGCATCTCCAGCACCTGCGATACGAACAGCCATACAATCACGAAAACCATGATGCCGATGAATGCGTTGAGCGAGCGGCTCTCCTTCATCAGGCGGTAAACGTAGTAGAGCATCAGCGCTACAAGCACTATGTCTATAATGTCTTTTATGCCGAAATCGAAAAACATGTTTAAGTGAAGTTCTAAAAGAATAACATTGGTCTGTTTGCCTTCTTCTTTTGTGCCATATCGCCTTCCATCTGTTCAATTGCCTTTTTGAAGAAGAAGCTGATGAGATATTCGTCTGTGTTCTCGGTTCTTATTTGCCGCAATGCGTCGATATACTCTTGGCGGTCTTCTTTGCGGATAATCAATTCCGGGAGGTTGAAGCGCAACAAGATGAAGTTGGAAAGCAGGCGCCCCGTGCGCCCGTTGCCGTCACGAAAGGGATGCAAGTATTCATAGAAGCCATGAAAACGGGCGGCAAGAATCATTGGGTGGGCTTGCTTGTTGGCGATTGCCTTTGCGGTTGATACCATTAGCTTTGGGACTTGGGCTGTCAAATGCTCGTGGTCGCCAAATATGGTGTCGCCTGCTGCCATATCAACTTTTGTAAACTCACCGGGCACGGCGTCAGGAACCTTGTAGGTAAGAGTGTGGAGCGTTACGAGACGGTTGACGGTCTTCATCAACTCTACGTCAAAAGGATGGTCGAGATGCTTGTGCATCCATTCGTATGCAGCAAAATGGTCGGACATTTCCTGGCATTCAAGCAAAGACTTGCCGGCGGGATAATAGCCAAGCCCTTCCTCAAACAGGGCACGCGTGTCATCGACGGAAAAAGAATTTCCCTCTATGCCACAGCTATGGCAGGAGAAAAGTATCTCGTTGCGTTCGCTATACTGCCTTTCTCCCATCGGCTCGACAATCATTCGCCTGTAAGCCTTGACCGTCTCGTCATATTTCTTTATCTCTTGCCCAAACATCTCGCAAATTTATAGAAGATTTGTCTACCAGTCAAACATAGTTGGGGAATTTCCCATTCGCCATCTTCGCATCCGCCTCATGCTTTTTCGCTTCCCACTATTCTCACGCATTCCACCGCCTCTTTCACGTCGTGCACCCTCAGTATGGCGGCACCATTGAGCAGGGCTATGGTGTTTACGACGGTGGTGCCGTTGAGCGCGTCGTTGGCAGAGGTGCCGAGCAGTTGCCAGATGAGGCGTTTGCGGGAGAGGCCGGCAAGGATAGGAAGCCCCATGACCTCGAGCTTGCGCTGGTCGTGCAGAATCTCATAGTTTTGGCTGAGGCTCTTGCCGAAGCCATAGCCGGGGTCGAGGATGATGTCGCTCACGTGCAGGTCGCGCAGCTGTTGCACCTCGCGCGAGAAGTTCAAGAGCATGTCGTGGATGGTGGGTTGTACCGACATTAATATATAAGGTACGCGCAGGCGACCCATCATGCGGAATATGGCAGGATAGTCTTTATAGGGGTCGTCGGTATCGACCTCGTAGCTCTCCTCCAGCGGCTTGTCCACGATTCCTGTGATGCCGCCCTCTGACACATCGTTTATTATGTCGGCGCCATATTCTTCCACCGCCATGCGCGCCACCTCAGGGCGGTAGGTGTCTATGGATATTGGCACGTCGGGCTGCTCGCGTTTCACTATAGGCAGGGCGTGGCGCAACCGATCCATCTCCTCCTCTTGGCTTACCTCCTGCGCTCTGGGACGTGTGGAGAAGGCGCCCACGTCAATGATAGTGCCGCCCTCGGCTATTATCTGGTTTGCCCGTTCGGCAATCTCTTTTTCCGTCTGCTTGCGGCTTCCTGCGAAAAAGCTGTCGGGCGTGCAGTTGAGTATGCCCATGATGCGAGGCGTCTTGAAGTCCATCAATCGGCCTCTTATGTTGATTGTATAGTCCATTCCCGCTTTAATGTTTTGAATAGCAAATTTAGTCATTATTTTCCATCCGTGTTTTATAACACTGCATTATTACTTTTTTTTAACGGCACGGCGGCGCGTAGTAATCGGTCAGCGTATGTTTTGTTTTTCAACGAATTGCACAAATTTATCTAATGCTTGCCCGCTTGATTGGAAACGAAGGGCTTTGGATTGCTGATTTTCCGTCTGTTTGTTGGTTCTGTCTGATAGTGTTGTCGAGGTAAAAAGGGCGTATTATTGATGTCTAACGAACGTTAACCATAAATACAACGAAAGTTGTTTATAAGTCCAATGAACGTTAGCCATAAGTCTAACGAACGTTGGACATTATAGCTACGCCTGTTTTATACCAAAAGGCAATTGGAAAAGGGTATTGTTTAAAGCGCGAATTCCCACATGGAATGCTTTTTTTGTTTAACACGAATTGTCCATGAAATGCTTTTTTGTTTAACACGAATTATCCATAAATTGTTCATGAATTATCCATAATTTTTCCATTAATTTCCCACGAAATCAATGCTGGAATAATTTATGATTTTTATGGATAATTCTTGGGTAATTTATGTTTAGAGCAAGAATCATTCGCGGATAGTTTATTATTGATAAAAAAGAGGGTGATTTGTTGGCTGCTTACAATAAATGAGCTATCTTTGCCACGAGAAACCAAGAAAGGCTATGGACATAAAACAATTATACGAGCTATACCTGCAACATCCGCAGATTATCACAGACACGCGCAGCCTGCCTGCCTCCACGGCTGGCGGCAGCGGCAAGGGCGGCATCTTCCTTGCCCTGAAAGGGGCGACGTTCGACGGCAACAAGTTCGCCGCCTCGGCGTTGGAGAAAGGGTGCAGCTATGCCATCATAGACGAGAAAGAATATTATGACCCGTCGGACAAGCGGATCGTGCTTGTTGACGACTGCCTTACTACGTTCAAGGAGTTGGCTCGCGAGCACCGCCGCCAGTTCAATATTCCTGTGGTGGGCATAACCGGCACCAACGGCAAGACCACCACCAAGGAGCTTGTCTCGGCGGTGCTTGCCAAGAAATATAAGGTGATGCACACCGAAGGCAACTTCAACAACGACGTTGGTGTGCCCAAGACCTTGCTTCGCCTGACGGCTGAAGATGAGATTGCGGTGGTGGAGATGGGCGCGTCTCACCCCGGCGACATAAAGAAGCTTGTAGAGTATGTAGAGCCTACGTCGGGGCTTATAACCAACGTTGGCCGCGCCCACCTGCAAGGCTTCGGCTCTTTCGAGGGCGTGATGCGCACCAAGGGCGAGCTTTACGATTATCTTAAGGCTCACGACGGTCTCGTATTCATAAACGCCGGCAACCCCTATCTCTCCCGGATGGCTGAGGAGCGCAGGATAAGCCAATTCATGACCTATGGCGAGAGCGAGGATGCCGAGTTCTCGGTTTCGGGCAAGGTGGCGGCGTGTGCCCCATTCCTGAAAGTAAGCTGGTCGGTGAAAGATGCCCCCGATACAATCCCAGCCAAAGTTACCACCTACACTGTGCAGACCCACCTCATAGGCTCTTACAACCTGGACAACTGCTTGGCTGCCATAGCCGTGGGCATACACTATGGCGTGAACATTGACGACATAAACAGCGCATTGGAGGAATACCAGCCCACCAACAACCGCTCGGAGCTTGTAAAGACTGCCGACAACGTGCTTGTGGTGGATGCCTATAATGCCAACCCGACGAGCATGGCAGCCGCGCTCGACAGCTTTGAGAGCCTTGACATGCCTCAGCCGAAAATGGTCATCCTCGGCGACATGCGCGAGCTTGGGCAGGTGAGCGGCGAGGAGCACCGGAAGATAGTTGACTCCTTGGCAGGCAAGGGCTTTGCCGACGTGTGGCTTGTGGGCGAAGAGTTTATGAAGACGCGGTGCGGCTTCCGCAAGTTCAAGGACGTTGGCGAGGTGAAGGCAGCCATTGCCAAAGACAAGCCCTGTGGCAAGTGCATACTCGTGAAGGGCAGCAACGGCGAGCGGCTGTTTGAGTTGCAGGAGCTGCTGTAGCCGTCGCGGGAGAACGATGGCACGCTTTTTGTGATGCTGATAGGGTGAGATTGTTTTCGAATAACAAATAAAAACAAGAATACTATGAATGTACAAGATTTAGAAAGACTTGTGAATAATGGGCGTGGCGAGCAGTTGGACATGCGCCGCGACTCTTTGTCGACGGCGTTCCCCGCCTTGATGCGCAAGGTGTATGTATGGATGACGCTTGCACTGGTTATCACTGGCCTGTGCGCGTACGGCGTGGCTACGAGCCCTGCGCTGGTGCAGATGGTCTATGGCAATCAGGCTGCTATATGGGTGCTGTTCATCGTTGAGATTGGTCTGGTGTTTTACACCACGGCAAGGATTGACAAATTGTCACTCAGCACAGCCACCACATTATTTATATTATATTCTGCCATAAACGGTGTCACATTGTCATCAATCTTTATGGTTTACACTATGACATCCATTGCCACGGTGTTTTTCATCACCGCCGGCACGTTCGCCGCAATGGCTTTCGTAGGCTATACCACGAAGAAAGACCTGACCAAGTTTGGCAGCCTGCTCTTTATGGCCCTCATCGGGCTTATCATAGCCACGGTCGTGAACATGTTTGTCAAGAGCGGCATGTTCAGCCTCATATTGAGCTACATCGGCGTGGGCCTGTTCGTTGGCCTGACGGCATGGGACAGCCAGCAGATCAAGCGCGCCCTCGCCATGCAGACCGACATGGGCGAGAGTTCGCAGAAAGTGGCGTTGCTCGGCGCACTGACGCTGTATCTTGACTTTATCAACTTGTTCCTCTATCTGTTGAGAATATTCGGGAGGAGCGACAACTAAGAACTGTATAATAATTCATAATAAATGAATAGGAAGGCGCGACAGGATGACTGTTGCGCCTTTTTTGTTCAAAAACTTGCAATAATGTTTGCATATATCCAAATGTTATGCTAATTTTGCAGCTGTAAATGGAATAAATATTCGCATGAAGACAAAGACACGACGCTTGGAGGCGATAAAGATGCTGGTGTCGAGCAAGGAGATTGGCAGCCAGGAGGAACTGCTGCAAGAGTTGCGCTCTGAGGGCTTTGAACTGACGCAGGCCACCCTGAGCCGCGACCTCAAGCAGCTGAAGGTGGCAAAGGCGGCAAGCATGAACGGCCATTACCTGTATGTGTTGCCCAACGAGACAATGTACAAGCGCATACGCACACCGCTCAAGGCGACCGAAATGATGACCACCTCGGGCATCCTGACCATCAACTTCTCAGGCAACATGGGCGTAATCCACACTCGCCCGGGATATGCAAGCAGTGTGGCTTACAACATTGACAACGCCGAAATTCGCGAAATCATGGGCACTATTGCCGGCGACGACACAATTTTCATTGTCATACGTGAAGGCAGTGACCATAATGCCATAATACAGGCTATAGAGGATAACGTTATATTATAAATGGAAGAAGTAAAAATTCTGGTAGCTGACGAGAGCCATATTAGGTATGTAGATACCATTCTCAAGACCATAGCCGATGCCGCCAAGGTGAGGGGCACTGGTATTGCAAAGCGCTCGCCGGAATATATTGCCACAAAGATGCGCGAGGCAAAGGCTGTCATCGCGCTGCAAGGAGAGAAACTTGCAGGATTCAGTTACATAGAGACGTGGGGCAACAAACATTATGTCACCACATCGGGATTGATAGTGCACCCCGACTTCAGGGGCATAGGCTTAGCCAAGCGCATAAAGAACATGACGTTCACGTTGGCGCGCGTGCGCTGGCCTCATGCCAAGATATTCTCGCTGACAAGCGGGTCGGCGGTGATGAAGATGAACACTCAGCTGGGCTACCTGCCTGTGACGTTCAAGGACCTTACCGACGACGAAGCGTTTTGGCGAGGATGTGAGGGGTGTATAAACCGTGACATCCTGCACCGCACAAACCGACAGTACTGCATCTGTACCGCCATGCTCTTTGACCCCGAGGAGCACCTTCCGGCAAGGATACCGAAGGACGTGATGGAGAGGATAAGGAGAATTGACGGGAGAGGGTGAAAGTCTCTACCCCTGCCTTAGGGGGGGGATGCTTAACATGAATTGCCCATGAATGCCCCATGAATTTTCAAGAATGATAATTAAGGGGGCTTAGCATGAATTACTCATGAATTGCCCATTGACTTGTTCGTGGATTTTCAAGAATATAAACAAGAGAGTGATAGAGGGCATTCATTAAAATAAAAAATAATAGAAACCATTAAATAAAAGGCTGAGCCAAGCTTGAAACATGTCTTGGGGATGCGTAAGTTTTTTTGATTATGGCAAAGAAAAAAGTGGTAGTCGCTTTCAGCGGCGGTTTGGATACGTCTTACACAGTAATGAAACTTTCCCAAGACGGTTGGGATGTGTATGCAGCTTGTGCCAACACGGGCGGCTTCAGCGCCGAACAGCTGAAGAAGAATGAGGAGAATGCCTATAAGCTGGGGGCTGTGAAATATGTGACGCTCGACGTTACGCAGGAGTATTATGCCAAGAGTCTTAAGTATATGATTTTCGGCAATGTGATGCGCAACAACTGCTATCCCATCAGCGTGTCGTCGGAGCGCATTTTCCAGGCAATCGCCATCGCGCGCTACGCCAACGAGATTGATGCCGATGCCATTGCGCATGGCTCTACCGGAGCCGGCAACGACCAGATTCGTTTTGACATGACTTTCCAGGTGCTGGCTCCCAAGGTGGAAATCATCACGCTCACCCGTGACAAGGAACTGTCGCGCAAGGAGGAGGTTGATTATCTTAACGAGCACGGTTTCTTCGCCGACTTCACCAAGCTGAAATATAGTTATAATGTTGGCATCTGGGGCACGAGCATCTGCGGTGGCGAGCTGCTTGACCCGACGCAAGGGCTGCCGGAGAGCGCTTACTTGAAGCACGTAACGGCAAAGGAGCCTGAGGCTGAGCTTCGCATAACGTTCAAGGAGGGCGAGATAGATGCCGTCAACGGCGAGCATTTCGATGACAAGGTGAAGGCTATACAGAAAATAGAGGAGATCGGCGCAAGCTATGCCATAGGGCGCGACTGCAATGTGGGCGACACCATCATTGGCATAAAGGGCCGCGTGGGCTTCGAGGCTGCCGCTCCTAAGCTCATTATTGAGGCTCACCGCCTGTTGGAGAAGTCTACGCTCAGCAAATGGCAGCAGTATTGGAAAGACCAGATAGCCAACTGGTATGGGATGTTCTTGCATGAAAGCGAGTACCTTGAGCCGGTCATGCCGGATATGGAAGCCTTCCTTACGTCGTCGCAACGCCATGTCAACGGCACAGCAGTTCTCAAGCTTCGCCCTTATAGCTTCGAGACTGTGGGAGTTGACTCAGACGACGACCTCACAAAGTCGAAGCTTGGCGAATACGGCGAGATGAACCACGGCTGGACGGCACAGGATGCCAAGGGCTTCATAAAGATTCTGTCCACGCCTCTGAAAGTCTACTATGGGATGCACCCGGAGGAGAAAAGATAACCAAGTAACGAGAGGTGTAAAGAGATGAATAAAGACAAGATAAGGGTTGGTATCTTCGGCGCGGCTGGCTATACGGGCGGTGAACTGATAAGACTGTTGGTCAATCATCCGCAGGCGGAGATAGTTTTTGCCAACTCGGAGAGCAACGCCGGCAACTATGTGGCTGATGTCCATGAGGGGCTTTATGGCGACACTGACTTAAAGTTCACCGGCGATATGCCGTTTGACGATGTAGACGTGGTGTTCTTCTGCTTTGGTCATGGCAAGAGCGAGGCATTCTTGAAAGAGCATGGCGTGCCTGAGAGGGTCAAGATTATTGACCTTGCCCAGGACTTCCGACTTGCTCCGAAAGAGATTGTCCATACCCAGCATCCTACGGCTGAGGCTCATGACTTCGTCTATGGTCTGCCGGAGATAAACCGTGAACAGATAGCCAAGGCGCAGCATGTTGCCAACCCTGGCTGTTTTGCCACATGCATACAGCTTGGTCTGCTGCCTGCGGCAAAGCTGGGATTGCTGGCCAAGGACATCAGCGTGAACGCTATAACTGGCTCTACAGGCGCAGGCGTTAAGCCCGGGGCAACGACTCATTTTTCGTGGCGCACCGATAACCTGAGCATATATAAGGCTTTCCGCCATCAGCATGTGCCCGAAATAAGGCAGAGCCTGAAGCAGGTGCAAGGTCATTTGGAGGCAAGCATCGACTTTATTCCTTATCGTGGAAACTTTGCGCGCGGAATATTCGCTACGGAGGTGGTAAAGACGGATGCCGACATTGATGACATTGTAAAAGGCTACAAGGACTTTTACGAGAGCCAGCCGTTTACCCACTATGTAGACAAGCAGCTCGACCTAAAGCAGGTGGTGAATACCAACAAGGCTTTGGTGCATTGTGACAAGGTAGACAACAAGCTCCTGATAACGTGTTGCATAGACAATTTGCTAAAGGGCGCGGTCGGACAGGCTGTCGAGAACATGAACATAATGTTCGGCATTGACGAGACGGCAGGGCTTAGGCTTAAGGCTTCAGGCTTTTAGCCCTCTCCTTAGCCCCCTCCCGAAAGGGATGGGAAGTCGATTACATTGATAAACAATAAACAAAAAAATACCCAAGAGACATTTCTCGGAGGGTGTATCAAGTCAGGGATATTATGGAACCATTTAAAGTATATTCATTATTCGACATTAATATAGTAAAAGGTAAGGGTGCCCGTGTTTGGGACGACAAGGGGCAGGAGTATCTCGACTTTTATGGCGGCCATGCCGTCATAAGCATAGGGCATTGCCATCCCCATTATGTTGACAGTATTACAAAACAGCTTAATACGCTCGGTTTCTATTCAAACAGCGTGGTCAACAAACTGCAGGAGGAACTTGCCCACAGGCTTGGCAAAATCAGCGGTTATGACGATTACAGCCTTTTCCTTATAAACAGTGGAGCCGAAGCCAATGAGAACGCATTGAAGCTCGCAAGCTTCCACAACGGTCGTAAGCGGGTGCTTGCAGCCGGGCATTCGTTTCATGGCCGCACGTCGCTTGCCGTAGAGGTGACTGACAATAAGAAGATTGTAGCTCCAATAAACGATAACCAACATGTGACGTTCCTGCCTTTGAACAATCTTGAAGCTTGGGAAAATGAGCTTGCAAAGGGTGATGTCTGCGCCGTGATAATAGAGTGTATCCAGGGCATTGGCGGTTGCGTTATGGCAACGGCTGAGTTCGCTCAGGGCTTGGCAAAGGCTTGCAAGAAATATGGCGCTGTATTGATTTGTGACGAGATACAATGCGGCTATGGCAGAAGCGGGAAGTTTTTTGCCCACCAATGGCTAAACATAAAGCCCGACCTTATAACCGTAGCTAAGGGCATTGCCAATGGTTACCCGATGGGAGGACTTCTGATTTCACCTGAATTCAAACCCATAATGGGCCAACTGGGCACCACTTTTGGCGGTAACCATCTTGGCTGTGCTGCGGCCCTTGCAGTGCTCGACGTGTTTGAGAAGGAAAATATCGTATGGAATGCCAATGAGGTGGGAGAGTATTTCCTTGACCAGCTGCGTATGTTGCAACAGTCTAACGACCACATACTGGAAGTTCGCGGGCGTGGGCTGATGACAGGTCTTGTGCTTGATATGCCGCACAAGGAAGTGCGTTCGCGCCTTATACACGAGCAACATGTCTTCACGGGATGTGCCGGCACAAACATCCTGCGCATACTGCCACCGTTGATTATAACCAAAGCCGACGTAGACGATTTCATATACCGATTGAAGAACGTATTGTAAGAAAGAGAGAGGGAAAATGAAAATAGCTATTATTGGCGCAGGAGAGATGGGTGGCGCATTTGCCGAGGGCTTGCTGAAAGGCGAGTTGTTCAAGGCTGATGACATAACCATTGCCAATCCTCACGAAAACAAGCTTGAGCGTTTTGCGCATCTTGGCGCGAGCGTCACGACAGACAACAAAGCCGCCGTGGCCGGTGCCGACTACATTACAATAGCAGTCAAGCCAAAGGTTGTGAAGACTGTTATTGACGAGATAAAGCCGGTGCTCGACTATTCAAGCCAGGCTATAATAAACATGGCGGCAAGCATCACCATCGGGCAGTTGCGTGACTGGCTGAAGGAAGACGGCAAGGTGCCGGACATAGTCCAGGCTTTGCCCAACATAGGCATTGCCGAACGGGCTTCAATGACATTTCTTTCGCCAAGCTCGCAAGCAAAGCCCCACCTCGGCAAGGTTGCTGAAATCTTCAATGATGTAGGGCGCACGCTTGTCGTAGACGAGAGCCTTCTTTCTGCCGGTACTGCGCTTTCAGGCTGTGGCATAGCGTATGTAATGCGCTTTGTGCGCGCCGCCTCCGAGGCTGGCGTGGAGCTGGGCTTTAAGGCTGAAGACGCTAAGAATGTGGTGTTGCAGACTATGGAGGGTGCCGTGAGGTTGCTCCAAGCCAATAATGAGCACCCGGAGGCTGTGATCGACAAGGTTACAACGCCTGGCGGAATGACTATAAAAGGCTTGAATGCTATGGAGCAAAACGGCTTTACAAATGCTGTGATACAGGGTTTCAAGGGTAGTTTGAAATAAGGTTTTTTGCATGAAGCGAATAGTTGTAAAAGTAGGTTCAAATGTCTTGACACGTGCCGACGGCAAGCTAAACGTGACACGAATGTCGGCTATCGTGGACCAGATAGCTTGGCTGAGGCAGCACGATTATGAAGTCATACTCGTGTCGTCCGGCTCTATGGCAAGCGGACGCGGGGAGCTGAAGGTAGACCGAAAACTTGACAGTGTTGGCCAGCGGCAGTTGTATTCTGCCATCGGGCAAGTGAAGCTTATTGGTGTTTATTATGACCTTTTTCGTGAATACGGCATTCACGTTGGCCAGGTGCTGACCATGAAGGAGAGCTTTGCCACACGTGGTGAATATCTCAACCAGCGAGCCTGCATGAAGGTGATGCTTGACTGTGGCGTGTTGCCAATCGTAAACGAGAACGATACGGTGAGCGTTACTGAGCTGATGTTTACCGACAACGACGAGCTTGCCGGACTTGTCGCGTCTATGATGGGGGCTGAGACATTGGTTATACTGACAAACGTAGACGGCATTTACAACGGTGATCCGAAGGCAAACGGCACGCGCGTGATTCCAATGGTGAACTATGACCGTGACCTTGACGAATATGTGCAGGACACAAAGAGTGGTTTCGGGCGTGGCGGCATGATGACGAAGACGAAGATAGCAAGAAAGGTTGCAGAGGAAGGCATAAAGGTGATAATAGCCAATGGGCAGACAGACAACATTCTAATAGAACTTGCCGAGCATCCACAGCAGACTATGCACACGGAGTTCAGACCTAATCCGACACCTACTACGCGCATAAAAAAATGGATAGCCCACAGCGAGAGCTTCGCCAAGGGAAAGGTTACTATAAACCAAAAGGCAGAGGACGCATTGCATGGAGACAAGGCTGTGAGCCTATTGCCTATTGGCGTTACTGCTGTGGAGGGCGATTTTGAGGAGGGAGACATCATTGAGGTTGCCAATGAAAAGGGCAACGTCATTGCTATTGGGCGTAGTAGCTACAGTGCCGTAGATGCGGCAAAGGCAATAGGCAAGCATGGCATGAAGCCAATAGTGCACTACGATTATCTGTATATGGAGTAACAAAACTATGGATGCTATCAACAAAACCACCAACACTACAGCCTCGGCTTTCGATACTTATGCCTTTACAAGCGGATGTGGAGAGGCTTTTATAAATGCCAAGAAAGCAAGCCACGGCTTGCTGCTCATGACTGACGATAAGCGCAATGAGGTGCTTTGTGCTGTGGCTGACGCCATAGAGAAGGAGTCGCTGTGGTTGCTTGCTGCCAATGCCAAGGACTTGTCGCGCATGGACAAAAGCAATCCCATGTATGACAGGCTTCAATTGACAGAAGAAAGGCTGAAAGGAATTGCTGCTGACATGCGCCATGTGGCTACATTGCCGTCGCCGCTTGGGCGAACATTGAAGGATAAAACGCTTGCCAACGGCTTGCATCTGCGCCGCGTCAGTGTGCCATTCGGCGTTATCGGCATGATTTATGAGGCAAGGCCTAACGTGACTTTCGATGTGTTCTCATTATGTTTCAAAAGTGGTAATGCTTGCGTGTTGAAGGGTGGCAAGGATGCAGAAGAATCGTGTAAGGCTGGAGTTGAGCTTATAAAAAAAGTGCTGAAGGAAAAAGACGTTGATCCTTCTGCCATAGAATTGTTGCCTTTCACCCATGAGGCAACAGGCGACATGTTACATGCTGTGGGTTATATAGATCTTTGCATACCACGTGGAGGCAAGAAGTTGATTAGTTTTGTGCGCAACAATGCAAAAGTGCCCGTGATAGAAACGGGGGCTGGAGTAGTGCATTGCTATTTTGACGAGTATGGTGACGTGGACAAAGGCAAAAGGATAATAGACAATGCTAAAACACGCCGTCCAAGCGTGTGTAATACCCTTGACTGCATCATCATCCACTCTTCACGGTTGAGTGATTTGCCTGAGCTTGTGGCTCCACTTGCACGAAAGGGCGTGAGGCTTCATGCTGACAGCCGTGCCTATGAAGCATTGTCCTCCCCTGAATCATCGGTCTGTGAGCCATATCCGGCAAACCTATTGACATTGGTCACGACTTCTGATGTCGATGATACCTGGTCTACAGAATGGTTGAGCTTGCAGGCTGGGGTTAAGACCGTAGACGGTCTCGATGAGGCTTTGCAGCATATAGCCACATTTGGGAGTGGACACAGTGAGAGTATAGTGACGGAAAACGAAGATAATGCCCATAAGTTTGAGGCTATGGTTGACGCGGCTTGCGTTTATGTCAATGCGCCTACAAGCTTTACTGACGGTGCTCAGTTTGGCTTGGGAGCGGAGATCGGCATCTCTACGCAGAAGCTTGGCGCACGCGGGCCTATGGCACTTGAGGAGATAACAACTTACAAGTGGCTTATAGAAGGCAACGGACAAGTGAGGCAATAATCAAAATAAACATAAACGAATTTCAATATAAAAGCAATGAGGACTTTTTTTAATGTACAGGACATCGGAGATGTAAACGCTGCCGTAAAGGAAGCACTTGAAGTGAAAGCCAACCGCTTCGACTATCAAAAGCTTGGAAAAAACAAGACGCTGCTGATGATATTCTTCAATAATTCATTGCGTACGCGCTTGTCAACACAAAAGGCTGCAATGAATCTTGGAATGAATGTCATTGTGCTCGACGTGAATGCTGGAGCTTGGAAGCTGGAAACAGAGCGTGGTGTTATAATGGATGGCGACAAGAGTGAGCATCTATTGGAGGCAATTCCTGTGATGGGTTGCTATTGTGACATCATTGCCGTACGCTCTTTTGCAGGGCTGAGCGATCGTGATTATGATTATGCAGAAACCATTGTGGGGCAGTTCGTCAAGTATTCAGGCCGTCCTGTCGTAGCAATGGAGACTGCCACAGTGCACCCTCTGCAGGCTTTTGCTGACCTTATAACCATTCATGAGAAGTGGGAGGAGATAAAGGCGCAGAAAGGCGGTCGCAAGCCGAAGGTCGTGCTCACGTGGGCTCCTCATTGCCGTGCTTTGCCACAGGCAGTGCCTAACTCGTTTGCGCAATGGATGAATGCTGCTGACGTAGACTTCACTATTGCCCAGCCGGAAGGCTACGAACTTGACCCTAAATTTGTGGGTGACGCAAAGGTAACGTACGATCAGAAGGAGGCTTTGGACGGAGCTGACTTTGTTTACGCCAAGAACTGGAGCTGTCCGGGTGTGAAGAACAAGGCTGACTATGGAAAGATTTTGAGTAAGGACATGAGCTGGACTATTGACACAGGGCACATGTCGTGGACTGATGACGGTTATTTCATGCATTGTTTGCCAGTGCGCCGAGGCTTGATAGTGACCGATGACGTGATTGAAAGTCCGCACAGCCTTGTCATTCCTGAGGCTTCTAATCGTGAAATATCGGCTGAAGTAGTACTCAAGCGTGTGTTGGAAGACTTAGCATAGCCTTTGGACATCTTCCGTTGCTGACATTTCTTATGATATAATAAGAGAAGCCCTGCAAGCTACGTCGCTCTTTTGCGCCATAGCTTGCAGGGCTTTTGGCTTGATTGTTGGCAAATGCTATTTCAACACGCCAAGTTCTTTGCCCACCTTGATGAAGGCGGCTATGCAGCGGTCGAGGTGCTCGCGTGTGTGGGCTGCGCTGAGCTGAACGCGTATGCGTGCTTCGCCCTTGGGCACCACCGGATAGCAGAAGCCCGTAACATAGATGCCTTCTTGAAGCATCTTGTCGGCATACTTCACTGCCAATGGAGCGTCGTAAAGCATAACGGCGCAGATGGCGCTTTGCGTAGGCTTGATGTCAAAGCCTGCTGCAATCATCTTGTCGCGGAAATAGTTCACGTTTTCTACGAGCTTGTCGTGTAGTGAATTGTCTTCTTTCAAAATATTGAAGACCTCAAGGCTTGCGCCAATGATGCCTGGAGCCAACGAATTGGAGAAAAGGTATGGGCGTGATGTCTGGCGCAGCATCTCGATGATTTCCTTGCGGCCGGTAGTGAAACCACCCAGTGCCCCGCCAAAGCTCTTGCCGAGTGTGCCTGTATAGATGTCTACGCGTCCGTATGTGTTCATGAGCTCGCTTACGCCGTGACCTGTCTTTCCTACAACGCCTGCCGAATGGCTTTCGTCAACCATCACCAAGGCATCGTATTTCTCTGCAAGGTCACATATCTTGTCCATCGGAGCAACGTTGCCGTCCATAGAGAACACTCCGTCGGTGGAAATGATGCGGTATCTTTGTGCTTGGGCTTCTTTCAGGCAACGCTCAAGGTCGTCCATGTCTGCGTTTTTGTAGCGGTAACGCTTTGCCTTGCAAAGGCGCACGCCGTCTATTATACTGGCATGGTTGAGTGCGTCGGAGATTATGGCATCCTCATCGGTGAGGAAAGAACCAAAGAACCCGCCGTTAGCATCGAAACAAGCTGCGTAGAGAATGGTGTCTTCGGTCTTGAAATAGTCGCTTATTGCGGCTTCAAGCTGTTTGTGGATGTCCTGTGTTCCGCAAATGAAGCGTACTGACGACATGCCATAGCCACGGCGGTCCATCATGTCCTTTGATGCCTGAATGAGGCGTGGATTGTTGGCAAGGCCAAGATAGTTGTTGGCACAGAAGTTGACCACTTCATTTCCTTTTACCTGAATGGCTGCTCCCTGAGGGCTCTCGATGATGCGTTCTTCTTTGTAAAGGCCTGCCTCGTGAAGGCTGGAGATGGTTTTTGCAAGATGTTCTTTGATTTTGCCGTACATAATCTTTAGTAATATTGGTTAATTGGCACAAAGTAAATAAGTTTTTTCCAAATTAGAAAATTAAATTTCACATATCGTTTATGCAATGTGGCAAAATTAAGTAAGTTTAATAATTAATATTAAAATATTAGCGGAAAAAGTAGTTATTTTGTACCAATAATATAACACAAAGGTATAACTAAAAAACAAAGATGAAGAACATCCTTGTCATTGGGTCAACCGGGCAAATAGGTTCGGAATTGACGTGTGAATTGAGGAAGCGCTATGGAAGTGCTCATGTAGTGGCAGGCTATATTAAAGGTGCCGAGCCTAAGGGTGAACTGCTGGAAGACGGTCCTGCCGAGATGGCGGACGTAACTGATGGTGGAATGATTGCAGATGTGGTAAAGAAACACAACATTGACGCAATCTTCAACCTTGCAGCTTTGCTGTCTGTTGTGGCCGAGAACAAGCCACGCTTGGCTTGGAAAATCGGCATTGACGGGCTTTGGAATGTCTTGGAGGTAGCGCATGAGAATGGATGCCAGGTGTTTACGCCAAGTTCGATAGGATCTTTTGGCCCTTCTACACCGAAGGTCATGACACCGCAAGACACTATACAACGTCCTGCTACAATATATGGTGTTAGCAAAGTCACGACGGAGTTGCTGAGTGACTGGTTTTTCTTGAAGTATGGTACCGACACTCGTTCTGTTCGCTTCCCAGGGCTGATTTCTTATGTTACGCCTCCTGGCGGCGGCACTACAGACTATGCTGTTGACATATATTATTCTGCTGTGCGTGGCGAGCGTTTCTCATGCCCTATCCCTGATGGCGTGAAGATGGACATGATGTATATGCCTGATGCCCTGCATGCTTGTGTACAGCTCATGGAGGCCGACCCTACGCGTCTGGTTCACCGCAATGGTTTCAATATTGCCGCGATGAGCTTGGAGCCAAAAGACTTTTATGCTGAGATAAAGAAGCATAAGCCTGATTTTGAGATGGTGTACGATGTAGACCCGCTGAAGAAGGCGATTGCCGAGAGTTGGCCTGACAGGCTTGACGATACGTGTGCACGCAGTGAATGGGATTGGGCTCCGAAGTATGACCTTGCAGCCATGACAACTGACATGTTGGAGAAGTTGGCAACACGGCTTGGAGCAGAGACTAAAGCTTAAAACAAATGCCAAGGCTATGACATATAGATGTCATGGCTTTGGCATAAAACATTTTGTCAATACGCCATCGTAGCTGTTGACTTTTACGAAAAGCGCGTCCCCCTCATTCATCCCATTGAGAGGGATGCTTATATAAATGGTTTGGCTGTAATATTGTGGTATGCCGCCTTGATCGTGTATGAGGCGGTAGAAAAAATGCTTTTTCCCATTTCTTTCAACTATGCTGTCGCAAGCTAAGCCTATGCGTTGCTGCAACTTAGTGTCTTCGGCTTGACCTGTCTTGAGAGTCAGGGTCATGTTTGCGTATTTGTTGTTCTTGCTAATCCATGCACTTTGAAAACCTATAGGATCGGTATTGCTTTTTACGGTTGTGTCGAATGATTGTGGCTGTAGAACGTAAACTTGGTCTATTTTTATCGGTTCTACGGTCATGGGCATTGCCGTAGTGTCACCTATATTATAATACAGCAGGGCACGATATGTGCTGTCGGCGGTTTTTGCCCATGAAGCTTTAGCTACCTTTGAGAAAGCCAAAGAGATATTGTCATCAGTAATGGCAGATACGAGTTGTGACTGCGCATCGGTTCTTACCTCTGCAAAGTCGGTGCGGAGGTAAGAATAGCGTGAATCCCCCGTCTCGTATGCGTCATTTAAGCATGAGGTGAGGAAGATGAAAGCTATGATGAGAGGAAACAAGAACTTGTACATAGCAAGACTTCCGTTCAGGAGACGGGGTTTTCTTGTTGGGAAAACGGTTTTATTTCATGAAGTTGAACTTGCTGAAGAATGTCTTCCAGCGTCCTGTAGCCTCGTTTGCAGTTATGTAATTGCGAGTCGGGTATGCATATTGGGTGAGCAGGCAACGGCGCAGGAATTGTTCATCCTTATGCTCGATGTCAATAAGTGCAAGACGGCTTGCTATGTAGTCTTCGAACTGGTCGTACTCCTCCTGCGTGTAGTGGTCTTCATACATGCGTGTGTTTTGTATCAGGTCAAGAGCCACGTAGTTTTGCGCATACAGATGATAGCCGCGATGAATTTCCTGATCAATGTGTGAGGCTATTTCATCAAACATCTTGTTGCGTGGCTGATCCTGGTCAACAGTTTGCAGCCAATCGTCAATGCATGGAGCACAATGGTAGTGAACATGCCCCTTGTAGCCTTTTATACCTGTGCTCATGCTCTCTATGTCGTCGCCGGGTGATTTCTTCCAGAACGGTACGTCTCGTCGCAGTTGATACTCGCGCGCCTTTAGATAGTCGCATGGGTCATATTGGTAGCTTATGGCAAGTGGTACTATATGAAGTTGTGTCAGGCGGTCTATTATGGTTCCTTCTCCACCCATAGCCATCATTTTGAGAATTGCAGGCTGCGTGAGGTCATTGGAATTCTTGGCACGCCCTTGACGTTGCGCAATCCAAATGTTCTCGTGTTTCTGGCTTATTGCGAAATGCATGTATTCTGACATGCGCTTGCTCGCACGTAGCATCTCGCTTGATTTCAGCGCGCGCTCAACAGTGAATGTCTTGTTGATACGTGCCATGTCACGTACCCAATCGAGTTGCAGCAGATTGTCGCCAATGGCAATCTCACAGGTAGTCGGGAAGCCTACATCAAGCAGGAGCTTTGACAGGAAGCCGGAATCGAGCACGATGTCGCGGTGGTTGCTGATAAACGTATACCTGTTCTTTGTGGTTATGTTGAGAGCGTCGATGTCAATGCCGAGTGTAAGATCATGTACGAGCTTCATGATGACATCGTAGACGAAAGCCTTTTGAAACTCAAGGTTTGTCTTGCATTGACGCATTTTCTGCCCTATGGCCTCTAAAGGAATATTTGGATAAATGTATGCGAGGATATTTTGGAAGTGCTCATCCTTAAGCAGCTTGTCATATACCTGTGGCAATTCTTCTGGCTCATAAGGCCGGATGGGGTCAAACTCTGATGGAATTTTCATAATCTTTTAAGTTTGAATTATGGTATGTCTTTTTTATTTGGCTATTATGATGATTATGCCAAGCTCCTCCAATTGCTGACAAGCGGTGTCGGGTATTCCACTGTCGGTTATCACCATGTCTACATCTTCAAGATTGCAAATCTTCGCGAAGCCACGGCGGCCGAACTTGCTACTGTCGGCGAGGACTATCGTCTTCTGCGACCGCTCCATCATTACTCGGTTGAGTTCAGCCTCGCGCAGGTCGGTAGTGGAGATTCCGAAATCGGCATCTATACCGTCAACGCCCAAAAAAAGCTTGCTGAACGAGCATCCTTCAAGCATCCTTTCTGCCGGCTTGCCCACTACAGAAAGGCTACTGTGACGTACAGAACCACCGAGCTGTACGACATCTACATTGTCGTGCGCGGTTAGAGTTTGCGTCACTTGTAGGGCGGCTGTCACAACTACAAGTTTGCCCTGTGGCTTTATTTGACCGGCCAAGGCATGGATTGTGGAGCCTGAAGCAAGCACGATGGAGTCGTCTGGAGTGATGAGCTTGGCTGCCTCCATGCCTATGAGTCGTTTCTCCTCGGTGTTTAGTTTTTCCTTGACATTTACCGAGCGGTTGTTCATGAAAGGGTTTATAAGTATGGCTTTACCGTGGCTGCGGTAGAGCTTGCCCTCTTTTTCAAGTTCGGTCAGATCTTTGCGGATAGTTACTGAAGATACTTCCAATTGCGCTGATAAATCAGTCACTTGAACAGAACCTGATCTCATCAGCTCGTCTAATATGGTGTTCTGTCTTTCTTCCTTGGTCATTTTGAGTCAAACTTAGGTTCTTTATGTTACAAAGATATGTGTTTTTTGCAACAAAACCTTGGTTTGTCACCGACTTTTACACATAATTAACCTCTTGATTTTTAGAACTGATTTTCAACTATGTCGGTAAGCACATCTTTGATGTCAAGGCCTGCGGCACGCACCTGTTGTGGTATGAAGCTTGTTGCTGTCATGCCAGGTGTGGTGTTTATTTCAAGCATGTTGATCTTGTCCTTCCCGTCGGCATCTTTTGTGATGATGTAGTCGATGCGTATTATGCCATTTGCATGCAGTATGTCATATATGCGGCTTGTCTCTGCTGCCACTGCTTTGGCAGTTTCCGGAGAAATGCGAGCAGGAGTTATTTCCTGCACTTTGCCGTTGTATTTGGCGTCATAGTCGAAGAACTCATCTTGTGTTACCACCTCTGTTGCCGGGAACACTACGCTGTTTTTCTTGGTCTTGTAGGCGCCTTGAGAAATCTCTATGCCATTGAGGTAACTCTCAATCATGGCCTCGTCACTCTCCATGAATGCTACTCTTAGGGCTGGGGCTAATTGGTCGGCGTTCTTAACCTTGCTCACTCCAAAGCTTGATCCGTCGGCGGCAGGCTTTACGAAGCATGGCATGCCGAGACGTTTCTCTATTGCCGCAGAGTCGTACTCTTCATTGCGGCGCAGCAATATGCTGTCGGCCACGTTCACGCCAAAGCCGCGCAAGTAGTTGTTGAGTACGAACTTGTCAAATGTCATTGCCTCTACGAGCACGCCGCTGGTGGAGTAGGGCAGGTGTATGAGGTCAAAGTAGCCTTGCATCACGCCATTCTCGCCTGGTTGTCCGTGGATGGTGATGTAGGCATAGTCGAACACTACGGCATTGCCGTCTTGCCCAATGAATGAGAAGTCGGACTTGTCAATTGGGGCAACATTGCCGTCATCGAAGCTTACATGCCAGTTTGTACCTTTTATATCGACTATATAGATGTTGTAACGTTCTTTGTCGAAGAAGGAGTAAAGTCCTTGTGCCGAGCGCATCGACACGTCGTGCTCGGATGAGTCGCCACCGCATACGATGGCAATGTTTCTCTTTAAGTCTTTCATAACTTTTTCTTTTTATCCTTTTGTGCAAAGGTAACAATAAATCCTCAACATTGGCAAGTTTTAATAATGATTATTTTATTGATTGCCTGTATTGGCATTTATTGTTTTTATCCATTTGCCATCCCTGCAATATATGCTCTCCATTTCTTTATCAATGCTGTAAAGTCGTCGGGCCATTCAGAGTCGAAGTCCATCTGCTTTCCTGTCCGAGGATGAATGAAGCCAAGGGTCTTGGCGTGCAAGGCTTGGCGTGGGCAGAGGGTGAGGCTGTTGTGTATGAATGCTTTGTAGGTTGAGCTGCGTTGTCCCCACAATATTTCAGTGCCTCCATATCGTTCGTCGCCGAAAAGCGGATGACCAATTTGTTTCAAGTGGGCGCGTATTTGATGTGTGCGTCCGGTTTCGAGTACGCATTCAATAAGCGTCGTGTATCCAAACCGTTCCAATACTTTCCAGTGGGTTACGGCGGACTTGCCGATGCCTGAGTCAGGCTCGAAAACCTTCATGCGCAACCTGTCCTTGGGGTCGCGTGCTATGTTACCCTCTATGCGTCCGGCATCTTCGGCAAGGTTGCCCCACACAAGGGCGTTGTAGGCGCGGTGTGTGGCTTTGTTGAAAAATTGCCGTCCGAGCGAAGTTTTCGCATCGGCAGTCTTGGCCACTACGAGCAGACCGCTGGTGTCTTTGTCTATGCGATGCACGAGGCCTACGGCAGGGTCGTTGGCATCGAAAGTCTTTAGGTCGCGAAGGTGCCATGCCACAGCGTTGATGAGAGTGCCGTTGAAGTTGCCGGCTCCTGGGTGAACCACCATGCCTGCTGGCTTATTTACGATCATAAGGTCGTCGTCCTCATATATTATATTAAGAGGTATATCCTCGGCATGTATGGTGGAATCATGCCGAGGCCGGTCGAGCATCAGGGTTATAATGTCGTTTGGCCTGACCTTATAGTTGCTTTTCACGGCCTTGCCGTTTACATGTATGCAACCAGCTTCGGCTGCCGTCTGGATGCGGTTGCGGGATGAGTGCTGCATGTGTTCGGCAAGAAACTTGTCGATACGTACAGTCGTTTGGCCGCTGTCTACGGTCATGCGCCAATGTTCGTAAACTCCTGGTTCCGTTGAACTGTAGTCGTCTTCTTGTAGCTCGTCCGTGCGATAGTCATATTCTGTCTGGTTCATTTTACTTCTGTTGGTGTCTTTTGGGATGGAGTCATAGGCTCATGCTCTGTCTGGTGGGTTGATTCTTCTGTTGGTGAAGTCTCTACTTCCTCAAATTCGTCAATGTCATCTTCCTGCGTTCCTGGTATGCCAGGGTCTATGTAGTCCACCGAATCGCTCTCGTCACGTATTCCGTTGCCAGCCTGTATGGTAAGCCGTGCGTCTACGGGTATCTTGTCTCCGTAGGACACATGGCGCCCGTTCATGGTTATGCCGTATACCCAGTCCTTCTCGCCTGCCACAAACTGTGGTGGATTGAGCTTGAAGCCCATTGCCGTAAGGCGAGCCATTGCCTCGCGCAACGAACAGTTATCAATGACGTCGGGCAACGTTATGGTTGGCGAGTGGGTGGCGTTTATCGTGACATATATCACATGGCCTGATTTTACATGCTCGCCTGCCGATGGAAACTGCTCAAGTATGCAACTGGGAGGAAGCGATTTCACGTAACCTGTGTCGCTGACTTGCAGGTCAAGGCCAAGGCGGTGGAGCGCGATAGACGAGCGTTCGTATGACTTATGTAAAAGGTTGGGGATCGCAATAGATTCGCCGTGGTGAGTGTAGATATCAATGGCAAATTTGAACCCTACAGAAAGGGCTACAATCACAATGGCCATTGCTATGAGGTTACACCATAGCCTGAGGCTCTTGAACTTATTTATGAACTCTTTTATTGTCATTGACTTCTATTTTCCGCAAAGTTAATGTAAATTCATTGGAAAGCAAAATAATATTTCAAAAAACTGTTTCCCTATAATAATAAGAATGTGCTTAACTCTCGTCCCTTCTTTCTTGAATTGTTAAGTAAACTGACAAACACACAGATTTATAGAGAGGGCAAGATGAAAGCTGAAAAGAAAAGTAGCCTATAGTCGTTGCTCGGCGTGTTACGAAGGTTTACACACGATGTGTGCGTGTCGTGTGTACAATGTTATTATTTGGCTTGGAGATGTTATTGTAAAGAAGTTTAATCTTGATTAAAATCAAGTTCTTAATTTTTCTCGTAAAATATTTTGCGAAAAATTTGTTCGGTACCG
>CAZEEP010000005.1:0-150693 GCA_964511295.1 uncultured Prevotella sp.
TCGAGAACCACAACTCCACAATAATAAACTACTTCCAACGGAGACTCACCAATGCATCAGCGGAATCCTTCAATGCAAAAATCAAAGCTTTTAGAGCCCAGTTCCGAGGAGTAGGAGACATCAAATTCTTTATGTTTAGGTTGGCAAAACTATACTCTTGACATTTCCTCCGCCAACCGTAAAAATCCGCTGACCCAAAAAGGTAGGGATAATTTTGTTAATTGATAAATATTTCTTTCCCTTGCGTTATGGAAGAAAATTATCTGTATCAGTTAGCTGAATTAGTACTCCGTGGTGAGTTGCTCCGTTATTTCCTCATTGTAAAGATAGAACATGATTCAACCTTGTTTCGTATCCACTTAGATGAGAAGATGGAAAAACAATTTTCGGATGATGTTCATTTTGCATCCAAAGGTTTCATGGATGCCGTAGAAGTTACCGACTTTCCTATCTGCGACCATAAGGTAATCCTTGTGCTTCGTCGTCGTTGGGCGGATACCCGCACAGGTAAAAGTTTCTCGCTACCATTAAAAATTGATATCACCGCCTCTGGTACTCGTTATTTCGAAGAGTTCGTAGCTTTTTAAAAGCTACGTATGGAGACATCCCCGTTGACTTGCCGTACGCTTGAGGATTTCTACCATATTGACGGCCATCAGTTTGAAAAGCAATATAAGGAAGTTCTCGGTGGTTATAAATACCGGGATCAGCTTGAACATGCAGAATACCGGCTTTTATTCCCAAAGAATATTGGCACCTCGTTAGCCATAGATGAGACATCCCTTTCTAATGGTGAACTCTATACCATAGTAACCAATCGTGACAAGCACGGTAAGTCAGGATGCCTGGTGACTGTTATTGCAGGCACAAAAGCAGAAGATGCCCGGGAGGTGTTGGATAAGATAGACGAGCAGGAGCAAGATAAGGTAGAGGAAGTGACCTTGGATTTATCAGACAGTATGCGCAAAATCGTGCGGCATTGCTTCCCCCAAGCCAAGAGGGTTATTGATAGATTTCATATACAGAAACTTGCCTGTGATGCCGTACGGCAAATGAGAATAGATTATCGCTTGGATGCCATACAAGAGGCTAACGATGAGATGGAAGTGGCAAAACTCTCTGGGAAGAAGTATATTCCTACTGTTCTTCCAAATGGAGATACAAAGAAAGAGTTGCTGGCAAGAAGTAGATACCTGTTGTTTAAATCTGCAGAGAAATGGCTGGATGCCAAAAAGCAGAGGGCAGCCATCTTGTTTGAACTATACCCTAAACTAAGAACAGCATATAGTCTGTCTCACTCTTTGAGGATAATATTTGCAAAGAACACGTTCAAGGATGCCGCCGGATTAAGTATGGCTAAATGGTATAATAAGGTGGAAGAAGCGGGATTTCACTCCTTTAATGTGATTGCGGCTACTTTCTATGAACACTATGAAGACATTTTGAACTTCTACAACAATAGATCCTCCAATGCAGCGGCTGAATCATTTAATGCTAAAATCAAACTGTTTAGGGCAAACATCAGAGGAGTGGCAGATAAGAAATTCTTTCTCTTCAGAATAGCAAAACTGTATGCATTATTCCCACCTTTTTCCTACTGAGCCCATTTATATGTCGAATATTGCTATTTCCATACAAATGAAAAGGGGGAGCCCTGTTAAGGACTTCCCCTTGCTGCCTGGAGCGGCCTGAGACCGAGGAACGACGAATCCAACAAGAAGTTCAAGTCACGCCGCATAATCCACGGGAACGTCTATCTCCGAAAGAACATAATCCAGTGTGCTTGGGCGGCAAGCAGGGCAAAGGACAGCTTCTTCAGCCGGTTCTCCTATCACCAGACGCAGGTCAGGAAGAAAAACAAGATGAAGGTCATCGTAGCCGTAGTCAGGAAGCTGCTGGTAGCGGCATGGCATGTAATCCACAACTAGACAGTTTACGTGGACTTCCAAAAACAAGATCGTCAGGCATCCGACACAAACGGATGAACACGATATACCACCCATGGAAAGGCTTTTATCTTTGTGATGATTCCGACCTCGCTTGCAAATTAACTCATAACATGGGTGGCTATGAAAGCCTGTTTGAGCCTTGAGCTCGAAGAGGAAAGTATGATAACATCCTACACCCGCTCTAACGCGTGGATGTGGGATGTTATGCGCCTACAGCAAGGCTTCTTGCTAAAAAATCTCTATTTAAGTTACTTCTGCGCGGAAATCTATTAGGTTTTATAGAGGAAAGATACGCAAAAAAAATGATATAAACTAATTTTCGACATCTACTTACACATTTATTGGATAATATGCATCGGGTTATGATGATTTTTGTATAGCCATTCCCACGGACTTATGCATATGTGCCGATAAAGAACCTGTAAACAACAGGCTTGCTTTGGTATTAGTGATGAATTAATACTCTCGGAACTGTGCAAAATGGAAGTGCGATAGTTTGTCGCCATTGCCGAGGTTTTCTGCCAGACGGTCAGTGCATGAAGCGACACATCGGATGCCATGAGACTTCAGCTGTGAGACGAGAGCGAAAGTAAATGTCATTTCACCCATGACATGGACAGTAAGCTCAGTGTCTGGATAGCCGTCTATAATGTCATTGGCTATAGACTCGGCTAAAGCATTGATTTCCTCAGAGCTTGCAGTTGCTGATACTACAGGGAAAGGAAAGTCCTCTACTTCTCCATAAGCTTTTGCAGCAGAAGGCTGTTCATCTCCCCAACCAGAAGATGGGTGATTGGATACATTAAGGAATACTCGTTGCTTTACTTCTTTTGCCAGAGCTGTTGTTTCAGCGGACAAGAGCGTGGTAAACGTATCAATGGCATTCTTTATTTTGCTGACAAGTTTCTTGCTTGATGTTGCGTTTTCACGGAATCCTGCATGGTTGTAATCATTTCGCAGATCTCGCAGACTTATAAACTTTGCAACCAAATCCTTATTGGCAAATTGCTTGTCCTGCAACAACACCTTTACTTTAGGCTTGTCTTTTTCTTCAACCTTCCATGTATCTTCCGGTTTGTTGTCCTTACTTATTTGGAATGCATTTGAAACTACAGTTCTGTCATCCTTATTGTCCATGCGGAACAAGTCGCTGTGTTTCTTGCAGAAATAGCTTACAATGCCTTCACGCAAGAGTGTTGCAGCCTGCTGGTACAGGCTCCTGTCGGCGCACCATTTGGCGGCACTGATACAGTTGTCAATGGAACTGTTATACTTATTGATGCTCTCACTTATCTTGTGGAAGATTGGATTGAGAGGCGCAATGCCAGTATTCTCAATACGTGATATTACATCGGAAAGAGTTTTCTCTGCTGTTCCATTCTCAATATCAAGTCCACGGCACATAAGGCGTTCTGCTGCAAAGGTGCTTAGTGAACTTGCAAACTCACGGACATTGGTTACATTGTCTGTTCTTGTATCACTGCTCTTTAGAAGTGGTCTCAGAGTATCCATGATGTTGTCTTTGAGCTTTGCAGCATAACCATGGTTGAGGTACTCAGATGCGGCAGATGTCCAGTCCTGCAGTTTTGTGAGTGGCAGAAGGTCTACTATCGGCGCAAAGTCCCTGTCATCATGAGCCTCATAGTTGCCATAAGACAAATGTACAATTTTTATATTTTTCAAGAATTTGGCATAGTTGCTCAATACAAGGACGAGCATTGGCAAGTAACGAAAAGCATGCGTAAGGTCGATATACAGTTCATCGCCTTCGTGTATTTCATCGAAGACCATCTGAAATATCTTCCACATTTCATCCTCATTATTGCCAACGGGAACATCAAATACCGGCTTTAAGTCCACATTGAGATGCAGGTTTTCTATAATTTTACCAAGACGGGTATAAGGAACGTCCTTGTTTAACTTCTTGTTATATCGTATCCCATTGTCCTTATCCCAGTTATCCACTTTTGCCTTGTCGGTAATGAAGAAACGTACCGCATCAGTCTGTGCCCACGATTTTACACCGATTTGCTCCAATGTAGCTTCCTGTATATATCTTGTGCGTTTATAAGGACGAGTTGAATCGAAATAGGTGCATTCTTTATAGAAGCCAGCACCCAAGAATGATATGAATAGTTTTCTTGCCATAGTCATTATTTGGCGTTAATGTTCATAATTTCCTTATTGAGCATTGAGTATAGGGCTGTTCTGATTGCACCTTTACTGTTATAGTCTTTCATGCAAAAGGTCAGCACCTTACTGTCAGCACATTTGTCTTTCGCGGTATCCTTCATTTTGCTTTCGGTGATAAACAATGCCTTGCACCCCATGCCGCCGTAGTTCTTGACGGCTGTGCGGAACTTGTCAATGTCAGTATTGTCGAAAATCTGTGTCTTGCATTCAATCATCAGCAGTTTTACGCCAGTATTGACGACGACGTCAATCTCATTTTTGGGCTGTCCTGCCCTATAAGGGTAAACGACATTAAGCCATACTTCCTTGGCATATTGCCAGGTGCTGATAATCTTTGCAACTTCAAACTCGAACCACCCGGTGTTGAAGACTATATGCATGACGTTCGGAGAATCAAAAAGTTCTTCGTACTGCTTTCCGTTTTTCTTGTTGATAAAAATGCGAACCCAGTGTTGTGACTTGTTCCATTCAACGTATGAACCTCCGTCAATGACATGCTTGCCTTCATAGCCGCCGATAAGGCTCTTTCGCCATTTCTTGTCAGGAATAGTCAATGAGTTGAATTGCATCGGCGCATTGTTGCGCAAACACTTTACCCTTGACAGGGTCTTCATGTCCTCTTCATCATAATCCGACAAGAAGTTATGTGACTTAGGAGTCTGCCCGTTGAGACGCATAAGCTGGTCCATGTCCAGAGACTGCGTAGACTGCCACTTCTCATTGGTGGTGTAGTTGTAGAAAACGCAGTTCTGGTCTACATAAATCAGTTGTACGTTCTGCTTTCCCTGGGCGAGCATAGTAAAAGCAAAGCCCCAAGGCTTGGAACCTCCTGTAATATTGACTATGACATCGTCGTCCTTGTATTCATCAACAAGTTCTATTGCAGAATTCATAATAATTGGCATATCCATAGGCTCAAACTGCCGAAGGGTTGTCTTGTCAGGATATTCCTCAGCAATACGTTGTGCCTGGGCTATGGTATCGCTTGAATGAACAAGAACAATGACATCCGGCTGCATCTCTATGATACCAAGATAGACGGGCATTGTCTGCCCGCCTACCAAAGTTATCTGTACTTTCCTGCTTATAGATTACTGCTTGTAAAGGTCACCGAGAAGGGTGTCGAAACTGTCTTCAAGCCTCTTCTGTGCTGTCTGCCAGAGTTTAGACTTTTTGTTTGCAAGGTCTTTGTCTTCCTTCTTAGGATGGTTACCGGGCTGAGCGAGACGGCGAAAAGTAGAAGCGTAGTCTGACTTCTCTGAGTCTGTAAGAGATGTCTCTTTCAACTTCTTAATCCACTGGTCTGTCCTGTTGTTCAAGCCTTTGAAGTCGGCTACCTTATACTGACCTGCCTTAGGAGTGCCTTCTGCAAATACTTCGTCAAGTGTGGCGCCAAGACCGGCAGAGAGTTTCTGTTTTTTAGCCTCTTCCTGTTTGGCAAGAGCCTCCTGCTGTTGTTTCTCAAACTCTGCATTCTTGCTATTGTGGACTTTCTCTATTAGAGCGTCTTCGTCAGCAGTCTCAAGTCCGAGAATTCTCAACTCGTCAACCATTGCATTGAGTTTAGCTATAGCCTCGTCATATTTGCCACCGTTGAAAAGACTATCAGCATCGGCGTAGTCAGGCTTGTGTTCTGTGATCCATCGGCTCTTTCAGTCTTTGAGTTTCTGAGTTGCAAGTTCCTTCTCGTATTCAGCTGATTCTTTCTTTACTGCTTCCTTATCATTATCGAAAAGGAAAGTTGTTACTGGAACAGTCTTCTCTGTAAGCTTATCGAAGTGGCGTTTAGCCTCAATGTACTCTTTGCCATAATCTTTTGAGTTGATTTCCATGACACGCATATCTTCGTTTTCATGCTCGCCAAGGATACCGACAAGAGTCGTAACCTGCGGTGTATTTGTCCACATCACCTTTGCTGGCAGCTCTGTGTATGTAAAGACTGACATCTGATGCTCAAAATCCTTCAGATAGTTATCAATGGTGTATGCGAAACCGTCAGACAACTTTATGTCTTCAATCTCCAATTTGCCGTAACTATAGCCTCGTGCAAGACCGATATTGTGCCATGCACCTTTAGTTTTGTGAAGGGTAAGTGCTGAAAGTATAGCTCCGGTCTCCACTTTACGGAGGTTGTGGACTGCTATGCGAAGATGGAAAGTCTGTCCTGTCGGGACAGGAGTAAGATGAGTCTGAGCATTCTTGTTGTCATTACTGGCAGGCAGAGCCGTTACCGTTGAGCCGCTATGCACACGGTAGAGTTTGCGACCGGCGATGCCGTCTGCATTGTCGTATGTCTTGTAAGGATTGCTTGTCTGTTTTGCATAGAACGGATAGAAAGAAGGTTTAGGCTGTCCCTGTACGCCTGTTACTTCCCCAGGTAGTTCACTATCTGTCAGCGGCTTTTCGGCAAAGGCATTTCCAAACTGTACCCTGCCGCGCATGCTGTCTGAATCACCGGCAGTAGTATAACCGAATATAGTCTCTGCAAGGTCATGCTTGTTAAGGTCAAGTTCTGACTGCTGCGCATTAACAAGGTCGGTTATACTCTGTTTATACGGATAGCGGAGCATAGCAGAGATACCTATAGCCTTAACATCTGAAGGATTTTTGCCAGGCAGATAGAAGACAGCGAGTTCTTTGCCTTGCTTTAGGAAATCGGTTATCTTGTCAAAGTCTGGAGATGGCTCATGTACTGTAAAGAAGGCTGTCTTTACACGGTCATCAACCTTCACTTCATCACGTCTTCCTATAGGGAATAGATAGTCTTTTATCTTCTTGTCAATGTTTCCGGTGCAGACGAGGCGGTATTCATCGCCATCAATTTCATAATGCGGGAACCATTCGCCAGCCATTTCCGCAATAGCCTTGTTTTTGGCATAGCCTGTCTTCTTGGTATCAAATCCTTGATATTTCTTGCTTATGTCGGCATAGGTTATACGCAGATAGTCGCCATCACAAGGCGTAAGATAGAGATCTTCGCCCTGCATGCGAAGCCATGCCGGCTTTACGCCTTTCATAAGCTCCACGTAAGCATTGCCGTCTGCTGTCTGTTTGCCACCGAGTTCACGCTTGCTGAAGAAGCGGTTGGTGTACTGCGTCATTTTGCCGAAAGACATTATCTCCAGCGTTGAGCGTAGCATACCCTTGATGCTTGTAGCAGGAAGGAAATAAAGCCGCTTGCCATCAACCATGACATGAGCAGAATGCGGGTCGTGTGTATTGCGGTCAGCATTGCCGTTACGGATAAATAATGGGGAGACATTGCGCAAGGTGACATCGATGTAACCATCCTCACCATCGGAGAAAGGTGCATCCTGTGAAACCTGATCCGCCCATGAGGGATAGAAGACCTGCTCATTGAGAGGAACGAAATTGTATATTGATGTTAGTTTTCCCATAGTTACTTCTCCTCCGCTTTATATCCCACAAATACAAGATCTCCTGGCTGCAAAGTCTCCATGTCATCACATAAAGTGTCTTTGGCTTCATTCCAATATTGGAGATACTTTAGTCTGCCAACACCGGGCATTCTCTGAGCAAGATACTCTTTCTTGGTAACACGTTCAGAACCTTTCAAGTCTTCCGGTTTTACTGTGAATTTCTTGACAAAGTAATGTCCGTCAGCAAAGCGGATGGATATTGACTCTCCATTCTGCTTATCGTAAAGTTCCCCTTCGATGACAAACGGATTGGCATTGTCATCAAGGGTTATATCTACTGACTCGTTTGAATTGTATACCACTGGCTTCGTGGCATCACTCATCCAGATGTAGCCTTCGTAATTGCCTTTTATATTTTCTGCCATAGCTTAATCCTCCTTTGTCAATGTTCCAGTGAAAGCTCCGTTGCCACGGTTTACGCTTCCGCCAAGAGGCAACAATCCGTCAGCAATGTCATGTAAAGACTCCTCAAAAGCATTACGGATATTATCATCCTTAATGCTGTCTTTCAGAACATCAATAGTTAGAGTTATTACACAGTCTCTGCCATTGATGACTTTCTCTGTAAAAAGAGCACCGTCCATGCTTCCGCCTGTGAAACGGTCAATGGCGACGTGGTTAAGTATCTTCTCATCATCATCCTTCTTACCTGCGGGAATAATGACATCTGAGAGCATAATATTACCTCGCTTTATTTCCTCGTCAGCACCTTGTCCTGACTTTCCGAATATAGCTACAACAGCTGGATTGTTATCGCCTGTTACAGGCTTTTCGCCATCAACGTCAACAAAATGCTTGGTCTGTTTGTTCCAGTTGTATGCAGTTCGGTGAGCCAAAGCTCCTTTCACTGAAGTGGCGGGGATAAGTATGCCACGCTCTTTGAACTGAGGCTTGCTGTCAGTCCATTCGATATAAGCCTCGTTGACTGGTGTCATATCGGCATCGTCGTCTCCCATGCCCGAGCCAAAGAGGAAGAAGTCGGATGGCTTGAGCTTTAACGTGTACCTCTGCCACTTCTTATCTGAAACCAGGTTTGAAGCTATTTCTTTTGCTCCTTCCAAGGGAGAATACAAGGATGCTGAGCGTGAAGCATAGTTTTCAAGGTCAGCACTGTTGTTGAGGTCGTAATCCCTGCGTTGCAGAGAAACAACTTTCATAAGTCCGAAACCATTGCGTGTGCCACTGCCTACTCGGAAAGTGTCGCTACGGAGTGCGTCAAGAAGATAGTTGTAGAATTTAGCATCTTCGTCAGAACCAGTGGAGAGAAGTTCCATCTCAAAACAGAAGCGTGTGCCCTTATAAGTCACCTGCTCGTCAAACTTACCACCACGGTCGGTGCTTCCCTTACTGTTTATACGGACATGCTGTCGCACAGGGAGAGCCTTGAAGTGTGAGTAGAACTCATCCTTCTTGTCTATAACGTGAAGTCCGTCAACGGGCTTGCCGTCCTTGCCAATAATCACTCCATCAGAGAAGATTACACGAGAGCCTTTTCCGCCATCATTATCCTGATAGCCGAAAGGCGTATGGTCATTCTTCTTGATGCCGCACGCAGAACGGATGACGCCTGCAAGTGATGTGCCTGGCAGGAATGGCAGACCGTTGACATCTTTTGCTACGAGCGCATCGGTCAGCAAGTCTTTCTCGCCTGAGCCTATGGCCAAAGGAGTCTTTGCCTCAAGGGTAATCCTTGAAACATATCTTGTTGTATATTTAGTTTTTTCCATTGCGTGTACAGATTTTAGCCATTTCCGAAGCGAGATTCACGACAGCCTGCTGCACATAGTCGGCTTCAACACTGTCAATGAAAGCTCTCAGTTTGTCCTTACGACCGTTCTTTGCCCACTTGCTTTTAGCGACTCCGTGAACGAGATAGCCGACATTTTCAGGCTTGTCGTATTCCTTGTCGTCATTTGGAGACGGAAAATGGTGGCGCATCTCTGTCTTCTCATAGAGTTCATCTATTATTCCTTTCTTAGTAGGATGCGTCATGGCAATCTTACGGATTCTGCCCCATTGTGATGCGAATGAAGCTCCCTTGAACAGCCTTCCATAGTCAGAAACAAAGTCGTTGACCTTTTCGGTAATATTGCCTTCCGTCTCAAAGTCTTTTTTTGAAGTCGCTACATAGTCGAGTAATGGTGAACCGCCAAGAGGTTGTGTACTTGTCGTAGTCTTTGCTGTGTCAGACTTTAGAAGTTGGTACATAGCCTTGCCGTTCTCGCCTTTTGAGCAGAGAAAGCCCGGATTATAGATTATTTTGCCAAAGCCTTCATGGTTGTAACTGCCTACATATCTTGATGCAACAGGAACGCTGTTACATTTTACAAAGAAGACGCTGCCTTTCTCTATTCCGCATCTGTCTGCATCACGGGTCTGGCGCTTTCCGTTCCACGGAGCATACTGAAATGTTCGAATTTGGCTAATATCCCAGTCTATCTTACCGTCAAGTCCGAGCTGTTCGGATGTAGGCTGGAATACAGGCTGACCTGCATCGTCAAGGAAGATAAGCCTGCTGTCTGCATAGACTGCTACGCGCTTGCCGTCAATAGTATCTATCTGTTCTTGTCTTGATTGTACATCTTTGTAGTCTGCTGCCTCAATCCTGACAAGTCCATACTGTGCAGTACGTGACCTGCCAATGTGATGGATTCCTTCCAATGCCTTGCTTATCTTGTCGGCTAATGCTTCATTATCTACCTCTACGTCAAAGAGGAAGGTTTGTCCTTGGTCTAACGACTCATAACCGAACATAAGTCCGTCTTTGGCACGGCGGTTATCCCTATCATATGAAGACTTAATGGCAAAACTCTTTGCCACTGTTACAGGTGAGCCAGTGGCATTCTGGAAAACACAGTACCCACTGCGGCACTGCTTCAACTGCATTGGTTTGCCATTGGTGCGAATGTCCTCCTTACGGCTGTAACTCTGGAAAGCATAGCATTCTTCCCATGCGTATTTACCCTTGGGATAGAACAGAGTTGCAGGAACGTGGAGACTTCTTACCTTCGCATTATTGTCTGAAGGATGGGCATCGCCAAAACGGACTTTACCAGAATGGAAAATCTCCATCTGCTCTGGCTTTGACAGACTATCGTAGTCTAAAGCTACAATGCCGAGAAAGTTGTTGCCAGGTATGAAGTCAAGGCTTGTCTGCTCTCCTTCTGTAGCAGCAGATGTGTTGAGAACAATATCGCTGAGCAATGTGCATTTGAATTTCAACGTCTTCATTGTGCGCCTCCTTTCTCTATCTTGAAGTCGCAACGTCCAAGTCCCGCGGCTTCTGTTCAGACCAATGTGGTGGATAAGCCCGAAACTCTTCTCTACGATATTTGCGACTTCATCGGACAGGTCGTAGATTTCAGCATAAAGTGTGCAAGGAACAACAGTCTCTATGCTTCTAAGACTGTGATCTACCGCAATGCCATCTTCTCCGATAGCAGTTGACGACACATTATTAAATAAGTAACGCTGAGCCTTATTTCCGACAATGGCCGCTGTTTCCTTATCATCGAGTTTTGCATTGGTAAAGAAAGCCGAACCGCTGATATTGTCATCGGCTTTGTCAGCATTGGCAGGCAGACCGAATGCCTCATTCAGCACTTTTTCTGAAAGGCTTTCGCTAAGAGCCGCATAGTCTTCCACGGCTTCACGCACCAACCCCTTTAATGTCTTGCCGGGTATAAACGGCATTCCATACTTGTCCTTGATGACAAGGGAATCGGCATCAGCGCCTGCTGACAGTCCTGAGCCACAATGCCACGGCGAATAGAAATGTATACTGTATTTAATGTTTTTCATCCTTGTCCTCCTTGGTTATCTGGTTCTCCACTGTCAACAGTTCCAACATATCAAAAGCGGGGTAAATATATACACCATCCCGCAGTTGTCCGTCTGTTGCCAAATGGAAAGATGTTTTATTATCAGGAGACGAAACGTCATCAACCCTTTTCTCCATTTGGTCAGCGTAAGCCGTATCGTCATTCATAACAGTAAGCCATTGACGAATGTCTGTTTTTGCTACATTGCCGTCTTTTGTGTTGAGTCGGGCAACGTTGTCTCTGAGCTGCTGAATTGTCCATCTGCCTTCCATTGGATCAAGATAGTAAGGACCGAACTTCAAAGAGTTCTTGCTGTTTATGGTTAGTTCGTTTTGCTCTATCTGACTGAAACTGCCAGTGTAGCTGCCCTGTATCTTATGGAACATTATACATGAAGGTGCTTTGCCGTCATTTTCACGCTTGGCATCTTTCTTGGCTTCTTCACACAGTGCCTCGGCAAGACGATAGCCATAATGGAATGGATATGAAGACTTCATGTAGGCGATGCCAGCGCATGCAGTAAGGGCGTTATCTTCGCCATTCTTACTGGTATTATCTTCGAAGTGACGGATATAAGATGTTACATAGCGCATTGCAAGACTTGCACGGCAGATGACAGTCATGTCATCTCCGCCAAGTACGACGGGACGGAATGGTACTACATCACCCAGAAGCTTATAGTCTGGGTTCTTGATAATGTCACTATATGCCTGCTGCGCTGCCTTTATGGTTGCAGCATCAAGCTTTTCAGAGAAGTCTTTCAACTCACTCGGCTTTTTGTTCTTAGTTGCTACAATCTGCCCCAAACCATTGCCATCAGCATGAATGATAGCAATCCAGTCATTCTTGTCGGTAATATCCTCGATATCAAAAGCGACAGAATCATAAGAAAGTTCTTGGTTTCCAAAACTTTTCTTTGCAAGATTAAGTGTAGACTTTCCTGCATTATTACGTTTGGCAACGGTTGCCTCATCAAGGAAGTCCAAGCCTTCCTTGTTTTTACTCTTTACTGCTGGAAACAGCCGGGAAACCTGTCTTACGGGAGCGGAGCATTGCCATTGTACCATAAGTTGTACTGCGCTGCGGCTTATTGCGCTGCACTTGCAAACGGCGCTCAAGCTCCTCAACCTGTTCTTTGAAATTACTTTCATCGGGAAGCAACTTTACAACCGCCTGACTTATTGTTATGCCTGGCGCTTTCTCCATAACTGTCTTTGGAAAGTATCTTACGGCTAACTCACAATCTTCTTTTGTGGAATAGATGCATTTGACATTGCCTGCTGCATTGACGACCAGTTTCCCCTTTCCTGCGTATGGCTTGAACATCTCGGTACAAATGTCCTCAACCAGTTCACTTGCACCAACGATGTCTTTCAACTCGTTGGTCCGGAAGATGAATCTCTGGATGCCTTGTACAGACGCACCATATAAATATTTTGACTCTGTCATTGGCTCTTAGTTTTTTATGTGGTATTATCTTTCACAAAATTAAGCAAAAACATAGTAAATACAAAATTAAACGTCAAAAAAATGACTATAATGTTGATTTTTTATTCAAAACTTTAAACTCTATGGATATAACGATTGTATCATATAATGGTAAGTTAAAGTATGGTGAAGAGCAGATGTTCCGTGGGGCATTTCTCAAGGAACTGGGTGACAAGGCTTCTCTACACTTTCATAACCATACGGAAAACGGACTGAGGTATTCCTACCCTCTTGTGCAATATAAGATTGCAGATGGTAAGCCTACAGTGGTCGGCATCGGTAATGGTACGTGTTCGGTCAGTTGGGGGATTTTCTGCCTAAAATCAAGTTTGATTGTTTTGTAAAGAAATATGACGGTAATAAATACGTGAAAAAGTTTACTTGTTGGAATCATTTGCTGGTGATGATATTCGACCGAGGCTACATGGATACAGAGCAATTGAAAGCCATCAACATGATTGGAACATTCTTTGTTATAAGTTCACGGTCAGTTATTGCCGCCAAAGGTGAATATGTACGTCAGGGTACGCTGATAGCCGTAACCGACAATAGTGAAAGAAGCACTGGACTGCTTTACACTTGACATTAAAAAAGGATGGCAAGACTATCATTCTTGCCATCCTGCTTGATTTGGTCAGCCAACTATGTTGGAATGTAATATTGGGCTTATATATGGATATTATCGCACGCGCTCGCCTTTGCCATTCAGCACAACGCCGTTGTCGTCATCATACATACAGAGATAGGTGTCGTTACTGATGCCTTTTATGTATCTATAGGATGGCGGTGTGATGATTTTGCCGTCAGCAGTCATCAGGCCATACCACCCTGATTCCGTTTCGTACTTCTTGCATTTTGCGCTCTGCCGTACCGGCTCTACATGCTCCTACTCGCTTTGCAAAGTTCCGTCATCATCGTAGTTCTTTTCCTTAGGTATGATTTTGCCGTACTTGGAATTGTCTTTCATGCCCAATATCACCGTAAACCAGTTGGCTATGCCGGTAAGGAGAACGGTCAATCCATGCCAGAACAGAATGAAAGCTCTTTTCATTGATGTTATCTTTGCTCTCATTTTCCCTCCTCCTCATCAAAAGCTTCGTCTGCCATACTGGTATATAGGTTATGCCGCTCCTCTGCCGACATGGAATCCACGTATCCTTTTGGGCTCTTTCTGAATGATGCGAGACGCGAGAAGAAGTTCATACGAGTACAAGTGTCTTTCTCCATTGAGGCACGTGTGCCTTCATCACTATATGCAAAGTTGCGTGAGTTGAGGATTGACAGCTTCATGGCAACCTCCACAGAGTCAAGGATGATTACATTGAAGACCTGCGTCTTATGAACTGTTTTCTTCTCCATAGCATTTCTCTTTAGCATAAATGAATATAATCGTTTGATCTTTATGTAAACAAAGAGGCAGTTGTAACCATGCTTCTATCATCAAAAAAATAATCAATCTTACGGGTTGCAGTTTCTCTTTTTGGCAATGGCGACCGCTTGTTTTTGAAAACGCTCACGAAGGTCATTGTTCATAGGTTGGAAAGGAACAAGTATATTACAATACTTGTCCATAAACGCATAAAAGGTTATCTCAGGGTCGTCGTCCATGCCGAATCCATCCTCGTCGACATAATAGCTGCCGTCCGGCTGTAATGTCCAAGACACACATGTCACCCCGTCCTTGTAATGTTCAATACCGAAATAAAACGTTGCCATCATGTTGACGGCATTACCCTTTGCAGGATAGGTAAGAGACTGCACTGCATCTTCCTTCACGACGTAAGAATCCCAGCATAAAATCCCGTCAGCATCCACCATTTCCCAGGCCTCCTCGGTATTCTTGTTGATCAAAAAACTACGACGGCAATTGCCTTGCCATCCCATCATCATTCCCTCCTTGCGATCAGCAAAGGAATATTTTCCTTTGTTTGAATCCGCGAAAAGAGTTCTGAAAAGTTCTTGTGTCTGTTTCCTGTGTTTATTTATTTGAAAATAAGACAGCAAATTTCTGATTCTTTGGAATTCCATCTTATTGACTGGATATAATGGTTTTCAACTATATTAAAAATACTAATATCTGCCAATTGCGAAGACTAAATTGTCATGCGTCGTGTCTTGTATAAAGACATTATCCTTGATTGTCATATCAACCGTTTTTTGATTTTCCGCTTTCAACAGCATTGGTTTTACTTTGGGTCAACTTTGTTTTTATCTTGCCGGTCAAATCCAACAGTTCGGCCTTTTGCGGCAATTCTCTTCTTGCGGCTTGTATAAAGATATTATACATAGGCACGGAGTCTCTTTTCACGTCATGCGAATAGCTATTGGTTTGTTTGACATAGTCATTGATGCAAACTGTGTCGACAACAAACACTTCGGACTGAACGGCTATCGGCTCAGCCTTGATATACGGCTCGGAATTGTAGTCGTAAATCGTTGTATTGTTTGTACTCGCTTTTACGTGTGAGATGATTTTCCCCGTCGCGTAGTCCTTTACCATTACCTCCAAGCGTTCATCGAATTCATACGCAAAAGTCTTAAAATGACTGTCTATAATCCGGCAGACACTGTTTTGCAACTCATGCCTGATGGCATTGTTCCTGCTGAACGAATTGTTGCAGATGTCATACAGAGTGTAGCAGCCGTTCTTGCGGAGCTCCAACTTTCCGAACCAATGGCGTTTGTCATGGTAGGCAAGTTGTTCGTATTCGGGCTTGACAAGGATGCCATACCTGTCGCGCAGGCCGATGCCGCCACTCTTGCTGTCCTTGATATGGAATATGCCTGAATAAGGCTTCAGCGTATTAAAGCAATCTCTTCCATAGTCAATACATGCATACTGGTTGTTGCCAATTGCCAGGCTTGGAAGCAGAACACCTATATAGACGGTTGCAGCGATGGACAACGACAGAAGCTTCTTCTCTCTGTAAAAGCGGCTGCACAGGTATGCTACTATGATGACACTCGTTGCAAGCATCCCGATGCGCCATAGTCCGAAAGTGAATTGGGCGAAGAAGAACACTCCCATGCCCACAAGCATCAACCACAGGCGATTTACGCTCACACCATAGTATTTTGCAATAACCCAATAGCACAAGGTGGGGGCTGAAAGGCACACAAACAAGCATATCCGTGAGTTCATGGCAAGTCCTGTATATAGTGTACCTATTAGCACCAACATAAGTATGGAATAAACACGTGCTCCGTTATCATTCCACAGGATCGCGCCAAAGGTGTCTTTCCATGAGGCGTTTGTCCGTGTCAGCTTCTTGCGGCACAAGGCGACAAGGTATATAATCGGAGGTATAACCCACAGCCACGCAGCCACGATTACGCATAACACTTTGTATGCTGTGGCATCAAATTCCAACCCAAGCATGGGGAATGACAAGTCTATTATTTTGGTAATACAGAGGTCGCCACCCGCACTGCCTAAAAGAATGGACACGCCGATAAACAAGGCAAGAGGGATCCATGCCCGCTTTTCCTTGTAATAGAAAAGAAAGGCGAAAACGATACGTGTTGTTACAAGCAACAACGCCATTATCTGGTTAGGCAATACATACCACCAAAATCTATTTGACAATATAACCAACACCCACAAGGAGCATATCGCCAAGTCAGCCCAAAGAATTTTCTGTCTCATCATGTATCTAAGATTTCTATTTTGTCGTTATTGTTAAACCTATTGATTTCGATTTACTTCTGATGCCCTTGCCTGTTCAAAATCCCGAAGGCGAAGTCTCGTAAGTATGCTGCAAAACTCGTCCTCAGTCAAGACCGTTTTTGTCGGGTCGGGAATCCCTATTGTATGGTACAACCTCTTATCGCCTGTGGCTTGCAATGCTTTCAGAAAGTCGTTGTTGTATGATAATGCCTCAAAAGCCTCCTCAACAAAGTCCCGGTATTCGTCAGAGCTACGCTTCATCGGCTTGCCTTGCCACCAAAGCGTCTGGTTGAGATGCCATTTGCAACTTTTTCCTTTGCGCTTGGCTTTCACACCTACCAGTCGGAACACCACATTTTGTTCCTCAACGGCCTCGAACTTCAATCCTTGTAACAGGCTTTCCATTGAGGTAAAGCTCATTCCACGAAACATAAAAGTGTATGGCATAAAGTTAGACAGGGCGCAGGCTGGTTGTTTGCCCTTTGAATGTATATCAATGGCCTTACCCATCAAACACAACCATTTTACATATATCTTACGCAATATCTTTTCCATTTCCTTTTTATTGTTTTATGAAGATAGAGTGGGGAAAGTAACTATACACGCAGGCACACTCGACATGCTGCCATAGACAAACAGGTACCGCTATGCATGAGAATGGCAAAGGCGTTGTTGCCGTTTTCTTGTTTTTTTCAAAAAGTTTGTTGATAAATTTAACCATAATTTGTAATTGTTTTTATGTTTATTTCTATTCAATGTCAATTCTTGAAACCTCGTCTATGTTCTTGATGTTCGAAATAGATTCCATCGCTGCTTCCAACTCTCTTACCGAATGGACAGCAAAATCGATAGAAGCCTCTACGATACGGTCAATGGTTACAATATTGAGCCAGGAGATAGAGAGGTTCTGCCTTTCCGTGATACATGCAACAACATCACTCAACAGGTGATGGCGGTCGACACCACGGATGCAGACGCGGACGGGAAAGAGGAAACCATCCCGCTCCTCAAAGTTGACCGCAACGATGAAGTCGCCTTGTTCGGAAGCCATGCGTATGGCATCGGGACAGTTGCGCTTGTGAAGCGTTGTCTTGCCGTCTGAATCCTTGAAACCAATCACCTCGTCGCCGGGCAATGGATGGCAACACGTACAGCGGCTGTATGGCATTCTCTTCTTTTTGGCAAAATGGCTGCGGAGCATCCGCTTCGCCTTGTAAGTTAGAACATGGTTCTGCCAATCTTCATTGGGAGTCGCCTCGCCGTTGGTTCCAATCTCCACACACTCTCCACGATGCAGTACGGTTTTCACCGAGCACAGCCTGCCGTTGATGCGCGCATACTCGGCATGCAGCCCCACTTCGCTGTGAACCTCGAAGGCAAAGTCAAGTGCAGTAGCGTCCTTGGGCAGGATGACGCCTTTTCCCCGAGGCGTGAACACCATGATGTCGTCGTTGTAGAACGTCGCCGAATCCATCTCGTGACTGTGGAAGGCGACATCCTTCAGCACCGCCTTGAACTTTTCCAGCCATGCCTTTACGTTCTCTTCGGTTCTCTCTGCCGTACAGCCCAAACGCGAGTTGCGCACCATGCGTTCTGAAGAGATATGAATCTCCTCCCAACCGCCTTGGTCGTTGAGCAACTTCACATGGAAGCTTTGGTAACCGTTTTCCTTCGGGGCGTTGATATAGTTGGCGACACTGCCGGGACGCTCCTTGAAATAATCCGAAAGCACGGCATAGATGCGCCGGCTCTGTTTCTTCTCCTCATGCAAATCCTTTGCGGTGAAGATGACGCGAACATAGTGCTTGCCGTCGGCATGATGGAAGTCGCAGCCTTTGGAGTGCATCTTGCGCCAGATGCTGTAAGGTGTGCGGTATTGCACTTCCGTCCTCGCGTTGATGCCGTTGTCTTCCAACAATTCGCCCACTTTGGCTATGAACGCCATGACATTTTCCTCATCCGCAAGCTTTAAGTCCTCCAGCATCCGTTCTATTTGTTTGTATTCATTGGGGCAACGATACAGGAACGACAGGTTTTCCAGTTCGGTCTTCACGTGATAAAGTCCCAGGCGGTTGGCAAGCGGAGCATAGAAATAGTCGGTCTCCCCGGCTATCTTCATCTGCTTGTCGGGACGCATGCTCGCCAGGGTGCGCATGTTGTGCAGACGGTCGGCGAGCTTCACCAATATGGCGCGCACGTCATACTGCACCGATGCCAGTATCTGACGGTAGTTGTCCACCTGCTTCGACTTGTCGTACTTCTCCTTCTTCTGTTTGGTCACAACACCCACAAGGAAGGCCACGTCGTCCCCGAAACGCTCGCGGATGTCCTCGATGGTGTAGGATGTGTCCTCCACCACGTCATGCAGGAATGCCGCCATTATTGGGTTTGCCCCCAACTCCAATTCTTCTGCCACGATGCGTGCCACGGCAACTGGATGGATGATATACGGTTCACCCGTCCTGCGCTTCTGTTCCTTGTGTGCCTCAGCCGCCAGTTCGTATGCGTTGCGGACAAGCTGCATCTGATTGTTGTCTAATTGCTGAGCTAAAATATTGAAGATGCTCTCAACAACAGCCTCCTTTGTATTATGGTCAATTCTCTGCATAACTGATTCATTTAATATTGATAACCAAGATTATAATAGCGTCAAATTACTCATCTCCCACTTCTGTCAACAGCACATCATGACAAGTGTCACCCTGCCAATAAGCCATCGGGTGAAGTTCGCTACTCAGCTTATTGTAGTTGCTATATCTTTCCACCTGCTTCAGTATGTGCAGCTTTTTGTCAATCTCATCCAGACTATTGGCAAAAACCAGATTAGTAAAATACCGTTCCTCATACATATAGTCCTCGCTGTCAAAGCAAGGATAACGTTGTGAGTCTTCACCTACATACACGCCATCTTTTGGTATGCGCTTCCTTGCGTGTTCTATCATATCTTTCACACCATTGAATAATGCCCCCAAGACCTCAATGGTCTCATTGTTCTTCAGTTGCTTCATAATCGTTCGTTTTATAATATGATGAGTAATTCTATTGACGTGAGGCAGGAACGTCAAGTTCCCACCTCTTTATGCCATCGTCTATATAATGTTTTAGATTTGTGACAGCTATTGCTGTACAAAATTTATTCTACCAATACACCTTGTGTTTGCCACAAATATCACATTCGTTCCAAGGTATATGTTCATCAATATGGACGTGTCTGTTTCCCCTAAACGAAGGTGAATCAAACAAACGATTAGGATTCAATCCATAGCCACTACCATAACAGACATCACATTCATCAGAAATCAAACCTCCAAGATAGCAGTATTCATAGCCTGTACCATGACAATATCCACAATACATATACCCTTGTGGTGGTATTGGTTTCTTGTCAGCTGAGCAGGAGGACAAAAGTCCTGCCAACAAGGCAATAGGTAATATTGTTTTATATAACTTCCTATTCATATTTGTCGGTAAAAAACTATTTGAATTTCATAGACAAGACGCTTTTAATATTTGTCAATATGAGAACGCTTGGAATGACCACACTTGCATGTCGTAGGGTCAGCACCGCTCTTTGCTCTAAAATACGGGCATTTTTTGGGGCCGCAATAATGACAGTGTCCGTCATCATTCCCTGCTACATGTACAGTGACATCCGTTGTCACAGGCCCAACCTCAGCATTAGTTGTTTTTGCATTCACGTAAAGCGCATTGGCACCTACTAAAGCGATGAGGGCAATTGCAACTGCAAAAATCTTCTTCATTGTTATATACCCTTGTTAGTGTCGGGCGCAACTTCTAAGTTTGTTATTATTGTTCCTTTGTCTGTTTATGAAAGACAGTTAGGTCAAGTAACCCCTTGAGGCATTATTTTATCAGGATTTTCTTGCTTTGATTGCCTATCTTGACAATATACAATCCTCTGGACAGGTTCTCGACGCGATTGGTCTTTCCTGAATAGACTATGATTCCATTGTCTTTATACACTGTAATATATGACGCTTCATCCAGCCAGACAGTTCCATTCTCGATATGAATATCAGGCGATTCGTCTATCGTCTCGGAGATACCTGTGACATCTTCTATCTTGGCCGTCATGGTGTAATACAATGCCTCCAACTGCCCATTTTTCCATTTTCCCTCATCTTCCACCCATGTAAAGGCTGCTACATAGAAGTCTCCAACAGCTATTGTTCCGTCTTCATTCATTTTCAGTGTCCATGTGTCTGCCCAATCATCTGTTGTCTCATCAAACACATATATTGCATACAACGGGCTGTCATTGTCGGTATATTTCAGGATATTGTAGTATGATACATCAATCTTTGCAGTGCCGTCTCCATTGTCATGCAACTTGAATCCTCTGTCATTATATTCTGTAAGATCATCACCAAACATGGAAGTGATATAATACAATCCGTCTTTCTCAGCGATAGTCATTTCAAATCCATCTTGATACTCCCTCGTAGGATTGTTCTCCACATGACTGGATGCAACCCTATAATTCCCGGACCATACCGTAGGCTTTCCTATGATTCTATCATTCACGGTTATAGCACAGACCGCAGCAAGATTGTTGGACGTTGTAGCTATGATGTTGGCTGTGCCGGCACTCTTTGCGGTGACCATACCCTTGTTGTCCACGGTTGCGACGGTTGTATTGTCACTTATCCATGTCACGGTTTTATCGACAGCGTCAGAAGGACTTACCGTGGCTGTCAATTGTAATGTTTCTCCTTCGGTGAGTGAAGCCTTGGATGCGCTGAGAGTTATAGATGTCGGCTTTACATTCTCTTTTACTGATATGTTGCACGTCGCTTGTTTCCCGCTTCCGTCCTTTGCCTTACATGTAATGGTGGCAGCGCCTGCTGATTTTGCAGTGACAAGCCCTGTGGATGACACAGTGGCAACAGACGTGTCATCGGATGTCCAACCAACACTTTTGTTGGTCGCCGAACTTGGGCTGACAGTTGCATTGAGTTGTGTGTTTTCTCCAACATACAGAGAAGCAGAAGCCTTGTTTAATGTTAGGCTTGTAACATATACCTTTGCAGACTCTACGGACACCTTGCAAGTCGCATATTTTCCACTGCCATCCGCAGCACGGCATGTAATGGTAGCAGTTCCCGCTGCCTTTGCCGACACAAGTCCATTGTACACCGTAGCCACAGATGTATTGCTGCTCGACCAGTTTACATTCTTGTTAGTTGCATTTGTCGGATAGACGGAAGTAGACAGTTGATATGTATTTCCTTCTTTCAAATTTATGGACGATTGGCTCAGCGTTACACTCGTCACACTGACACTTGTCGATTTCACGGTGATAGTGTAATAGAAGTCCATGGTGCGATAGAAGCCATCAATGAAGTAGCTGCATTTAAAATACACCTTGCACGAAGAAGTTGCCTTGATTCCCTTGACAGTGCATTATAGCGTGTGGAACTGGTCACGGTGGCATACGAGTTATTCTCGGAGTACCATTGATAGGTGACACCCGTTGACTGCATAAGTGTACGCTTGTAAGCATCCGCCAACGCTATGGTTACGGTACTTCCTTCATAGACAGAAGCCTCCCCTGCTTTTGCCGAAGCGTTTGCCTTTTGGACTGTTGCAAATGCGAAAAAAACCATTAGAATCATGGTCTGTAGATGTGTAGTAAATGTTCTCATTGTTGTATTTGATGTTTTTTATCTGTTGCAATGTTATTTTGCTTTCTTCAGCGTATACTCAGCCTTTCTCATGTAGCTTAGAGCATATTTTCGAGCATTCCTTGCTTTTCGGGCATAGTCTTCCGCCTTGTTGGTGAAATTCCTTGCCCGTAGCTGATATGTCTTCACGCTATCGTAGCTCTTCCGCTTCGAATAGTATTCAGCCTCTCTGAGATACCTTTGTGCTTGTCGGTTATAGTAGTCAACATCTCGCTCATACCTCAATGCCTGCTTTGTATAGTATTCCGCTTCACGCTGATATGATTGGACTTGCTTGATGTAGTAGTCGTTTTGTGCCCAAAGGGGCAGCAGACCTAGTGATATGATTATAATTGAGATTAACTTTTTCATGTCCTTTTCAGTTTGTTGAGTAAATAAGTAGAGGCAAAATCCAAGGCATTGATGATATGAGGGACAATAGTCTCTGCCGACTCATCTGATGTCGTTTTGTAGTCATAATCCAAAGAAACACTGCCACAGTCAAGTTTTACTGCCTTGATAAATTTCACATTCCTGTTTGTTTCATTGATAGCTTCCGACAAAAACTCTGTGTTGTACTCATTAGCCTTTACCAAATGAGGGACACAGAAACGAATCATACTGTCACTTCTCCCTGCCATGTAAAAGAAATGCCTGTCGTGGTAGATAAAGTGCCAACCCATTGACGGCAGCATTTCCACATGCCCACATTTCTTTCTAATTTCATTCACTATTTCTTCTTGTCCCATATTCCTCTATTTTTTGTTATACTCTTTTATGATATATGAGCAAGATTAGTAACCATATCTATCAATAAAAACGCACCAAATCAAACAACTCAAACTTGTTGACTGGTGCGACCTTTTAGAAATACGATGTAACGACTATTGTCTTTCTTCCAAAGTGTCTTATCGTTTAACAATACAATATGTCACATTCGTTTTTGTTGTATGACGACTATTACTGCATTCATAATAATAGTAGAGATATGTTCCTCCGCTGAACCCCGCATGGGATTTGTCGAATGTCGTCTTAGTCTTAGTACCAGCATACTGCCGCATTGTCTCATGCTCTGTCATATCGCTTGCATTGGGAGTCTTTGTGGGTTTAGAAGCATATTTCCGCCAATGTACCTTGCAAGACATATTCTCATTAGTATCTCCTCCATTAGTGAACCTCACACGAAACGAGACTCCATCATAATCGGTTGTAGTGAGATGCTTGTCAAGTTTAGGCGCAGATAGTTTCGATGTGGTAGGTGCTTCTATCTCATCATGAAAAGTATCTTCATCTTTGTCGCAACTTGTGGCTGTAGCAAGCAAACCAATTGCCATAAAAAGCAGGATATACAATTGTCTGATTTTCATGTTTTCGGAATTATTACTTGATTACGTACCAATTACCACAATATCCGAAACGGTTTTTGCCTTGAATGCAAATCCATGTATTGTTGAAGTCTATGTAGCGCCTCCCATGATGCTGGTAAACTGCATACACACCTTTAGGATGACCGCTTTCGGTGCAAACAGAAACCAAATAGCTCGTTTTGGTGTAAGTGCCATTATTTGGAGCTGGACTCATGCACACATTGGTGGAAACTGCAAAAGTATTTGCCTTGATGTCTGTGACTGTGAAAGCTGCCATGAGTACAACTGCCATGAAGATTTTCTTAATCATTGTACAATACCCTAATCCGTGTCGGGCGCAACTTCTAATTGTTATTATTATTGTCCTTTTGATTGTTTATGAGAAAAACTCTATAGAAGTAACCACTCAAAATAAAAAATTAATCCAACATCACAAATGCAGCCCAATGGAAGGGCTCGGGATATTTCTCTCGGATGATGGATTTTGCGTTTTCAAATGCCTTGCGTTTGTTCCACCAGCATTGTTTGGATGCCAGTTGTTCATAGAATGTAGTCATAAACTCTGTAGCCGCTTTGTCACTGACACTCCATAGTGCCATGACCATAGTTCCGACACCGGCTTTCTTGAAGGCACGCTGTAAGCCGTAAAGACCTTCGGAAGTTACCAAGCCTTGCCCCGACTGACAGGCTGAGAGCACAGCCATCTCTGTGCCGCTCATGTCGAGACGGGCGATATTGTTGGCTGTAAGAATACCTCCCAATACACCATCAGGCAGATCCTTGCCACTCCAAGCTGCATTACCTCCAGAGAGGACAATGCCAGACAGCATCATAGCATCAGAGTAGCCTTTCAGATAATCTACATTAGCTGCGCGTTCAGGCGTATAGTAGAATCCGTGGGTGGCTATTTGCAACAACTGTGGAGCCTTGCCATGCATACTGAGGAACGACTCTTCCGTACCCTCCATTCCCGTTCGGGATGTTACCTGCCATTTGTTGGCTTTCAGCAGAGACTCAATCTGCATAATCTCCTGCTTGGAGCCAGGCAATTCACAGAAAACCGAATCCCCACGAACCATGTCGCCACGCATCACCAGTAAATCTGTCAAATCATATTTCTTAGCCTCCTCAACCATGTCTGTCGGTTGAAGGTCATATTGCAATCCTCCATATAATACGGCAGAATGAGGTGAAGATGTCAAAGTTGGCGATTGCGCCTTTACCAGTTCCCTTGCAGAAGACAATCTTACGAAGTTATAATGACTGCCCAACAGCGAACCATCAGCCAGAGGCAATGACTCCAATGACACATGGAACAACAATTGTGATGGAACATAATAGACAGTCGCACCTTCTGCTATGTTTTCCTTCAATGGTTCCCATAGTAGTTTCAACACATCCAGGGCATAGTCCTGATTATAATACATATCCGGTCTGGTGATACCTAACGAATCAATCTGTCTTTCGGCAAATAGATATTTTACCAATGGGTATTCATCATTCTTGTTGATGATATAGGCAGCATATTTTCGCCCCATAGTCTCTGAAACGTAATCAGTAAAGTCCAAGAGTACTTCGTTTGGCTTCAGCGCATTCTTGACAGTCGCATAGCCTATATTCATGAAGCGTATGATATTGCCGAAACTACGGCAACGTTCGGCTATACGTGCCGCCAATTGGTCTGCCCGTTGTGACATACTTAATATGCTGTCTGCGTGATGGACGTAGTCCTTCTCCCACTCCTTGATTTGGTTCTTCATCAAGGTAAGCAGCATATAGTCCTTCATATCATTATCCGTACCTTCTTTCTTCACCACGTCAAACAGCGAACGTTCCGATTCCAACAGGAAAGACTTCGACATGACAAGAGCATCGTAGCAACTTGCGGTAAACGTATCCTGATTTCTTTTGGCTTCAATGGCGTATGGTGTCATCTTCATGAAGAGGGAAGATACTGGCGACCAGAAACTCTCACGCTCCTCGACGCTCATCATCGGAATACGCTCCTTCATCAACTCTTTCAACCGGGAAGCGGCATCCGTATAATGTTTGCAACCTGCATCAAGATGTTTGGCAAATCCCTCTGCATTGGCGAGCATCATAAGCCCATTGATATACTCTATGCTTTTCTCACCATACAATTGCTTGGCGTAATCTGCATAGAGTTTGTAATGCCTCTCAGACTCATCATATATTCCAAGGCTATGTTCCGTTCCTCCCATGGATGCAAGGATTATTATCCTATTCTCTTCTGTTTGGGGATATTTTGATGCAAGTATTCCATCTGCTTTTTTGTAGTCTTTGAGAGCCGCGGCATATTCTTTGAAGCCATTATGACAGCGGGCACGAACCATATACATTTGGCACAGTTCCCTTGGCTCTTTCATTCTGCTTTCGTTCATAAAGAGCGAGTCTATACAGGCAAAGCAATTCTCCCGGTCTCCTTTCAACCTGTAGATGTCTGCCATCAGACTATACGGAAAATAATACGCATCCTCCTCTGGAGTCATCTGCTTCTGGTATTCATCCAACGCTTTGCGACCATATACGACGGCATCGTCATATTGTTCCGTGGCAATGTACAGATTTCTCAGTTTGCTGTATGCCAAATGTTTACTTGCCGCAAATGGGTCTTGATTGTTCCTCTCTGCCAGTTCTTGCCCCTTTATATACCACTTTTCGGCTAATTCATACTGACTTTTTGATTTTGCCTCGTCACCTTTTTGATGGTAGTATGCAAATTTCATTTTCACATCTTCTGCTTTTTCTACCAATGAATCCATATATGCCGAAGTGGAGCGTATAAGTTTCATATCGCCAGTGGTATTGCCCAACGACCACAACTCCCTCAACACATCCATCTGCTTGTTCACCTTGCCATTTTGATTTGCCAAGACAAATGCCTGATAGTAAACTCGCTTTGCTTCGTCAAACTTGCAAAGGTGTGCTTTTACCGATGCTATCCCGGAGAGCACATCTACTTCTTCAAACACCCTACCCAAATCCCTGAATCCATTCAAGGCTTTTTCATACGAAGAAAGCGCCTCGTCATAACTCTGTGTCATCGCATATTGCGCTCCCTCAAAATACCATGAGAGAGGAATCTTTGGCTTTGCGTATTCTTTTACCTGACCGTCAGAATAGGGAAGTATTTCTGATATAAGTTCCCTTCCACGCTTATAATCGGCACGTCCTTTTTCATTGCGCTGGATAAATTCGCAAGCATACATATAGCCGTTCAAAGCATAAAGATGACCGATGTCTTTCCTTTCCTCATCATTCAACTTACCTTGAAGCAAGCTCTTTCCTAACAGATACCCTTCTTTATATCTACCAAGCAGTTCATAACACTGACATGCCATTGTCTGACTGCAAACGTACACTTGCCGTTCGCCTTCGTTGCGTTGTAGCTTGGCATTCTCTCCAACGCACAAAAACAACTCAAGTGCTTCTGCTTTCTTGCCGGCTTTGTTCAGTTCAAATGCCTGATACATTTTTGCAGTCACTTCTTTCTCAGACAAAGTCTGGGCTTCTAGCTGCATTGTCATGCAGAAATACAACAATAGAAAAACTATAATCCTATTCATCAGGAGTTACTTTCTTCTCTACATTAAAATTGATGGTATTATTGTCCGTACTGTCTGCTGGGGCAGGACTGAACACATCATCTCCTCCACGCATCTGCTCCATAGGTGATTCGTTATAGTTAGGAGAAGACTCAAACATGGGCTTGACGGCAAAGACGCCTACAACAAGCACTGCTGCCACACTTGAAATCCACAGCCATATCTTCTTCTTTGACCGCACAGATTCTGTTGCTGCAACTTTTGGAGCAGGACAATAACATGCTGCACGTTCAGTACCAGTAGCGCGATAAGCAGCTGTTTTTCGTTCTTCTTTATATTGTTGCTGGAACTGTGCCAAAGCCTGTAGTTTCTCTTCACGGCTACGGATAGAGTCTTTTACGTTCTGTGTAAACTCCAATTGTTCCTTCTTTTCTTTATCTTGTTCTACCTCACGCAAGAACTCCGTCTTTTCGGCATCATCCATACGGTTAAGCAGGTAGTTGTCTATTCTGTCTTGAAACTTTTCGTCCATATCTGTAGTCCTTTATGAGTTTAACTTTCTTTTGTATATTTCCCTCGCCGATTTTCGCAAACTGTTCATACACTTGTTCTTCTTCGTCTTTAAGGCATCGTATGACTCTATTGTCAGCATTTCCTTTAGGATAGCCTCAAGTTTCTTCTCCTCATAATAGAATTTAGTGAGAATCTGACTGCACCTTGGTGACATGTGTGATATGGCATCCGCAATAATGTCGAGCATCAGGTTTTCGCCCGAATCATATAGCATGTCTATATACTCGTTGGGGTCGAACCCTTCCGCCCTTAGCAATCGCCCTAATTCTGTTTCGGGGTCAACATATATAGGGTGTTCGCGTCCATATTCCAGATATTTGTTTCGGGCTATGCTCATAAAGTAGGTGAGTATGCTGCCGTTCAGGGGCTTTTTGTCTTTCCCCATAACGATTCCATCATCTACATATATTTTTCTTCTTTCGATGTTTTCCCAGAACGCAATAAAGGTGTTCTGTAGAATCTCTGCTGCCGCATTCTCGTCAGCGAAGAACACACCCCTATAGTTGTCCCAAAAGTAATCGGAGCAGTATGCATACAGCTCGTATTGTGTGCGCCGCCTTTTGTCTGCCATACCTGCTACAAGTCGTGCTTCGTTCTCTTGTGTGAGTGCTCTGAATTGTATTGTTTTTGCCATTATCGTATGATGTCTGTTATTCTGTATCTATCAGTCTCGCCTGTCATTACAGGGTATTGAGGTCTACTGCCCGTATTGGAATTGACAAACATAAGAATCCTTCTAAAGAAATCATCGTTGTCATTTCCCGTACTTTCCTTTACCTTATTATATATTGCGTAGGTAAGTTTACCCACAGCTGGACTCTTCATTTCAATGTTCACTTGGTCGCTTTTGCAAGCACTAATGGTAATCCATCTTTCCTTGTTTTCTTGAACGTTAGGATCTACATCCACCTTACCTTTTTCTGTAGAAGCCCCCCAGATAAAGGATTTTATAGCTTTGAATATGTCTTCCACACCACGCACCACTTCATCCTCATCACCACGTGTTGCATCACCGCTATGACAAGCGTCTATCACCACGAGCATCTTGCCCGAATCTCCAATCTTATCTCTGATAGCATTCAGATAGTAGTTCACCTCATCATCCGTGAGGTGTTTCTCACCTTTGTCTTTCTCGCACGGCTTTCTATAGGCATCGTATGGAATCCAGCATTCATCCAGTCCGTCCTTCTCATCATTATGAACGTCTTTCATCTGCTGCCCATGTCCAGAGAAATGCACATACACCACATCCCCACGTTTAGATTGTGTAGCCAATTTCCCGAAAGCATCCACAATGGCAGCCTTCGTTGCCTGTTGATTTACAAGTTTCTTGACATTACCAGCTTTGAACCTTGCATTCTTCAACATTTCATTCACATACACCACATCCTTATCGCCATTAATCTTGTTCCAGGCTTTATCTTCTTGCTGGCCAATGCCAATAACAAGAGCTCTCCGCGTCTGAGCATGTAATACAGAAGACACAGTGAGCATAAGAACAGCACTTACTATAATCTGTATATACTTCATATACCCGTTGGATGAATTAAAATAATGCAAATAGCGCATATTAACGCCAACACTAATGCCAGAAGAAACAGATATAGTCTTGATAATAACATAATATTTTAGGTTTATATAATTGGTTTTAATCTTTTTGGATAATGATTGTGTTGCCTCCTTTTCGTTCCAGTTTAATCCAACCGCCAACAATACCCATAATTACAGACAACGCTCCGATGACAATAATGTCTGTTGAGTTCTCAAATTCTATCATTGTAAATAGAATACAGAGACTTATTATGGGAGGGAGCATACATATAGCAGTTGTATAGATATTATGAAATTTTCTTAGTAGAAGCCGCGGCGACATACATACAAGCACCGAAACCAAAAGATATAACACAATCGATATCTCCTTTGTGGTCGCTATTAATAATAGAGACACAAGCCCAAATGCAATTCCCGCAACAACAGCGATTAGCAATCCCAACAAGTAGGTAGTTACTGTTGTTGGATTTGAATCAACTTTTTCATCTTGAATCCGCACTCGTCTGAGATTGAACTTATCTTGTGTAGCCATAATTTAGATAATCGTTAAGATTCCCAATACTACACACACACCTCCGATGATGGCTAAAACCCAGACTATTGCGCTTAATACTATTAATATCCGTTCTTTATATGAGCCTTTCTCCGAACCAAGCACATGGTATCCTCCATTTTCTGCATTACATACTCGATAAGCTTTGAAAGGAATTAGTGGCACAAAAAAGAGGTATAGAGTATAGTATGTGACATATGTCTCGATTTGATCGATATTCGCTCTACGATAGTTGCCCGTGAAGCTCATACCGCAACCATTCACTCTCGTTATGGAGATATGCTTCCCTGCACCATTTGGCGCTGGAATATGTCCATTTATATTGAACGATTTCTGAAGGCTTGACATGAATTCCCTTATAAGGAATATCCCGAGTCCTCCTATGACCAATAGAACAAGTCCTGATATTGCTAAGTCCATATTTATAGGTTTACCAAATTATACGTTATTATACGTTCACCATTTTTTGAGTCCATGTTTTTCCGGTCCATGTCCACAGGTATGCCCATGACCGTCTGTGTTAGAACAAACCCCTTCGTATGTGCCATTGTCATGCTTATAGCCCCAGTACCCTGAGCAGCTGCAGTTTGAATGGCGGCACCTGTTCTTTGTTTTAACAAACTTTCTTGTACTGACGGACGATGCTGTTACCGATGATTCCAATGTTGTGAATGATAGTACCGAAAATGCGATGCATGTCACTGGAACGATAGCCATATTGGTCTTTGTTACTCGTTTAAATTTCATAATTATGTTTTATTACTGTTATATCTCTATTCCACTACCTCAAACAATATCCTTCCTATACTTTTGCTTGCAACATCACCATCGTGGTAAGAACTTTCACCTGTTATCTTGTCACCTGTTTTTATTGTCTGAGGAACAGTCCACTTAAACGATGGCTCTGCCTTTGTGACCCTTTGTGTTGTACCGTCTGGCAGGGTAAATGTTGCCTCATTTTGGTTAGTAGAAGGCTTAAATGTCACTTCTATTTCATTTCCCGCCAATACAGGTAGTACATTTTTCTTTGATGTTCCAGAATATGAACTTTTATTACCATTTATATCTAAGTTTATTGTCCAATTAAACGTATTATTCTCATCGGTACTATTCACTTTTGTTGTATTTACATCACTGAGGTTGGTTGCAGAGAAAGATAATAAATTATTTGTTATTGTTATTGCAAGAACAGGATTAGGGTCGGGAGAACACGCCTGTAACATACACATTACAAATATAAATCCCATGCCATAAATCATTTTTCTTATTTTTTTCATAATCTAATACCCTAAACTCGTGTCGGGCACAACTTCTATATTGTTAAACTTATTTGTTAATGTGTGTGCTTTTCATAAAGTAACCATTGCTGATAATTATAATCACCATTTTTTTATCCTTATTTCTCTGGGCCATGACCACAGGTTTATCCATGACTGTCTCGGTTAGAACGAGCACCCTTTCGCCTGTTCCGTTAAGAATCCTATACCACTAATAGTCGGAACAACTGCATTTTGAGCACTTGTTTTTAGTCTTCACAAATGTCTTATTCCTGTCACCTGCTGCATAGGTGTCTTGCAAAAGTTAGCCAGACAAACATCACCAATGCCTAATGCTGCAACCAGCCAAACACAAAACATAATTTTAAGAAATTCATTTATAACATGAATACTACTGTTGTGACACTAAAGAGAGTTAGAATGTAGACGCCTAAATGTTTTTCTAAACTGTTTTCCACAGAGTTTTTGGATATTTATCATCTCCAACACAATACCTCTCTTCTGTTCCATCAGTAGTATTCGTGAATTTACCAGCACAAAAAGTAACAAAATCGAAATCATACGAACGAAACAATCTTGTTATAGGATTTGTATATAATATTATTGAAATCACCTTTTATCAAAGTAAAAACTCATTAATCATTTGGGGTACCGATATTATGAACAGATCCGTTAATGGCATTCTCTAAAGTACCAATATTCAATTTATTATATCGAGTTCTAATGCTATACACTTTTTGATAAGCAGATAATGATGCAGCATTATGAATATCTACAAAATCTGCTCTAATTACATTTGTTCTTGGGATTTGTAATGTATCTAATAACTCCAATATATCTTTTGAACGCCTCTTTATTGTTTCTATCGTCTTAGTAGATACATTTTTTCTATGTACACTTCGTCTATCTTGATCTCTTAGTTTCTCTAATATTGGTAAAAGAATCTCAACATTACAATACTCATTTATTTCGGATACATTTGTAAACTGAGTAAATGAAGTGTAATTTTCGGAACCCTTAAAATGCTGTTTAATTTTCGTTACAATATCAATATCCTCGGAATACTGGTATAGTATATGAACATCTTTTTTCGCTTTAAAGCTCAGATTCCATTCCCCTTTTAGATATTTCCCTATTCGATTTACAATTACAAAAATTACGCAATCGGATTTTTTATATATTTATCGAATATCTCTTGAATACCACTTACTTTCCCCATTGTGCAGGTATGGCCAACAATCGTCCAACTTTGGGGATTCCAGTAATGAGACAAACTAGGATGCTGGTTTATTCGTAACATTTTGTTCTGTACAGAATGAACAATTTCAAGTGCATCATATGAAAAACAAAAGAATGGTGTAATGGGCAATTTACCCCGTTTTTTATATCTTGGCATAATATTTACTATTTAGGACATGAGATGTTATAACTCCAAGATGAACCATCATCGGGGCCAGTTGTCACTATGATGGTTATGACGCTACCTTTTGAGAACTGTACGGTTGCAGAGCCATCGCCAGCTGTCATTCCCGTAGTGAAGATGGAGGAGGTTTTGGTATAATCTTCGCCGGGATTATGATTATAAACGTCAATTTTATCTGGGCAAGAACCGCCATTGCTCCACTTGATTTCAAACCGTCCGCTTTTCTGCCCCATATTATAAGACTGCGGCGTTGATACACTTCCGGCTGAAACATCAGAAGCACCGCTATTGCTTGCATTGCATGGCTCTAAGTCAAGAGTAAGAGGTATGTCACGTGCATTTTGAGGTGCATTCATAAGGTCAGATACTTTTACGTTATGAATCTTTATAGCATTTGTACCATAATCAAATTTTGACGCTATAATACTGATTGTCTCGTCGACATAAAGCCCTGCTACTGAGAACTCTCCGTTCCCACTATTATGTGGATCTGACACATTACTTCGGGAAGTTGTGACTTCAAGAATACAATCGTCCAATAAAGAACCGTCCTCTGCATCAATAGTCCTAAAGTTCAGACTAACTCTCTTCGGATTCATGAGGATTATCTCACCTTGAGCAAAAGATTCAATGTCCGTTTCTTTTGTTTCATAATAATCGTGAGTAGAAACGATGTGAATCTTATCGCCTTCTTTAGCCTGAACATAGAAGACTCCATTTCTGTTACTTATTTCTGTCTGTGATGAATCTTTCTCCTTAGAAGTTACTGTAATGGTGTTCTCTACTCCCATAATAGGCACTCCCGTTATGGAATCAATATTCTGAAATTCTTCCATATATGGTTCGGGATCAAGATAAATAACACGAGCACTATCAGGAAGATTATGGAACTTCTCTACGGTTATTTTCTTATCATAATGCCCATCTTTGTAGTGTACTTTTCTGGCAGTGAAATCCAAATTGGCGAAAATAAAAGCTTCATCATAAGCACCTCGGCCTTTGCCATCAACATTTGTCTGAGATTGTCCTCGTACCGTTTTGCCGGAACCAGAGGTGAGAACAATATCCACAGTGGCTCCAGGAACTGGTTGTTTTGTATTTTTATTCTTAACAAAGAAAGTAAAGCTCGTTTTCAAAGGAATGAGTTCTGTCATTGCAGAATCTAGTTCAGCATTGATTGTTGGTACATTGTATTCTACTGAAGCGGCTTCTTCAAAACCATAGCACGAAACTTTTGAGAGTGTCACATTTCCACATGTAGGAACACCCTTCAAAATACATTTTCCAGCTGCATCTGACTTAACAGAGTCTATCTTGTTCGTGCCACTCAACTGATATTTGTATATCACGCACGCTCCGGCAAGAGGTTCTTTTGTTTCTTTGTCATATATGTGCCAGGGAATATCGGACGTGTTGGGAGAAAGACTTAGAATTTTATTCCATGTGTAATGAAATAAAGAAGATTCGGAAGATGGTTCAAGATGATGACAATCACCAATGGCTGTATATTCGGCCTTTACGAAAACACAAAATATATAGGAAAACACACTGCAATCTTGCATCTCGAAAGAGACCGTTCCATGAGCGTCTGTATTCAGCGTATCACATTGTAATTCTCTTCCGAAGAAACGACCATCCTTATAAATAAAGTAATCCACATGACTCAATATTACCTCGACGTCCTCTAAGGCATCACCTGATATGTTGTCAACCGTTGTAACGGATATGGTCTTCTCACACCGAATGCAACATAGCAGGAAAAAGAGTACTGTTAATAAAAGCCATAACCAATGATGATTTTTCTTCTTTAGCTGGAATTGATATTCGGATTTGCCGTTGTCAAAGACAAAATATTTCTTGAAAACTAATTTCTTACTCATAGTGTTTGCCGCTTACTTTTTAAGAGATTCACGATACGCCTCAGAATCTTCAAAGACTATCTGATACTTCACATTATTTTTGAAACCGGCAGCAGACAGCTTTGCATAACCGTTGACATCTGTAATACCTTCAGTAACAATAGCCCCATTCGAATATATTTTGAATGGCATTTTGATAAGCGGTTTGCCGTCATAGTCTAACAACCGAATACGAAAAGAATCAGGATCCTTTTCTGTATTCTCGTGAATTTCAATCACGAAATTATTATTCGAAGGATTGGCTGAAAGTTTAAAAGTAAATACTTCCTTGCCAGGTATTAATGCCGTAATTTGACCATCTGGTACAAGAATTGCTGTACCGTGATAAACACCAGACACATCTGTTTTCACCTCATGAGCGTCAACTGTCAATGGATAATTTAGTTTTAAATCACCATGTTGATTTTTGACTGTTATTGAGTATGCTATATTTAAATTGATAGTCGTAATAAATTCTTTTCCTTTCTCAATAAAAAACTCTTGAGACTGTTTCCCGTCAATTGTTGATACTGCTATTTTCTTGCCTGCGAACAATGTTCCAACATGGTACTCGCCATCCTCATTGGTTTTGCACACCTTTTCATTATTGAAAATATGAAGATTAAAGTCATAGTTAGTCGCTGGTTCAAGGTTGCTGTAGATGAACTTCAAAATTACTGGAACCTGAGTGAGTGGACGGTCTTTCTCAATTAAAACCTGAATGATATCCTCACAGCTATCCTCATCTCTGTTTAGGAATCCCCACTGGGCTAATGTCACAGAGATATGCCCTTCATTATCAATATACCATAAAATCTGAGACTCAGATGGAATCTGAAAGAGTTGTGTCACGTATTTCTCCATTCTCTCGGGGGGATTGTCACATAATGACTGTTTGGCTATTTCTAGTTGTACAGCAATTTCTTCTTTCTGAATATCTGAAGCATCCTGAAAACTGTGATAAACAGTATTATCATTGCCGTACCAGATGCCCTCGTCACCATCCATTTTGAAAGACGCGAACATTGATGACAGTTTTGGACACAGTTGGTCAAGTCGAGCCTTTAGATTAGCATAATTCTCTCCAGGAATCACGCTCTGAATCTCCTTTATTGGATATGTTGATATTTCTTTCATTTCTTAGTTTTTTAATGCAGATGAAACTCGCATTGCAGAAGGATCTTTGGCTTTCTTTGATTTTTTCAACCACTCATCTGCTAGTTTTAAATTTTGGGGCACTCCTCTTCCAAGACGATAGCACCTTGAAATAAGATACATGGCTTCTGGATCTTCATCAGCAGCAATGGCTTCCTTAAAAAGAGTAAAAGCTTTTGTTGGATTCTTTGACACTCCAAAACCTGAGTAATAGCACTTTCCTAATCCACAAGCCATCCAAGAATACCATGACTCATCACAATATTCACTATCTGTATTTTTACTCTTCGTGGCATCATATCGTTCTTTATAAATTCTGAAGCAGGCTTCTGGATTCGAATTCGACAAATAGTATAAATCAGCTAATCTGAGATAATCTTCTAATGGACCATTAAAATAATGTCCCTCTGACAAAAAGTTCTCGAGGCTTGCAGCTGCTTTGCCAAATTCGTTTTGATCGACATAGAGATTGCATAAATACCAATAAATCATGCCATTTTTGTTTTCAACACCATCCTTGAGAGCTACATTAAACCAATATATTGAGTTGTCATTGGGAAATCTATGCTCTCGTTGCCTAAACTTTTTTGCTTCCTCACTATCGCCAAAGGTGTTGTCAAAAGCAGTGTTTGTTCTTATTGTTCCTCCTTGTCCATCTGCATTATAATATAGCCACCCTAATTCTGTAGACGCCTCTTTGCATCCTAGTCTATAAGCATTATAGAGATACTCTTCAGCTTTGAAATAATCATCCTCTACATAATAATATTGTCCAATGTAATATTTAGCATAATGCTGCCAATTTGAAGTTTGATTATTTGCAATTTGTTCCAATAGTATTTTGGCGTTTGTATTATGTTTATTATCTTTGTATGTGACATCACTTCCTCCCTTTGCAGAATAAAACAACCAAAAACAAGCTTCTACAGTATCCGTAGGCATGTTGCCAGTCCCCTTTAGTAGCATTTTTGCTAAATCATATTGCGCATCAGAATTTCCACCTTCAGATGCTTTTTCTATCCATTCTTTTGCTTTTGTTGCATTGGTTGTAACGCCGTTCCCATTTTGATATCTATTTGCAACAATATACATTGCATCAGAATCACCGGCTTCTGCAGCTTTTAGATACCATTGAAATGATGTTGTCAAATTTTTTACAACACCTTGCCCATTACCATAACAAACACCTAGATTTTTCATGGCATTGGTGTAACCTTGATTAGCAGATAATGTATACCATTTCACGGCCTGAGATAAATCCTTCTCAACACCATCGCCAGCCCAATAACAAAATCCCACAAAGTCTTGGGATTCCTTATGTCCTTGCTTGGCTGCTTTTAGTGCCCACACAAATGCTTCAGCATGATTTTTATTAAAATCGGCAGAACCATTATAATACTTTAAGGCCAAAGAATATTGAACTTTGGCATCTCCATTGTTTGCCTTAGAGATAATATCTTTACTCTGAGCAAAAGCATTACTGATACTCATTAGAAGAATTATCAGTATAAACTTGATTTTTTTCATCATCGTTATATTCTATTTAATACGGTTTTTTATATTTTGCGCCAACATAATAATCAATATCTGAAAGGTGTTCTATAACTTCCTTTGCAAGTGAACGATTGACGTTTGCTTTCCATGCTTTGTTCGCCCAATAAGCAGCTTTGTCATAATTGTTTTTGTTAAGATATTTTTTCGCCAATACAGCATATGCACTTGTATCTCCAGATTTTGCTAATTCTTCATAATCTTTGATCGAAAATGGTACCTTCTTCTGTTTTTTTGCAGATGGAACAGTTCTATTCGAAGATTTATCACTTCTCCCAGAAGTTGTAGGAGGAGTGGTTGTTTTCGTAGAATCAACCTCTTTTTTGTTTTTTTCTGCCGTATCTTGTGAAACAGAATCGGTGTCAACTTGTAATTTTTCGGATCCACTTTCTGGTTTGCTATCTTGTGTTGGCAAAACAACTTTTACCGTATCCATAACACTCTTATGCTTTTCATCTTCAAAAGGCCATTTCTTATGCAAATATTGCCAGCTAAAGAAGACACAGGCTGTAGACATAAATAATACCAATATATACTTGAATATTGGTTTTGGAGGTACTGGAGGCCTTAATCTTTTATGTGCTTCTGCCACATGAGCGCCTGTAGGATATTTTTGTAAATAATCTCGATAAGCCTCCTGCGTATTCTGTTTTACTGTATCTGCCCAGCAGGCATCATCCATTAAATTATTGATACGAACTTTTGCATCTTCAATATGCTTACCTTTTTGTGCAGAATTACCACTACCGAATTTGCTTAGATATAAGCGGTATGCAGTAATTGTATCTGCTTTACATGCTTTTTTCCATTCTCTGTCATCAGTTTCAGATATGATATGAGCAATACATCTTTTCGCATCTGATATGTAGGCGCCTTGGTATGATGACGTGGAAGAACCATATTTATCCAAGTATGATTTATATGAATCTATCGTGTCTAAAGACTTTGCTTTTTCCCAATCTAGTACGTCTTGAAGCTTATTAATCCTTAGTTTTGCTTCATCAACATATTGTCCACGATATAACGGAGGTTGTCTATCGAAAGTCGAGATATATTCGATATAACATTCTATATTATCGGCGTTTTTTGCCTTAACCCATGCAGCCTTGTCTTTTTCATTTTCTTTTTCGTCAGCATCAAGTTGTTCAACGGCTGTTTGTTGGCGGCGTGCATCTTCAACGTGACGCCCTACATATACAGTGTTTTCAACCCATCCATCTGTGACAGTTTCGCCTTCAACAATGGTTGGATTATATTTTTCGAGATACACTTGATAACTCCCAACGGTATTATTAGTAGTTGCTTCAGTCCAATCAAGCTCTTCTTGCGTCATAAGAGATAACTCCTCATCAAGCAATGGTCGATGTTTACGGAACAAGCCGTCTTCATCTACTTGTTCTCGTGAAACCTCACCATTGAAAATCATTTCGGCAAGTTGCTTCTTGCTATAGTCATCGACATTATCTGGATTGTACATTTTATATTTTTATGAGATTAAATTCAAAAACATTTGTAGATTGTTGTTTACTCTGTCCTTTGGCTGTGGCGATTCGTCCATTACCAGCCTTTATGACAAATCTATAAGGTTCGTAACCCTCATGAGATAAGGATGACGTGGCTTCGCGCAGCTGATCAAGGTATATAAAATCATCTTTGATGGTAAGACTAAGAGGAGCAGAGTAACAACATCCTGATGGTTCAATAATATCTATTTTGCCTGCTGTCGTACCGTTAAAACTCAAATACAACGAAATCTCAGTATTTTTAGAAGAATGAAACATCGATGTACTTTTCCATCGGCCACGGAGATTTTCTGCTTTTATATTTTCTGGCAGAGTCGCAATAGGAGGTGTTATTGTTTTCTCATCTTCTTCATCAGAGTCCGCCAAAGGGGGATTAGTGACAGAAACATTTTTGTTGTTACTCAGAGCATGAGCAAAATTGACAATTGGACCAATAAAAGATGGACTTCTTTCACCAGTGTTTCTTAGCCTTGAGATGATTTCGCTGATTGTCATCGACTTGTCCAAGCTCTTCAACAAGGCTACTCCTCCTGTAACAATAGGTGCAGCCATACTCGTTCCATCCATATAAGTGTATTTACCTCCTGGAATAGCATTGTAAATATGCACCCCAGGAGCTGAAACTGTAGAAAAGTCTCCAAAATTACTGAATGATGCCTTTTGCTTATCAGGTTGAGTTGCAGATACTTTTATTGTGTTATTACTTCTTGACATTGGGTCAATGCCAATGAGTATATTCTCATTTCCTCCAGCAAGAATAAATGTTACATTGTTCTGCTGTGCTAACTTGAAAATATTAGCCCAGATTTGTTCCTCCTGTTTGAAATAAGAATTTCTCAGATTGTACTGAATAAAAGGTGGAGCAAACTGTAAGTTTTGTCCAAAGTACATTCCTAAAGACATATTCACTACATCGGCCTTATTACTTATTGCATATAACACGGCGTCAAATATTGCCGTTGATGACATATTGCCATTGGAATCTCCAACTTGGATAGGCATAAACTTACAATTCGGAGCAACACCAGCTGTGCCTTCCGAATTATCTGCATTGCCAATTGCAGTGCTCGCTACATGAGTACCGTGCCCGGTTGGTGATGGTGAAATATTATCTGTATGCGTTACTGCATTGAATGGTTTATAAATTCGTCCCCTCAATTCTGGATGGTTCAAATCAAAACCGTCATCTATAATAGCAACAACAACATTATCGTCACCCATTGTCATGTCCCAGGCATCGTAGATACCACAATCGTTGAAGTACCAGCTTTTTTCATTGTCTGACAATGCTGGGTCATTTGTAACGGTCGATGATGACTTATACATCGACTCTGGCAGAATCATAAGATTATAAAACTCAAATTTTACCGGCAAGTCTTTTTCTAAAGTAGTTCTCTCTTCTTTTGGGAAAGTCAATGTCAGACGTTTTAATTGAAAGTCACAATTAGAAAGTACATATTTATTCTCATCTGGATATATACTTCTGAAATCTTCAACAAAGTTCTCCAAAGAAGCCTCTGAATTGCCGATTATTAGTATAAGGCGGTTGGACACCACATAATTGACGCTGTCAGCAGATATCACGACATCTTCGTTCTTAATATCAGGCCCAATATCTTTTACACTTTCCATTGGAGACTTGCATCCGTGGATAAAAAAAAGCGACAAAGAAATCAGGAGTATCAACGGAATAATCCAAAACCATACTTTATTGAAGCGTTTATTCCTTTTGTCAAGATTGTTATTACTTTTGGAATTTGGGGCGCTATCTTGTGGCGTTGCCTGTGAAGATTCTTTCACACTTTCGGAATTGCTCGTTGCCTCCTCTCTTTTTGATTCATCTTTATTCGAAGAAACTTCAATACCATAAGGCATACCGAGTATCTCAACATCGTCTGTTGAACTGACACCCCATTCTGAGAGAACGATTCGTCCATCTGCACAAAAAACAGACTCCTCTGAAATATAGGTTATTGCCGAATATAGAAGTTTGCTGACATCTTTTGGCGCATTTGCGATTGACTGTGCATAAAGAAGAAGGTTCTCCCTTAAAATTTCTCTGTATGATTCTGCATCACTATCATTTAGTTCTGAAAGCCGCTTCGGAGTTGTGTGAAATTCATCAGTACTCCATATAATTTCCTCGTCAGAACCTGAACCATCAAATGCCACATCTGCAAGTATTCTTCGATATTTATCATCTAAGTCTTTTGTCCATACGTCAAGAAGCGCATTGATTCTGGCAAGACTGCGCACAACAATTCGCCCCTCACAAATTGTAAGGTTATATTCGCGTATTGGGGAGACTACAAGTTCGAACATTATACAGATACTTTAATCGTAGCAAGAGACCTTAACCTTTCATTTGCAACACAGTTGTCATGCAATGCCTTTACAGTAATAATATATTTCTCTATTATATCTCGTAGTGCATCGTTCATAGCCACATCATATGTAGGGATGCCTGCAGTCGCAAGAAATGATAACTGAATTAAATCCGTCCATTTCTTCGATTCTGCATAATTGGACGCAAGTTGAGGCTTCTTTTGCAACAAGTCACCATTATCAAATGCATCAAACATCTCGCGAAGTTCATTGCGTGCATCTTTTTCATTGAACGGCACGTCTTCATATTCCAATTTGTGGCTTGAAGTAGGTAATTTTATCTGAGCACAAGCCGTTTCAATTTCTTCCCATTGCTTCTTGTCATAATATTCCGCACCCATAGAAGTAATGAAATTGTTAATCATCTGTGAGGAGATGTCTGCAAGCATCGGAGTCAAATCTTCTAAAGAATTGGCGCCAACAACAAACGGAGCGATTCGATTTGCGATGCGCGATGAGATTGAAAGTTTCTTGGAGAACAAGGCTTTTGTGTTGTTAAGGAATATCTCAAGTTTGCTTTGAGGCATACCTCTGTCAACTAAATGTCGCAAGTTGTCAACTGAGATATGCTCGATCCAATAGGACGCGACAACATCAGCAATCATCTTACTGATATTGGAGATTGTAGAGTCAGGTATTAATACCTCGATGGTCAGTTCGTAATCTTTAAGATATTCTTCTAATTCTTCTTCTGTACCTACACCTATTGCTTCGATGGCGTGTTGTATGTTCTCGGAGTAAGATAGCTCAGAAGAAATACCCAGCTGTTCCCTGATTAAGAGAAGCTCATCCGTGTTGTTTTTTTCGACCATCTGCAGGGATGTGATTGCATTGAGTATCTCATTATGCAAACCTGCTTCGTTAATTATGAGGCTGTCAAGGAAATCAGTAAAGAATTCCTTGTCTTTGCCGAATAACACATTTAACTGCATCTTCATATCAACGGCCGTTTTCCTTTGCTTTGTCATCTCAAGCGCCGCATTGTCATCATGATAATGATTTAACAACATATTTACCAATGCCTTGAACGCTTCGTTAATTATCCTATTATGAAGCAATTCCCTTGCATTGTTGATATGCGATTTGAGCAATGTTAATTTCTCAATAATCAAGTGGGAGCCATCAAATCCGGGTGTGACTGCTGCATCCCATGACATTTTAGGATCTTCGAAATGATTGTGAACAAAAGAAGAGTCACTGTCAAGAAACGATTCTTTGAGTTTGGGCAAGTACTCTTGATAGTCAGTACCGATTTCAGATTCTGTACTCGTTATCATCTCGTTTTCTTCCTTATATCCTTCGAAAATATGATCGTTCCCCGAAAAGAAGAATGAGCGGAGCAAGAAAAGATTCTTAAATGATTGCCCGTATGTCCAATTTTGGAACCAAGAACCGTCTCCTGCACCCTTGATTTCAAGAACACTTGATAGATTACTTCCGAGGTTGATCCACTTCTTCAACATCTTGTCATAGTCCATGCCACCATAATCTTTTTTCAGATAGTTGTTGAACTTTGTAGCAATAACGAATAACGGAGAGACCTTTGATTCTCTAATGAACTGTGTACGCTCTTCAACTGTACGACCGATAGCATTCTCAACCCAGGTGTTAATTAGACGCGGGACAGTCTTCACTTCCGCTTGTCTGTCATCCTGACATAGCAGAAGAGTGGAAATCAGATGTTGCCTTGAATACTTGTTGAAAAGATATGCCACCTTGCCACGAATAACCATTTGTGATGCGGTTTCTTTATTGAGGTTTGCTATGGCAATTTCTTCTCTCGACCTTGCTCCTGGAAAATCCAAAATATCAAGAGTATCAAGGAATGGTTTTTCGTTCTCAAGATTTTGTTTGTGAGAAGGAACTGCCGGGTTGGCAATAGTAAACCCTACCTCCATCGCTAAAGCACAGAATGCACTCTTCTCTATGTGATTTATTTCATGGTCTTTATCTGTCTGTATATTCATGAAAGGTTCGCTTGCCTTTTCAATCGTGAAAGAGCCGTTGCCTCCGGAAATATTCTCAACATTGAAAAGCTCAAAAATACGATCAACATGAAGTATAGTTCCCTTGCTGTTCAGTAGGGCTTTAATATTGATGTAACAGGTGGTGCTGAATTCTATTTTCTGAAGTGTGACAAGTAGTTTCATGAATACATCGGTCATAATTGAATTATGTAGCCAAAGATAACCAAAAACATTAGACCAGTCTTCTATTGGAATCTTTTCAATAATTTGAGACAAAGTTTCAAAATAGCCCTCTTTAACCAAATCTCTATGAAAATCCGGACACGACCTCATCAAATCAGAAGAGAAATATTCCTGCAATTCATAGATATCCTCTTCTCCTACATGCAATTGAACGGTGGGCAAAGAACCATATTTAGATTGCAGACGGTCTATTTCCTTTTTTATTTCCTCACTGTTGGGGACAATATGACCAATAAGGTCATTATAAAAGCTATCTGCAAGGACAAGAACGAGGTCTGACAGAGACATCATTCTGACTCGTACAGGGTAATTTGTGTTTCCTCCGCACAGGTTTGATGTACTGAAACGCGATATTAAGGCAGTCGCCTCTCTACCATTTCCCATCGGATCAATGTGAGCGAGGAACGCTGTGCCATTCCCCTCTGTATCATAGATCTTTACGGGACTGTTTTTGGTGGAAAGAAGGTAATTAGTCATGTACGATTTTCCAACCTGACTGATTCCAAATATTGCGGCACCCGCCTTCTGCGAACTTGCATATTGTAAGCGACGCAACTGAAGACGATTATTTATGAAGTTTCGGCGTGCTTCATACAGAGTTCCGCCTTTAAGATATTGGCGACTCCATCTTAATGCTTGAGCATTTGCCTCAAGTTGAGCTATTATATTCATTTCTAATTATATGCTTAATTTAAATACACCCGAGTCAAGCCAATTAGTGCTTTCGTCAGACCATGTTTTCAGCGAAAGTTCTATCTCAGCTGTCACATTGCTGTTGTTCTTGTCTGTTACGGATGTTATGGTTATCAGTTCTTTATCATCTCTGAAATCTCGTTCAAGTGACACTTTTAGAGGGAACTGGAACCGAATATCGGTCTTGATTCGATCTATTTCATTTGCTATGGCGTTAGGTGAAATCGCAGAGTCACTCTGATCTGCAGAAAGATTCATTTTCTTCCGCAGATTCTTGATTGCTTCCTCGTGAATAGCCTTTTCATTGAAATGCAACACATAGATCATTGAAGACATATATCCTACAGTATCAAGTTGTTTGGTACCGAAGTAAATCGGAAGGTTGGGCACTGTTATTGTCGGGGTATTCTGTGTCGGTGTCACGACATTTTCAATAATACCAGTACCCAAGTTGAGAATTCCGATATAGTCAGAAGTCGGAAGGACATCTGTTTTTAATAATGCCGGTTGAAGACTGAATTCAGGAAGTTCACCTTTTTCAGCCAGATACGCAATAAGCGCACCTACTGCTACGAGTGATTTGTTGTCTTTAAAGAATCCTCTGTCAGTGGCCCCAGGATACCAAGATCCGACTCGGTAATTAATCATTGATATAAGCCTGTCTGGAGTGACTGGGGAGAGTCTCTTCATAAGAGAGTAGATTTCTTTAAGAGAGCATGGACGTCCTCCTAAAAGAACAATGTCACATTGATATTTCCGGAACAATGCAGCCCATTTGCGCATCGCTGGTTCATATACTCTTAGGATAATTTCGTTGAGGAATTTTGGTGAATATATAAAAGTGAGATCTTCAAATCTGAAACCTATTTGGTTGGCAAAGAAGCCAAGAAGTTCTTCAGATGGCTTTTCTCTTTTGAAAATCTGATTGAAAGATAACTCACACGCTTTGTCACCTTTTCTGAGTTTTTCAAGCAGAAAAGATGCAAGTGGATAAGAAATCTGGACTAAAAATTCTTTGCGCATTCTCTGCTCAAGGACTCCCATTGTTGCACCTTCACCAAAAAAGTGAAGCACTTTTTCTGCAGCGTCTCTTGAATTTACTCCAATAGCATTAAGTTTAGCTCTTATTACACCAGAGGCATTGGGATAGTCAGCCCGAGGCATTTCCAGTAAAATGTCAGTAACAATTCGTTTGATAAGATCATCACCAGCAAGTTTGAAACTTTCCCAAAATAAGGGCTTCGGTTGAATGCTCTGCCCCTGAGTTGAGTAATTTGCAATCATAATATCAGATGTGCCAGCACCGATATCCAAAGAACCGATAGTGAGTGAAGGCTCAGATGCTCCATTCCTCTTCGTACCGTAAGTCTTAAACAGCTCTTTTGCATTCCCAAGATAACGGCGCAACTCTCCATATAGGTAAACCATCTGACAACATGTAGCTTCGTCATAACCCCAACTATTCCGAAGAGACATTTGACCAGGGGTCAGCATGAGATCTTCAACCGAAGGTATAATCTCAATGGAATTTGCACCTCGTCTAACATAAGGCACATTGAATGTGTTAGAATAATACCGCTCTATGACAATGGAAGCTTCCTCCATGCTTTTCCGAAGGGCAATCTGCTCCTCCCTTGTCATTGCTGTGGGACAAGTAAGGATTACGCGTCGTATTTCTCGCTTGAGATAATCCTTGCCATTCTTTTTACGAAATTCATAGTTGTTTATCTGTTGACGTACTTGTAAAAGTATCTCAATGAAGCAGAATGTCATCAACGAACTGCGGGAGTAACAACTTTTATCACCCATTTGCTGAGGATTGGACGCGAACCTACCATCGTTATGAAACTGTTGCATCAAACCTTCGTAATCAATCGTTGATTGTTGCTGGGCTGATGTCTGATCCTGCTCTTTTGTTATGAACTTCCATTGATAGCGATACGCTTCCTTGTCCCAAAGGTAACGCTTAGGACTACTATAATTAGTATCATATTGAACATCACTCTCGAAATCCTGAGTAACTTCGTAAATATTACGAAGTGCTTCCTTGCCAAGACGCACTACACTCGGCCATCTGAATGCACCATCAGGAGTCTCCACCCCAAAATCTTCTTTTTTGAAGCAAAGTCTCATGTCGAAAGGATCCGGATACAGTTCTCCTGTTCCCATATCCCTTATCTGAACAACAGCAGTTTTAGAGAATGACGGATCAATAGGGTCTTCTGCAACGAGCCCGAAAGTCCTTGAATTGCCAATATCAAGTATAAGGTTTACACCGACAGAAGCACTACCCTCATCATTGTATAACTTTATGTCTGGCAAAATCTGAAGTTTATGAAGCGTTGTGATGAGATACGTATAAAATGCAATGTACCTTAACTGTTCTCCCGCCTTAAGATTTCCTTTGGAGTTAAATATGCGCCGGAGATACCGATTGAGCCACGGCTGACGACTTGTATTGCAGAAATCAAAAGCCTTTAAAGGGATAAGACGATTCTCTATTGCATCTTTTTGTGTGGCAGTCTTGTGCTCAATGAATGCTGAATTTATACCACAAAGCGAGTAATTACGATATCTTTCACCTCGAAAAACAGGTGTCTCTTTACCAGCATTCTGATGAGAGGACGTGTCGAAGGCTAATAAAATCTTATAGACTCGGAACTCCTCATTGCATTCGTCCTTGATTGGGATGAGTTTAATCCTACACCAGTTAGTGGGCTCCTGAGACATACCGTCTTCTGTGTTTTCAAAATATGGCATAGGAAGCCATTTGTTCTCAATAAGTGACAAGCCCTCTTCATGGAGAGCACCGACTCTGTCTGTCAATTTGCTGATACGGATACATGAATTTACAGGAATCCATTTCATATCCTCCGCGATATCCGACTCATCAACAAGATCGTTTGTTTTCTTATAGAGATATCCTCCTTTAATAAGATCCGCCCTTCGAAGACATTCACGATGTTTATGAAAATAGTAGGCTGGCTCTATATCAACCTGATTATCAGTCGCTGTCTCTACAAAATAGAGCGCAGACGCATCTCCTGTACCCGAGCCTAAATCGATTCTCAGTCTCGATTCAAGTTCGACATACTGTATCCCGGTATTGTATACAAGTGATATGTTCATTTTATTTTTTCTATTTATGATAAATTTCAGGAATAAGTAACCATTACTAAAGCATACGAACAAAAACATTTCTACTTCGGTGCCTATTGCAGTCATCGTATAAATGTGATGTTTGATTTTGTCTCATTCGTATGTTACCTTGTTATATACGTCAAGAATCGTTGTTATTGTGATTAGTTATTTTTTATATCATGTAAGAATACTAACCCTCTTGCCAAATAGTTTTTTCTAAAAAAGCACTCGGAACATAAGCTGAAGCTATAGTCAGTAGTCCATCAATAATGACAGCTACGCGCTGCTGACCATGATAACGTGCAACCTTTCCTATGACTCCCTTAAATGCACCATCGATGATACGTACCGTCTGACCTTTCTTGAATTTGTGGACATCTGATGGTACGAGGATAATGTCTTTCGCTTCGGAAGCACAAATGATTTTGAGATTCTCAATCTGATAATCAGGTACAATGAGAGGCTCTTTAATCACTCGTGCTCCTTCGTGGATGTGACGATAATAAAAACGGAGGTGGGGGAGGTTTACGTTATCGTAAACAAATGACTTTATCTTTTCTTCTGTTCCGCGTGCAAAAAAAATATTGGGAAGACGAGATTCTTCAACGGTCTTTCGCTTGCCGTCAACTTCCTTGACGGTCTTGATTGTCGGATGGTATGCCTCTACGTGCTTTCCAACCAAATAGTCATATGCCTTCTTTTCGCGTCCGTATGTTACACGGAGAGCATACCAATGGGGAACGTCCTTTGGATTTCGCTTAATAGTTTTAAGAGGTGTTGAGCCGTCAGCTCTTACTCCTTCGCATCTCTGGATAGCCAAAGCAGGCTTTGTCTCTCCACTCGGTTTGTCGTCAGTTGAGTTTCCAACTCTTCTTCCGTCGCTACACGGGATAGTCACAGCAAGCTTTGCCTCTCCGCACGCTGTTCCGTCAGTTCCCGACTGGGCATTTCTGGTGGACACCCCTGTTTGTGAATTCTCTGCCAAAACAGGCTTTTGAACTTCGGGGAGGGCATCGGGGGTAAGCCCGTTGCAGGGAGGCTTGGCACCGCCTCCAAGGGTGTCGTTATCTTTCGATACGCTATCAGCGAATTTCATATCGGTGACCTTACTTTGTTCTAGGCAGAACTCGGTTAAGTTGTGACACAAAAAAAAAGCGTGAGTCGTTCTGTTGTCCGTCCCACGTACCAAGGCTCTAGCATTGCCTATCTAAGTTGAACAGACAACGTCAGAGCCCACGCCGATATGAAAATCGTATCCGTAAAGAGACCTGTATAATGCATAACATTGCATCCGAAAGGACATAATATCTGCATACAAGGTCTCCACGGGATTGATATAATCACACCCGGGACATCTACCGTTGACCACGTTCAAGACTTAGATAATTGAATTTGCTAGATTCGGTACGTCTTAAACACAGCGTCAAGTAAACGCCTTCAATATGTCTGAACTATCGTCCCACCCAAGCCCGCTTCGCATAGATATGTCTTTCGATTTTACCATGCTCCACACGGCGTGAGCTGTCTCGTCATATCTCTTACAAGAACTCGTCTTGGGTTGATATTTTGCTGAGACATGATAGTTCAGGTGCAAATGTAATCATTTTTTATCAGAACAAAGAATAAAACTTAAAAAAATATTGTGCATTGAAAAAATGGCACGAAAAACACAAAGTTGGATTTGCTTAAGTAGACAGCAGGACAGACGTGAAAAGAAAACACCGTCAATCCGCTGGTCTGTCGGATTGACGATGCAAATGTACATGGCTTTTGATAGCTCTGAATAAGCAATATCTGATTCTTTCGAAATGCGTTGAAGACCTGCAATAAGATGAAAGCATTGTCAGAACGGGTAGCCTATGGCGAAGTGGATGCTCTGGCTGTCGCCGAACTTGCCCACGTTGTAGAAACCAGACTTGTAGGGCAGATGCAAGCCTACGCCCCAGTCGAGGCGGATAACGAGGAAGTCCATGTCATATCGCACGCCAATGCCGGTGCCGAGAGCCATCTCCTTCAGCGCGTTCTTCATTTGGAACTTGCCGCCAGTGCGGTAGTCGTCGTGCATCTTCCAAACGTTGCCCGCGTCGAGAAACACCGCGCCGTAGAGGTTGCCGAACAGGCGTGGACGGTACTCGAGGTTGGCGAGGAACTTCATGTCGCCCGTCTGGTCCAGATAATAGCTTGCAGCCGAGGCTGGGTCGTGGTAACTGCCCGGGCCTATGGAGCGCACGGTGAAGGCGCGTATGCTGTTGGCTCCGCCTACGTAGAACTGCTCGGAGTAGGGTGCGCTTTCTGAATTGCCATACGACCATACAGCGCCTATGTCTATGTGGCCTACGAGCGTGCTGTGCTCGGCAAGCCGCCATGTCTTCACAAGTTCGGTCTCAATCTTGAAGAACTGGGCGTATGGGTTGTTGAACATCTCCTTGCTGTTCTTGCCCCACTTCTTTCCTGCTACCATGTAGCCGAGCGAGAGGATGTTGCCTGACTCGCTGACTGTAGTCTGCCACCATAGCGGATTGCGCGCCGACGTTGGGCTGGTGTAGGTGTATACATACTGCATCTTGGGTATGAACTGGTCGCGCATGGTGTAGTAGAGGTATGGGTTTGCCTGCAATACCGAGTCGAAGCCCTCTGATGATCGTCGCATGTACTCGTAGGAGAACACTATTGGGCTGAACTGGTGCTTGCTCGTGGGTGATGTCTGCAAGTCGTAGGTCCATTCGCCTGAGACAATGTGACGGGTGAAATAGGTGGAGCGGCGTATGATGTCGCTGGAGAACTTGAGCGTTGTCGTTGCCGATGGGAAATAATGCGTGCGCATTGCCTTCTGCCATATACGGCGGCGGAATTTGTTCGCGAACGGCATTATTAGCCTTGGGAACTGTACCGATGCGTCGATGCCATACTCGTAGCTGTTCAGTCGTGAGCTTGTGCTCTCTGCCTTGTGGCCCGTCTGCCATTCGTAGCTGCCCTTTAGGTTGATGTCCAAAAGCTCTCCACCATGAAAAGCGTTACGCTTGGTTAGGCCGACGGTGATGCCGGGGCCGAAACGGTTGTTGGTCTTGCCGGTGAGGTTGCCTTGTATGTAGAAATCGTATGGCTTGTCGAAAAGCAGGTTCATGCGCAGGTCAAGGGTGTCGCATACGCCGGTGGTGTCGCGTGGCGTGAAGTTGAAGTCGACGAGCGAGAACAGGCTTGTTGCGGCAAGCCTTGATGCGCTCTGCTGGTGTTCGAGGTAGCTGTAGAGCCCGCCAGAGCGCATGCGCAATGAGCTGAGTATCACGCCAGGGCGTATAGGAGTGCGCTTGCCGTTGTAGTGTATGGTGATGTTGCGCCGGGAGAAAGAGTCCTTGAGCACTTCTGAATATTGCTTGCGCATGTCGATTTCAATCTTTCCGATAGACCACGTGCGCTTTGCCACGGCAGGAATGTTGTCTGCCTCCTGAAAGCGCATCTGCACTTTTCCAGGCGTACTCACGGTGTCGGCAAGGTAGGAAGAATAGCCCGACTGGTAATAGAAGTAGCCGTTGTTGCGGAAAAGGTTGCTTATGCGTGTGCGCTCTGCGTCAAGTGTTGACACGTCGAAGGCATCGCCTCTCTTTATCTTTGCCTGAGGCGCCGTGGAGCGTATCAGGCTGTCGGCGGCTGCCGGGAAGCCTACGTACCGGAGCGTGTCGATGGTGAACAGGTGGCCCATGTTGACCGTATATCCTATCTTGGCTTCCTTTGGATTGCGCTGCTTCACTACCTCATAGTCCACGTTGCCACGGAAATAGCCGTGGGCGCGGAGTACTTCGCTTGCCACCGATGCCCTGAGCTCGGGGTTCACCCACGACATCAGGACGGGGTTGGAGCCGAAGGTCTTTATCATCCACTTGGCGAAGCCGCTCTGCTTGCCGGCGAACTCGTTCCACACCCATAGGCCCACGGGGAAGGGCGAGCGCACGGAGCTGGAGCCAAAGAGGGCTCCGTTGGGGGCTGTGGCGAGCGCGGCGTTAAGTTCTTCCTGTGTTGCCGTGTAGTGCTCTCCTTTTTCCTGGGCGTTGTATTCTATCTTCGTCAGGCCCGTGAACAGCTGGTCGTCCTCCGGAATGCTCTTGGTGGAGGAGCAGGCGGAGAAAAAAACTGTCGCGAGTATTGTGTAAAATGAATAATGCTTGAAATTCATCTTTATATTTTTACAAAAACCGATAAAACCTTTTGTTTGATGTAGCTTTTATTTAACATGAATTGCCATGAATTTCTCATAAATTTATTTATGATTGTGAGTTAACATCTTCGCCGTCAACATATTCAGGATAAAGCATGTTCATATTCTTATCAAGCAACACACATTCATTAGTTTCTTCAATATATGCATAACGTTCTCCTTGCAGACTTTTATTGCCGAAATTGAGAAGAATGCCTATTGGCTTTCTTGTAAGCCTCAAATAGTTGAAAAGCTGTGCCCTATGTGCAGGTATAAGCTCCTTTGTAGATTTAAGTTCAATTATTATGTTACCTACAACAATATCCATCCTGTAAGATTTGTCCATAAGATGTTTTTTGTAGTAGCAATGTTGCATTTTTTCCTGTTCGTTGTCAATGTTCCTGTCGAGTAGCTCTAAATGTAATGCCTCATTATACATAGCTTCAAGCAGACCCCATCCCAGGACTGAATGGACTTTCATGGCTGCTCCAATAATCCTATAAACAATATCTTTGTATATTTTCGAATCCATATTAATTTATGAAATTCATGGATAATTCAATGGTAATTTATGCAGACTCAAGATAAAAACTTATTCGTTTTTTGTCTTTACCGTGTCTCTCCTCAGCGTGTCGGCAGTGGCAGTGTCGCTGAAGCGGAAAAGGTCTTTCAGCGAGCTCAGCTTGCGCCGCCACAGGAAGCCGCCGCCGAACCTGCTCACGTTGCCTTCAAGCCAGTCGTAGCTGTCGCGGACGTAGAAAAGGTTGAGGTACTTGTTTGACACGGCAGAGAGGCGGTATTCGAGCGACACATTGTCGAAGAACGTCTCGTTGTCAAGGGAGGCGTCGGCTCCTGATGACAGCTTGCCGCCGACGCTTATCTTCAGTCGGTTGTTCCAGAAACGGCGAGCGAACTTGAACGAGTAGTCGGTATGCAGCTCGCCGGCACCATTGAATGAATTGTCTACGCCGAAGCCTATGTCAAGCGAGCGCAGTGCCTTGCCCGATATCTGGTTTATCTGGCTGTTGAGGAACGCTGAGAGGGCGGAGTTCATGGAGAAACCGGACGTGTTGCCGTCGGCGAGGTACATGCCCGTGGTGAGCATAGTCACTGCCTGCTTGCCCCGTTCTTCCTTCGTCATGGCTTGCAGCTGGTTGTGTATGGTCATGTCTTCGGGAGCGTCGATGGTGAACTCCAATCCCATGTTTTGCAACGTCTGCGATACCTTGACACCGCACGTGAACTGCACCACGCGCCCGTTGCCCGACTCTGAGCCTACTGTCGATTTCGTTTGCTCCGTTGCCGTGAGGTTTAGCGTGGGGTTCATCGGGTCGCCTGTAAACTCTATGTAGCTGTCCTCGGCTATGGTGAATGTCTTCAATGGAATCACCGGCAGGGCATATTTCATTTCGCCTGAGCCGATGGTGTATCTGCCGCGCAGGATGATGCCGTCGGTGGTGTTGTATTGCATGCGCATGTTGCCACCGCCCACCACGTCAATGTAGTTGGTCTTGGCGGCATTGAGGTAAGCCTCCACGTGCGCCCCCTCGTCTATGCTAAGGCTCAGATCCATGTCGAGACCGGTGACTGGCGGACGGTTCACAACGTCTGTTGTGGTGTCGCTGAAGTTCACGAAGTCCACAAGCCCTTGCAGCTGGTTGTCGGTCGTAAGAGGCGAGTCCTTAAGGTTATATTTAAGGTCGGTAGTGCCGAGTACGTCTACGCGTCCGCGCAACTGAAGGTTGTCAAGCAGTCCGCTTGCCGTGCCGTAGAAATTGATGTAAGCCTTTCCGAAAGCCTCCGACCTCGCCGTCTCCTTGGCGTTTATGAGCATGTAGTTGTCAGCCCTCATGCGCATGTTGACCGCCATAGCCGAGAGGTCGTGGAAATCTACGTAGCCTTGTATGTTAAGAGGCGAGTCGTTGTTGGCAAAAATCTCAAAGTTCTCAAACTCTATGCGGCTGTCCTTTATGGTCACGGGGTCGTTGGCAAAGCGCACCTGCACTCCGTAAGGCTCGCTGAACATGTAGCAGGAGTCGAGGTAGAGCTCGCCGTTTATGTCAGGCTTCGACGGCTGTCCCTTCAGGGCAACATTGCCTTCGGCGTAGCCTTTGAAGCCGATGAACTTGTCGGGGATGAATCCGTTGATGAAGTCCATTGGCATGCGGTTGAGTGCCATCGTCGCGTCGAGCACGCCCTTGCCTGCCGAATAGTAAGTGCCGGTAAGTGTGCTTATCTCGTCGCCATCCTTGGTGATGATGCCGTCCACGTAGTGGCTTCCGTCGGTTTTCGGCATGTATGTGAACTCGGTGCCTACGTTGCCGATGGGCGAGTCTTCATAAGTAAGCTTTTCTACGTTCACCGATGACGACACCGACAGCTGTTCGGTTGTCTGTATGGCGTGGAAGTCGCCGTCCATGATGCCTGTCATTTTTGGCGCATAAGGCAGCACGGAAAGTATTTGTCCTATGTTCAGCTGGTGTAGGTTCAGGGTCACGTCCTGCAAGGCTTCGGTATCGTCGTCGTTGCTGTATATCTGGATACCCATGCCGTCGTCGGCGCGCAGCTTCATGTCAGCCCTCACGCGCCTGTCGTCGCCAAGGTAGATGTAGTTACTGTCGTTGACGGCAAATTCCTTGTAGCCCAAGATGGGCTTGTCGCCGAATATGTGCAGGCTCACGCCGATCTCGTGCATCGAAGCCATGAGCCCGAGGCTTGCGCCAAGACGGTTTTGCGCATCGTATACACGGGGCTTTATCCACGTGCCATGCTCCGTGACGGCTCCGTCTACGAAGGCATGGAAAGACACTTGTGGGTTCTTTGCGCCATTGTGTACTTCGAGGCTGTAGGTCATGTCTTTCTGAGCCGACGACACGTTGAGCCTCACGGTGTCTATGCAGATGCTGTCGGCAACGATGCCTTCGGCTAAGGCGTTGCCGTTGACACCCTTGATTGGTGATGACGAGAAGTCGAGCATCACGTTGTTGAAGTCAAGTCCGTAGTGGTGAAGACCGCGGGCTATGAAATTGTCGTTGCCTGTGGTCATGTATAGCTGCATTGTTGGCATGTTGCCGCGCAACCGCTCCTGGTCGATGTTGCGGCTCTTTATCTGCTTTTGCGCCTCATTGGCAAGAGCGGTGAAGCGGTTTATGAGAGTCTCGTAGCCGCCGTGGGCGTTGAGGTTAAGGTGAAAGTCGTTGCAGTCAACCACGGCATGGGTGGTGTCTCTTGTGGTCAGTATGTCGAGCACTACGTCGTTGGGGCGGTAGTGCTTTGTGCCCTCGCTTATCGTTATGTCAGACAACAGGCCTTGGGCTTTGTAATATTTATTAAGGTCGGTGGCTACATCCACGGTTCCGCAAACCGACACCGTGAGCGGGTCGCTCACAAAGCCCAGCCCTTGCAGGTCGGCATGGGCGAGGTCACAGCTCAGCGTGGCGTGCATCATCTTGCCACGGGCAAGGGCGTCTATGCCCAGCAGTCCACGGAAAAGACGGTTGTGGCTGTCGGCATTGACTATGATGTGGCCGTTGCGTGCCTGCGCCGTGAGCTTTATGTTGTCGAGGTTGTAGCGGTCATATTGGAAGCCTTTGATTTCTGCCACAGCGTTCACCGAGGTGCGTGGCGACATGAAGTCGGTTCCTGCGCCGTGGGCGTTGATGGCACCTGTGAACGGGCGTATCGGCTGGTGCTTTATGAAGTTGGCTATTGGCAATCGGCGAGCCGTGAGGTTTGCATTGTAAGCCATACGAGCTGCGTCAAGGCTTACCGAGCCTTGCAGCGAACCGCCGCCTTGGGTTGCCGTGAAGCGTGAGGCATAGCGGTCGCCGTCTATGTTCACGTTGCCTTTGAAGCCAATGCCTTGCGGGATGTTCACCGTTTGGGTTACGTTTTTAGGCAGCATGGCGGTTATGAAGCCGAGGTTGCCCGTGTGCGCGTCTATGTTGATACCGGCTTTCAAGTGCTTTATGTCAGTTATGTTGCTAAGGAAGCCGTCGGCATTCACCTTCATAGCTCCTGGCAGGTTGGCGTAAAGTTGCTTTATGTGCATCTTCTGCAGGTTGCCTTTTGCCTTTGCGTTTACCACGAGCGGCACTCTTGGCCAGTTGGCAGCAAGCTCTTTTGGCATGTAAGACGATGCGATGGCAAGTAGGTCTTGCCGTCCTATTGTGCCGCGTATGGTAGCGTTGAGGCTGCCCGGCGCGCTGTCGGCAAAGGCGTTCATGTCCATCGTGAAGCCGACGGCGAGGTTGCTTGTCGGTGTGTATAGGCGCAAGGAAGGCAAAGCTATTTGCGTGCTGTCCATAGAGAAAGGCCCAACGAGACTGCTCACCGTCAGTCCGCATTTCTCCCTGAACGAGCCGTTGCGCAGGCTGACGTAAAGTTTTGGCGAGCAGAAATAAAACGAGTCGGCTCGCAAGGAAAGGTTCGATAAGGCTATGTGGTTGGGATCGAAGCCTTGGCTCTTAGGCTGGAACGTCTGGTCGAAGTTGAGCCATCCGCCAGTCCAGTCGATGCTGCTTACCGAGTAGAGGCTCTTGTACAGGTCAAGGTAAACGCCTTGCGCTTTGCCGATGTTCATCATCAGTCCTACGCTCATGCTGTCGCCTGGCGTGCGTAGGGCGAAAGCGACGTTCTTTATCTTAAGGTTGTCGAGGTTTATTTTCCAAAAGTTCTGGCTTGGCGTAGTGTCCGGCTTTGCCGTGTCGGCAAGCTCCACGAGTAGTGAGGCATCGTCGAGCAGTGCGTTGTTTACGTGCACGTGCTCCTTGCTGAGGTCAATGCCGTGCGCCTTGAGCTTCAGGTTGCCCACGTTGCCGCTTATGCGCACGTTGCTTATGAAGTGGGTGGTGTTCACTTTCATCCGTTGCAATGACAGCTCGTCCACCATCATCTGGCTTTTCAAAAGCGGCAACAGCTGCACGTCGGCAACAGCGCGCCCCACGTGAGCCACGGTGTCAATGCGCCCCTTTAGCGAATCGTTGGGTTCCAAAACCTTTACTTCTTCCAGCGCAAGGTCGAGCGGAAAGGCGAGACACACATGCCCTACGCTTATCTCCATGCCAGTCTTCTCTGACGCTATGGCAGCAGCCTTCTTTACCGCCCAGTTCTGGAAGGGAGGAAAGTAGAACAATAGAAACAATAATATCAAGAGTGTGACCAGATAACCGACCGCGATACCTGCCCACTTAGCTATTTTCTTCATGCAACGTGCTCATGTGAATGTATAGATTGCAAAATAAATAAAAATCTTCGACATTCAGAACATTTTGTCCTTTTATTTTTTCATGGTTGGCTGTATTTGATAAATGTAGATGTTCTATGTATGGTGTGTTGCCGATGACTGCATTATAAAAAAAGCAGGGTAAGGTATGAAGCCTCACCCTGTTTAAATAAGAAAAAGGTTGGAAAATGAGATATAGCCCTACTTGTTTTAAGGGTTTTTGTGTGTTTCGTTAAATTTCAAATGAACAATACGGGATGACAGCTGACTTTTTTATTCTGCCTGCTTAGCAGTGTTTCCTCGAATAGAGATCCATGTTGTCAGAGGGCTTGAAGACAATCTTCTCGTGTGCCTCGATGGTTATCTTCTCCTTTGTCTGCGGATTCATGCCCTGGCGTTCCGGCACCTGCTTCACGAAGAATCTGCCGAAGTCGGGCAACGCAAGCTCCCTGTCGCCCTTCACGAGGTTGTCGGCAATCACGCCGAACACTGCGTTTACATATTTAGCCGCGTCAGCCTTGGTAATTTCGGCACGCTGTGCCACCTGTGCTATTAATTCTGTTCTGTTCATGTTACTTGGCTTATAATATTAAAAGTATGTGCAAAGATACGCAAAAAATCCTCATCTGAGCTTGTCGGCGTAGAATTTTATTGCCTCGCGTGCTATTTTTTCCGCCTCTTCAATGGAGCAATCGAGCCTTCCGCCGCTTGCGTTGAAGTGCCCTCCGCCGTTGAAGAACCGCTTCGCCATGTCCTCCACCGAGAAGTTGTCCACCGAGCGCAGGCTCACCCAGATGCGGTTGTTCACGCGGTCGTCCTCTCTCATGGATATGCTACACTTCAGCCCCTTTATCCTCAGGGGCTCGTTCACGAGCCCCTCGGCGTCGCCGCGCACAAAGTGGTAGTCCTTCATCTCCTTTCGCGTCAGCGTGTAGTAGCTGGCGTGCAAGTCGTTGAAGACGTTGAGCTTCTGCGACATCAGGTATCCTCGCAGGCGTATCGCCCACGGCGAGTAGTTGTTGTAGACATTGCGGTATATCTTATCCTTGTCGATGCCCTTTGTGAGCAACTGGCAGATGATGAAGTATATCTCCGGCCGCGTGGAGTTGTAGGTGAATCCGCCCGTGTCAGTCATCATGCCGCAGTAGGCAGGCGTGGCAAAGAGCCTTGAGAGATTCTCGAATCCGCCCAGCTGCCAGACAACGCGGAACACTATCTCCGACGTAGAGCTGAGCTCCGGAAACGAGACCTTCAGCTTGCAGTTGATGTCAAGGCCGAGGTGATGGTCGAAGACTATGCGGTCAGCCTTACACTGCTCCAGCTCTGCCTCCAGCTCGTCCGTGCGTGACATCTGGTTGTAGTCCAGGCAGAAAAGCAAATCGCAGTCCTTCAGCATTGCCTTCACCTCGTCGGCATGCTTGTCGAAGCGCACAATGCGGTCGCTGCAAGGCAGCCAGTGCAGGAAGTCGGGAAAGGCGTTAGGCACTATGATGGCTGGTTCCTTGCCGTAACGCTCGTGCAGGTATGCCGCCCATGCGAGGCAGGAGCCGAGGGCATCGCCGTCTGGATGGGAGTGCCCCGTCAGCACTATGTGGCTGGCACCCTTGACGCTGCTTTCCAGCAGCTGTGCCTCGTCGGTTGTAAGAAGGTTCAAATCCATAATGAATGCAAAGTTACTAAGAAAAGCCCAACTTGCCGCCCTTCGTGGCGGAAAAATTATCGGCTCGCCTTTTTATTGTTAATCAATTTTAATTTCATGCAGTCATTGCTTGTCTTTACGTTTGTTTTCATTAACTTTGCAGTCAGTTTTGGAAGGTTGGCAGAGTGATCGAATGCGCTAGACTCGAAATCTGGTATACCCATTACGTGGTATCGGGGGTTTGAATCCCTCACCTTCCGCATCAGTCGGCAAAGGGAGTCCTTGACGGGGCTTCCCTTTTTCATTTTTATGGAAATAGCAATATTCGACATATAAATGTGCAACGTACAGCACATGCACATAGTTTGCTTTATTTTAAATTCATCGAACTTATTTTACTGTACTCATTGCGCAGGCAGAGGAATATGCTCCGTTTGTGTGGGGGAATGCTTGATTTACGAAGCACTCCTTATTTATAATTTACCATAGCGAATCGTAATAATCCTCTATGTTTGGATATTTGACATCAAAATCATTCTTTAGAAGGGTTATCCTTTCTTCAATTTTCTGTACAATACTCAGATGGTTCAAAATAATATTTGAAGTTTCATCTATAGTCTTTATCAGTTTCTTGTGATAGGAACCCATCCCTGAAACATAATCCCATAGTTCTTTGCCAACCAAGGTCTTATCACGCCAGTTATCAATATAAGTTTCCAAGAGACCTGCGGTTACAGTTTTAGAATCTTTCTTGCCATAGGTTATACCTATAAAACCTTTATTATGCTCTTGTTCTACTTTCTTGATTTCGGCATCATAATGCTTTATTTGAGCTGCATCCATATCATTGAATCCACTCTTTATCTCTAAGAAAGATTTAACTTCACCAAGTTTATCAATAACAAGATCAAACTTGGTTCTCTCACCTTCTTCATAGTTCTTCCCATCGAAAACACACTCATTGGAATAGAGTAGAAGATCCTGAACTAAAAAGCCCATTGAAGTTACTATACTTCTGGATATTGCTTGGTAAGCATTATACCTTATAAAATCCTCGGCGGTATTTAACTTTAATACATGGCATAGAATTGGATTAGCATTGAAATCTTTGACTTCAATCTTATCTATCAATGCTAATTGTTTCGCAATGAATCCTTTTGTGAGGACTTTTACAAAATTCTCTTGAATGGATTTTGAAGTATCAATTTCTTTTTGAAGCTTCTTTATTGCTTCTTCCTCTTTAGGACTCAATGCCTTTATAGATGGATAGCCATCTTTTGTCTTTAACCCATTCAATTCTGATATGGAGGCATTTTTAAAAGTTTCCAAAGAATGGTATTGACATCCAATAACATTTAACTTTGTTTTAAAGCCAGCTGGTACTTTTCCATCATAGGCTAAGCAGCCCCTTTAACTACATAAGCATTAACTGTTGCAGCCATAATTAAAGTTTATAGTTAATTTTTTTTCAGATGTTCTTGACTCTTGTGTTTCTTTCTTTTTCTTCTCTTTTAAATACTTTTGCTTATTTTTTTTGAATAAAGCAGGGAATTCGAAATCTGTTGTTCCCTTATACCGTGAATAAGCAATTTGATTTAACTGATCTTCGTTACCAGACAATTCTCCTTTATCAAATTTCAGAATTTGAGAAGCTGCCATAAATCCCAAGCCTACGGGAACTGCATTTCCTATTTGTTTATATATGTCATCCAATTCTCCATCAAAAAACCAGTTGTCCGGGAATTGTTGGATTCTTGCATATTCCTTTATACTTAAAGGCCTTAACTCTGTAGGATGACATAACAAAGTTGCAGGCATGTTAGGACTCGTTACTAAAGTTGGAGAAGGCTTCCCAAATGATAGCCTACGCAAAAAGCCAGTCCTGCCTCCAGGCAGGTCATAAGCTTTCCCCATTGCCTCTCGTGCTACTTCTGAAGATAATGATGTCCAGTTTCCTCCTTCCGGCACTAACTTTATTACCTCACTTGTTTTATCCCTTAAAGGTATGTAATCATTAGTATTTGCGGCTATTAAATCTTTCGCAACATCACCAAATGTTACCCATCTCTTTGTACCATATTTACCATCTTGGCTATATGTTGGTTGTGGCAAAGGAATTCTTTTGTCTCCTTTATTACCAAATATAACCATTCTTTCGCGAACCTGTGGAACACCATAATTTGCTGCATTGAAAAGTGCATAACTTATGGTATATCCAAGTTTTTTGAATTCTTGTTTAAGGAAATGCAAAACGCTTCCTTTTATTTCCTTAATATCCTCATACTCTCCGTATTCTTTGGGCACTTTATTTAGCTTGGCAGACAGTAGGCCACGCACATTTTCTAATATAAAGTATTTTGGTTTGATATCAGAAATCACCCTAAGATATTGTATTATAACATTTCCACGGAAATCATCAAGCCCCCTACGTGCGCCGGCAGTACTAAATGCTTGACATGGAGGGCCACCAACAACTAAGTCTACATCTTCAGCTTTAAGATTTGCAGCTTCTAACATGGCTTCTGTAGAAACCATATTAATATCTTTGTCTATTACAGGTATATCTGTATTTCTCCTTATAGTATTAACTGCATTTTTATTCATCTCTACACAAAGACGAATGTCAACGCCTGCTTTTTCCACGCCCAAATCTAGCCCCATTGCGCCTGAAAATAGAGAAATTGCCCTCATAATTTATCCTTTATCTTATGGTTCCTATGCAGTCTTAAGCATTAAATTAAACCTATATTTATTACCAACTTTAAACTATTGCAAAGTTATAAAATAAAAATCATTTTCATATAAATATAAGCAAATTTTATGTTTCTGCCCACCAGCCCCATTAATAGCGGTTAAGTATCGCCCATTTATTATGCCTCATGTTTCAGGAATGTTCTCGGGTAAATGCAATTGTAAATAAAACTGACAAAAAACAGGGGTCTCTGAAACAGGGCAAGGAGAAGTTAAAACGTTTAACAATTGACGGAGTTTGACCTCTTGGTGATAGTACGAGGTAATGGTTGAACCATCTTTGCGGCGTAAAGGCGTGGCATTTACGGCGTAAACGCATGCTGATTGCGGCGTAGAAAAGGTATCTTTACGGCATAAAGGTGAGACCTTTGCGCCGTAAAGACGATGGAGAAAAACAGGGATTTTTTGTAATTGTTTTACAATCTTCTGATAGCCAGAGGGTTGTAATTGTGGCTGAGAATCGTGTATTTGCGGCCAAGGTGCTCTTTGTTTTCAAATACGCTGCTCATGAATGAGGTAAAGTAAAGAATTTTCAGGCTAAATATAAATGCTATTGATGCATTCGTTGGATTGTAGTTTCGCCAATAAAATCCCATATCTTCCTTGCTGTTTTCCGCTGCCGTTCACCATTCGTCGAGGCTGGCGCTGGCTTCCACTTCGCGTTCGATGTCATCTGGCAGGGAGGAGAAGAAGTCGAGACCGGTGATGCGCTCCACTTGGTCTACGGTGTTCACGTAGTGGCTCTTTGGGCGGTCACCTGCCTCGTTGCGGTAGATGAAGCCTATAGCCTTGGGCTTGCCCTTCATGCAGAGCACGACCTTGAAGAAGGCTTCGGGCACGGTCACGCGGTGTGCCTTGCCTATGCGCTTGTGCTTGCCCTTGAACAGCACGGGGCCGCAGGCTATGTATATCTCGCCGTATTGCCTCGCCCATCGGCGGCACTGGTTCTCCATCTCGTTCCAGTCGCCCGTGTTAAGCCCGTGGCTCTGCGGGCAGATGTTGGTCATGAGGAAGCATTGGCGCATGGCTTTCTCGCTCCACTTGTTGTCTCCAGCCGGGCACATGTGGCCTCTGTCGTAGCCCGAGCGCATGTAGTCGTAGGTGGTCACACGGTGGGTTTCGTCTATGCGTTCGTCGGGCGTGAATGCCGCGTCTTTTCTCTTTGCCTTGCCGTCAGCGTGGCTTGCCGTCAGCCTCCACGCCACCCAGTTGGGCAGCAGGGTCTCGCTGTTGAAGCTTACGGCGTAGGAGTCGTTGATGAGTGTTTGCGATGGTGTGCCCTTTGGCGTTACGGGCCACCAGCCGTCGCCGTTGAGACTTTCGTCGTTGTCAAGCCTGTTGCCGTCGCCATGCCTGTCGTTGCCCCGTTCCGTTTCGGGCATAGCGGCTTGGCTTTGTGTTGTGGTAGATGCTTGGGTTGGCTTGCGCTGTACTGGAACGCAAGCTGCCGCCACGGCTATGAGCAGGGCGGCAGCAATGGTTGAGCTGTTTTTTCTCATTGTTTTACTGAATCTTGTGTTGTAGCAGTCCGCTCAGGTAGGCGCGCACGTCTTTCCAGTGGTAATAGGGCGCACGGTCGGTCTTTACGGGCAGTGTTGCTTCGTTTTCGTTGAGCAGCACCTTCACGAGTATGTCGTCGTTCTTGGAGCTTTTCACGGGCTTGTAGAAAATGAACTGCACGTTGCACGCCATCGGGAAGATGTTATAGGCGTTCCAGTCCTCATAGTCGAGGCGGTCGAGGCTGGTTCGCTGGTTGCCGTATCCGTTGAGGTTGAGCAGGCACGCCAGCGGCAGCACGTCTATTTCGTGGCCGAAGCGCATGGTGGCACCTGGGTGGCTGAGGATGAGGCATGTGTCGGCTGTCTCTATGATGTTCTGCACGAGGTTCAGCTGTGTGTACATGCCTGCGCCGTTGTTATGCTTGTTGGGGCCGAAATAGCTGTAGAAGTAGGCGTTGCTCTTTAGCCACAGGTCGTATATCTCCTGTTCGGTGAATATGTCCCAATAGTTCTCGTACTGGTGGCGGAGCTCGGTGTTTGTGAGATCCTTTGCTATGTCGAACACTTGTGAGGCGAGCGAGCTTTGCTTTATGCCCTTGGCGTATTCGGGGTCGTTGAAAAGCACAGTCATGAGGTGCGAGAAGTCGTTGTGGCGTGCGTTGAACGCGCGCAGGCTGTCGGCAGCTCCCTTTGTCCTTGCCATCCTTGAGAAGATGCAGTTTTCATCGTTCATGTAGTACATGTCGTGATAGCTCGCATCGTGGGTGACGTCAATCTGTGGGTTCATTGCAACGAGCTGAAGCATCTCGTTCTCCATAGAGAGAATGCAGCGTATGACTACTGTTGACTTTGCGTCTACATGCGTCTTGCCGGCGAACACCTGCGGGAAGCGCTCCATCATGCGTTTGGCTATGCCTCGGTGCTGCTGTGCGCCGAGTGGCGTGAGTTCGCCGTCGCGGCTGCGCCCTTCGTCGCGCATTGCCTTCACCACCTTTAGCACGTACTTGCCTCTCTCGGTGAGCTTGCCCAGCGAGTCGGCTGTGTTTAGCGTGCGGTAGGGATTGTCGAAGGCTCCTTTACCTATGAGCCATCGTGAGCCGTGGCGGCCGTAATGGCTGATGTAGTACGGCTCGTAGCCGCGTGGGGCTGCCGTGAGCTTTTTCGTTGGCACGGGATAGTCTTGGTAATTGTTGGTGGCAAGGGTCACTTTTGCCTTGATTTCCTGTCTTGCGGTTTGCGCGTTGAGTGGCATTGTCGAAAAGGCGACGAGCGACAGAAAGGCGGCGATTTTCTTCATGATTGTTTTTCGCGTTTATGTGGTTTGTTATTAAAAATATGTGCAAATTTACGGAAATAATCCTATACAAGCAAACATTTTATACTTTAGCCTTCTTGTTTTTTTTGTTTTTTGCTACCTTTGCAGTAAATAAAGGAAAACCATTGCACACATAAAAACATTTTTGTAAGCTATGAAGAAAATAATGACTTTGGCATTGCTCTCGCTTTTTGTGATGTCGGCACTTGCCGGCACGGTGAAGGCCACTGACCCGTCGGTGAGCTTTACGGGGCGCGTGCAGCGCATGGACGACGGCAGCGTGCGCTACGACTGGGTAGGCACGTATCTGCAAACCGACTTCACGGGTACGTCGGTCTCCATCCGCGTCTCTGATGAAGGCGAGAGCTGGCATAATGTATTCATCGACGGCGTGCTGAAGCAGAAGATACAAATAAAGGGTAATGAACCGCATGACGTGCTGCTTGCCGACGGCCTCACTAAGGGCACACACAGGCTTATGCTGCAAAAGTGCACCGAAGGCGAGTACGGGCTGGTGCGTCTCTATTCGCTCACGTCGAAGGGAGGCTTCAAGGCGGTGGCGCCGCGGCAGCGCATGATAGAGGTCATAGGGGACTCGTACACTTGCGGCTATGGCTCGGATTCGCCTACCAGCAGCGAGCACTTCAAGCTTAGTACTGAGAATTGCGACAAGGCATACGCTTGCCTCGTGGCTAATTACTTCGATGCCGACTACTGCCTTGTGGCTCACTCGGGAATGGGCGTGACACGCAACTTTAACGGGAACAAGCGGCCTACCATGAGCGTGCGCTACGGCCTGCTGTTTGACGACCACGACAACGTGAGTTACGACTTCAAGGCTTACACCCCCGATCTTGTGATTATAAACCTTGGCACCAACGATTTTTCGGTAGAGGGAGGCCCGTCTCAATACGTCAATGGCTACGTAAAGTTTATTGCCAACGTGCGTTCACATTATAATAATGTGCCAATCCTTTGCGTGACACCGCATTCTGCCAATATCTTCCTACTTGCCGCCTTGCAGGAGCTGAAGGGTCGTGTGGCAGGCATGAGGGGCGTGCGCGTGACGCAGCCAATGCCCGACATAGTGGATTTTAATACCGACATGGGAGCTGACGGACACCCTAACTGGCGCGGGCACCGCAAGATTGCCATGACGCTCATACCGCAGGTGGCTGCCATTACTGGTTGGGAATGTTCAAAGGCTTATTGATGAAAGAGCAGATACTTGTAAGCATAACCGGGCAGGACCATCCGGGGCTCACGGCATCGGTCATGGAAATATTGTCGCGCTACGATGCCGAGATTCTCGACATCGGACAAGCAGACATCCACTCTACGCTTTGTCTCGGCATCCTTATCCGAACCGACAGCATCAGCTCGGGGCAGGTCATGAAGGAACTCCTTTTCAAGGCTACCGCCATTGGCGTGAACATAGCCTTCCAGCCCGTGAATGACGACGACTACGAGCAGTGGGTGGAACAGCAGGGCAAAAACCGCTACATACTTACCATCATAGGCCGGTCGCTCTCGGCTCACAACATAGAGGGCGCGGCTAAAGTGGTTGCGGCGCAGGGGCTCAACATAGACTCCATAATTCGTCTTACAGGGCGCATGAGCATAAAGCACCCCGAGCGCAACCGCCGTGCGTGCATAGAGTTCTCGTTGCGTGGTACGCCGCACGACAGGCAGGCAATGCAGGGCGAACTGATGAGGATGGCTCAGATGGAGGACATCGACTTCTCTTTCCAGAAGGATGATATGTTCCGCAGGATGCGCAGGCTCATCTGTTTCGACATGGACTCTACGCTCATACAGACCGAGTGCATAGACGAGATGGCAGAGCGAGCAGGCGTAGGCGAGCAGGTGAAGGCTATTACGGCACGCGCCATGAGGGGCGAAATCGACTTCAAGGAGAGTTTCACCGAGCGCGTGAAGCTGCTGAAGGGACTGGACGTGAGCGTGATGCACGACATCGCCGAGAGCCTGCCGATAACCGAGGGCGTGCCGAGGCTTATGAAGGTGCTCAAGACGTGTGGCTACAAGATAGCCATACTCAGCGGTGGCTTCACCTATTTCGGCGAATACCTGCGTCAGAAGTTCGGCTTCGATTATGTGTATGCCAACGAGCTGGAGGTGGGTGACGACGGGAAACTGACCGGCCGCTACGTGGGAGAAATCGTTGACGGCAAGCGTAAGGCAGAGTTGCTCAAGCTTATAGCGCAGGTGGAGCGTGTGAACCTGGCGCAGACCATCGCCGTGGGCGATGGAGCCAACGACCTGCCCATGCTTTCGGAGGCAGGACTGGGCATCGCCTTCCACGCTAAGCCGAGAGTAGTGGCTAACGCACGGCAGAGCATCAACACGATGGGGCTCGACGGTGTGCTCTATTTCCTCGGCTTCAAGGATAGCAATTTGGGTGAGATGGGCAGACAATAGGAGATGAAATGCTAAATTGGAATAAAAGGTTTCTTTCTTCTCTTTTTTTTATCTAATTTTGAAGATTTTCTTTCATTTTCTTTGTTTTCTCATGGAAAGGTTGTATTTTTGTAAAATCTTAATAAACCTCTACTGACAAATACCCAAGAGATGAGACAGCTGAAGATAACAAAGGCCATTACAAGTCGCAACAACGAATCGCTTGACCGTTACCTTACAGAGATAGCACGAGAACCCATGCTCACTCCCGAGGAGGAGGCTGCTTTGGCAGCGAAAGTACATATGGGTGGTAAGGAAGGAGAAAGGGCACGTGACAGGCTCGTGCGTTCCAACTTGCGCTTCGTGGTTTCCGTAGCGAAACAATACCAACATCAAGGCATATCGCTCACCGATCTTATAAACGAGGGCAACATGGGACTTGTGAAGGCTGCGGAAAGGTTTGATGAAACGCGTGGCTTCAAATTCATCTCTTATGCAGTGTGGTGGATACGCCAAAGCATCATGGAGGCTCTTGCCGTAAAGAGCCGCATCATACGCGTGCCGCTCAACCAGATGGGCGTGGCGTTGAAAATAAACCGTGCCATCGATGACTTTGTGCAGGCAAACGGCCGTATACCGTCTATACATGAGCTTTCGGTCATTACAGGCATTGAAGAAGAAGCTATCGAAGCGGCGCGGGATGCCGACAGTCGTGCTACGAGCATCGATGCTCCTCTTGGACAAGACGACACCGACAACACCATTGGCGACACCCTTTCAAGCGACGACAATAGCTTTCAGTCTGACAACACCGTTGACAGGGAGTCTATGAACATGTACATAGAGGATTTGCTCAAGGAGGTGCTAAACGACCGTGAGCAGCGCATCGTGAAAGAGTCGTTCGGCATAGGGTGCGTGGAGAAAAGTCTTGAAGAGATTGCCAGCGAGATGGGTATGACACGTGAGCGCATTCGTCAAGTGAGGGAAAAGTCGATACGGAAAATTAAACACAGCCCCGCGGCTAAAATATTGAAACAGTATTTGGGGTGAGGAACTTAAGTCGCGAAGCCCATCCAAGTTTTCCCGGGGGCGGATGTAGATTACTGTAAAGAGCATGGCCGCATGGGGGAGGGACTTCGCAGGTTGAAGGGTATGCTCTATAACATACTCACATCCTTCTTTTCGGAGAGGCGTGTAGGGTCTTGCTGTTTTCTTTTGATTATGAACAATATCTATATATTGATAGCAGTGTTTGCACTGCTGATGGTTATTCTTGTGTGGGCTGGAGCTAAGTACATCCACGACATACGTCGCAACAAGCAAAGGCAGGAAGCACGCCGGCGCGAATGGAAGCGCAGGATGAGCGAGACTATAGCGCGGCGTGACGCATGAGTATTTGCATTATGAGATTCACAATAGGCAATGACGCATGAGGAAGCGGAAAAGGAATGGAGGAAACATGCCGGCTGTGTGTTGGCACATGATGCCGACTATCAGGCAGCCTTGGAAGAACAAAGGCACGTGGGGAGGTGTGTGGGCCGGGCATACGTGGTGCTCGTAGCATCCTTGCTTGCCTTCATGTCCGGCTTCTATCTTTGGCGTTTCCGCTTCTTTTGCGCTATCATGGCCTATGTTTTCCTTTGGGCTCTTGCCGTCGTTGCTGCAAGGGTCATCATAAGATATTCCTTGAGAAAAGACCATCTCGGCGAACTCATTGGCAAGGCTCGTTCGCGGTATATTGAGCAGTTGACAGGAAAATAAATGTAAAACTATATACTTTCTACAATGTTTAAAAAACTACCTTCGCTGCTACTCATGATAGCAGCAGGCGCAGTGGGAAATGCTTTTGCGCAGGCACAGTATGGGGCAAACAATTTCACCCAGCCTTTTCCATTGAAACCTTTTTCAGAAAATTCGCTCAATGCCAAGTGGGCGGCAAAAACAGTAAAGAAGTCTAAGCTCATCACGAACTTTGAGACTGACGACTACAAATGGACTGTTGCCGAGGGCATTGGTAAGCTTTCTATTGTTTCAGACAACGCATACGATGGCAAGCGTAGTCTGCGATATGTTACATCTATGCGTGACTCCGTGCATATCAATTCGCCGTCGGAGCGTTCGCAATGGAATTCCTTTGGAGGCCAGCAGGGTGGCTTCAACCGCTGGGGCATAACCTTTGACCAGCCGCAGGACTGGACACAATACAACCGTGTGAGCGTGTGGGTGTATATCCATCCTAACCGCAACAAGAGCCATCACTTCGCAATAGAAATAGTAAACGAGGGCACCGATTATAGCGAGACCTTGCAGCCAAGGCACGAGATGGTGGTGCAGGACTTGGAAGGAGGCGAGTGGCATCAGGTGCTTTGGGAGTTTACCAACCTTGCCCGCAACAAAGTGAAGAAGTTGAATTTCTTCCAGACGCTTGTAGGTTATGAGCCTGGCTGCGACGAATTTGAGGTATATGACTTTGACCGCATTGAGGTTCAACAGGTCGATTCAGACAATTATCAAGGCTGGGCTGTGCCAAAGGGGCAGTTTGCCTTCTCTCATGTCGGCTATCGTCCGTCTGACACCAAAACCGTGATTGCTGCTGCGTCAAGCGCAAAAGATTTCAAGCTTGTAGACGATAAAGGGAATGTAGCTTATACAGGCACTGCTACAGTAACGCAAAATACGAAGGGAGACTCGTTCTCAATCCTCGATTTCTCTGCCTTCCGCAAACCAGGAAGCTATATGCTGAGCTACGACGGCCAGGAGTCGAAGCCTTTCCGCATAGATGACGACGTATGGCTTGAACCGCTTTTCGCAGGCTTGAACTTCTATTTCTGCCAGCGTTGCGGCTATCCCGTTCCGGGTATTCACGACAATTGCCATCAGGACTGGCAGGCTTTCTATGGTGACGAGAAAAAAGTCATCAACGGTGGCTGGCATGATGCAGGTGACATGTCTCAAGGTTATTTCCGCACGGCTATCGGCACTTGGACCTTGCTCAAGAACATGCAGAACGTGGACGGAAAGACAGGTAAGCAAACACTTGCCGACCGCCTCAACGATGAAGCCCTGTGGGGAACGAAGTGGCTTGTGAAAAACCATTTCAAGGACGGATACCACATGGGATGGGGCAGGCAGCGCATCTTCTCTGACAACAAGCTTGGCACTTGGGACGACGTGGTGATAAAGACCACTAACGTGCCTTGGCAGAACTTCCTTGGCGCGGCTGTTTTGGCAAAGGCTGAAATGACGCTTAAAAACCTGTCTGAAGGGGAAAGGCAGGCAATAGATGCCGTAGCGAAAGATAATTGGGAACAAGCCTACAAAACAAGCAATTGGCAAAAATCCTCATATCTCGAAGCTTCTTACGGAGCCGTTGCTGCCGTTGAGCTTTGGAAACTAACGGGAGATGAGAAATACCGTGAGGCGGCATATAGTTTTGGCAGGCTGCTGACTATGTGCCAGGAACAGACTTTCGTAGAGGGTATTCCAATTACAGGCTATTTCTATACAGACACTGATAGGAGAAACCTTGTGCACAACAACCACGGCTCTTACTCAGAGGCTCCCATGGTGGCTCTGCACGAGCTATGCGATGCCTTCTCGGATGCTCCCGACTATATGGACTGGATAGCCTCTGCGGCTTTGTACAGCCAGTGCTACCTGAAAGAAGGCAGTAAGGTTGCCGCGCCTTTCGACGTTCTTCCCAACGGCGTGTTCAGGAAGGCTGATATTGAAAGGCAAAGGAACGCTCGCTCTCGCCAATTCTCACTGATACAGTATAATGATGGTACTAAGCTCAATGATAATTATGCGCTGAGGACTTTCCCAATATGGGACGGCGACTTGTTCCACGGAGGCACTTGCTGCAATCTTGCCTCTACGTGGGCTATGGCTGAGGCTGCGCAACTCTTGAACGACACCGACGGCTTGCAACTTGCCAAGGAGCAACTGGAATGGACATTGGGCCGCAACCCGTTTGGACAAAGCCTGATGTTTGGCGTTGGATATAACTATCAGAGCCTCTTTGCCTATTGCACTCGCAACTATGTTGGCGGGCTGCCTGTGGGCATGGACAGCTTCAGCAACGATGCGCCTTACTGGCATGGCTCAAATTATGCCACGTCCAAAGAAATATGGATAGGCACCACAAACCGCTTCATGGGAGCAGTGGCAGCCTTTACAGCTCCTATGGACTCGCCTGACGTAAAGGTAACGGCGACGAAGGCTGGCAAGTCCGGCTATACACTGTCATTGACTGGAACGGGCAAGCATGACGTTACCGTGAAGGTTTGGAATGGCAAGACGAACATAGGCGCAAAGAGCGTCAGCCTGGTCGATGGCAAGGCTTCCGCCGTGAAGCTTGCGCTTTCAAGAGTGGACAAGGACAAGCCGGCTGTTGCCGTGATATACGTGGATGGCAAAAAGGCAGCCACAGTAGTTAAATAAGTTTTAAAATCAACTTGGATCGAGGGTGTATCAAAATGAGTCGGGATGTCTCATTTTGATGCACCTTCTTGTTTTTATTATGGCGCAATCGCTTTTGTCTTTGTGCTGCACCGCAACGTAGGGCTTGCAAAACCACAATCCTTGTTAATGGCTGTTAATCATTCGCCTGTGCGTTGTTTTTTTTGTAATTTTGCATCAAATTTGCATTACTATTGCCAAATCGAAATGAAGAAAAAACACGTAAAGGGCACTAAGCGCACAGGAAGCTTGCAGAAGGTCACCCTTTGCATCAGCACGGCGCTGGTGCTTATACTGCTTGGACTGGTGGTTTTCTCTACCCTCACAGGGCGTAATCTCTCGGCTTATGTCAAGGAGAACCTTGTAGTCACTATGATGCTTGAGCAGGATATGAGCGACAATGAAGCCCAGACTATTTGCCGTAGTGTTGAAAGTCGTCCGTATATCAAGGACATACACTTTGTAAGCAAACGCGAGGCACTGCGTGATGCTGCTCACGAAATGGGCGCCAATCCAGCTTCGTTCACCGACGGCGTGAATCCATTTTCTTCATCGATAGAACTTACGCTGAAGAGCGATTATGCCAACAGCGACTCTTTGAAATGGATTTCAAAGGAGCTTAAGAAGTATTCAAAGGTTTCCGAGATTACTTACCAAAAGGATCTCATTGATGCCGTGAACCGTAACCTTGCCAAGATTGGTTTGGCGTTGTTGGTGCTTGCGGCATTGCTTACGTTCGTATCGTTCTCTCTCATCAATAATACCGTTCGCTTGGGTATCTATGCCCGCCGCTTCTCCATCCACACTATGAAGCTTGTAGGAGCGTCGTGGGGATTCATAAGAAAGCCTTTCGTGTTGAGTTCTGTCGCCATTGGTGTTGTGGCTGCCATTATTGCCTGCGCTGCGCTGGGAGGAATGGTTTACTTGCTCTATTGCTATGAGCCGGAGATACTCACAATAGTGACATGGCGTGATATGGCTGTAACAGGAGGCGCAGTGCTGCTGTTAGGCATTATTATAACGGCAATTTGTGCCTGCATATCTGTGAACAGGTTCTTGAAGATGAAGGCAGGCGAGCTGTATAAGATTTAAGGATAAAACAAGAAATTAAAATGGATAAAAAGAATTTAGCTTTCGACCGCACCAACTTTATATTGCTGGGCGTGGGTTTTGCGATTGTCATCATCGGGTTCATACTCATGAGTGGGCCAAGCTCTACGGAAACAGCTTTCAATCCCGACATCTTCAGCGTGCGCCGAATAAAGGTAGCTCCTGTGGTTTGCTTTGTCGGCTTCATTTCCATGATTTACGCAATAATCCGTAAACCCCAAGACTGATGGACTTGTTTCAGACTATTATCATTGCCATCGTTGAGGGGCTTACAGAGTTTCTGCCAGTTTCGTCGACGGGGCACATGATTATCGTTCAGAACCTGCTTGGAGTAAAGCAGGGCGACCCTTTTGTGCATGCTTTCACGTTCATAATCCAGTTTGGTGCAATACTTTCTGTGGTTTGTCTCTATTGGAAGCACTTCTTCCAAATGCGCAACCGCAAGGAGTTCAACGACAAGATGCGCTTTTACGGATTGCTCATCGTGGGCGTGCTGCCTGCCGTGGTGGTAGGGCTTGCTGCCAAGAAAAGCGGATTGCTCGACTGGTTGCTCGATTCTGTGGTTGTGGTTGCAATAATGCTTGTGTTGTGGGGCGTGTTCATGCTCTTTTGCGACAAGGTATTCAACAAGGGCGATGAGGAAAACAAGGTTACCTGGCGCAGGGCTTTCATCATTGGCTGTTTCCAGTGTCTGAGCGTAATTCCCGGCACGAGCCGCTCTATGGCGACCATCGTCGGCGGAATGCAGCAGAAGCTCACTCGCAAGAACGCCGCTGAGTTCTCCTTCTTCCTTGCCGTGCCAACAATGGCAGGAGCTACGTTGCTTGACTTGGTGGAAATGTTTACCGACGGGGCTACGACGTGGGCAACAGAGCATAATATAATGCTCTTGATAGTAGGCTGCGTGGTGGCGTTCGTCGTTGCCATGCTCGCCATGAAGTGGTTTGTAGGCTTCCTGGCGAAGTACGGTTTCAAGTGGTTCGGCTGGTACCGCATTATCGTTGGCGGCATCATTCTCCTGCTACTTGCCACGGGGCATTCTTTAGTAATGGTAGACTGACGCAGTATGGATTTCATAAAAGGCGAAATCATTCCCATAGACAAGCCCTATCGCATGACGAGCTTTCATGCGTTGGCGCACATTCGTTACCTGCTTTCGCAGCATGTAGGGCAAAAGGTTAAGGTAGGCCATGCCGGCACGCTCGACCCGCTTGCCACAGGCGTGCTCATATTGTGCACAGGACGTTGCACGAAGCAGATAGAGACGTTGCAGGCTCATACAAAGGAATACACGGCGACACTTCAACTTGGCGCAACTACCGACAGCTACGACCTTGAGCATGAAGTGAACGCCACTTATCCGTGGAAACACATAACGCGGGACATGGTTCTTGACGCGTTGCAGCAGTTCGTTGGCGACATAAGCCAGGTTCCGCCAACATACAGCGCATGCAAGGTGGACGGGGAACGGGCGTACAAGCTGCGCCGCAATGGCGAGCAGGTGGAGCTGAAACCCAAGCAGGTGCATATTGACAGCATTGACCTCATTGACTTTGATGCCGATAAAGGGACTATGTCGATACATGTGGTTTGCGGCAAAGGCACCTACATCCGTGCGCTTGCCCGCGACCTTGGGCGTGCACTCGGCAGCGGAGCTTATCTGATGTCATTGCGCAGGACGCGAGTGGGCGATATTACGGTCGGCGACTGTATTGACTTCGACCACTTCGCCGAGTGGCTGGAGATGGAAAACAAAAAGGTATAAATTTAAAATTGGGCTTGTACGACACCTTTATTTTATTAAAAGTTAAGACAAAAGGCTCAAAGTAAAAAATAAATATGAAGTTATCTCAATTCAGATTTGATTTGCCCCAAGAGCTTGTGGCGCTTTATCCGCACATGTTCACGAGGGAGTTTACCAACGATGACGGCACCAAGGACTCGTTTTCCGTCGTTCGCCGTGATGAGTCGCGGCTGATGGTGCTTCACCGTACAACCGGCGAGATAGAATTGTTCAAGAAAGATGCCAAGGGTCGTCCCATGAAAGGCAATTATCTGGATTTCCGCAATGTTCTCGATTACTTTGACGATGGTGACACGTTTATTTTCAACGATACAAAGGTGTTCCCTGCTCGTCTGTACGGCACCAAGGAGAAGACTGACGCGAAGATAGAGGTCTTCGTCCTGCGCGAGCTCAACGAGGAGACCCATTTGTGGGACGTGCTCGTGGAGCCGGCTCGCAAGATACGCATTGGCAACAAGCTGTTCTTTGACGATACGGGCTACATGGTTGCTGAAGTCTACGACAATACCACGAGCCGCGGTCGCTCATTGCGCTTCCTTTACGACTGTTCACACGAACAATTCAAGCACGACCTCTTTAGCCTTGGCGAATGCCCGTTGCCTGTATACGTTCTCAACGGTCGTACTCCTGACCCCACAATGGAGAACATGCATGTGCATTCTCATGCCACAAAGGAGGACATGGAGAATTTCCAGACCATTTATGCCAAGCACGTGGGTGCCGTTACGGCCCCTGCAACAGGCTTGCACTTCAGCCGTGAGTTGATGAAACGCATGGAAATCAAGGGAATAAACATGGCGTTCGTGACTTTGCATTGTGGCTTGAGCAATTTTTCGCAGATAGAGGTGGAGGATTTGTCAAAGCACAAGATGGACTCAGAGCAGATGCTCGTGACCAAGGAGGCGTGCGACCTGGTGAACACGACGAAGACCGGAGGACACCGCATTTGCGCCGTGGGATGCAGTGTGGCAAAGGCCACGGAAACCGCAACCGGCACTGACGGCTTCCTGAAGGAATACGACGGATGGACTTCAAAATTCATCTTCCCGCCATACGATTACCAGCTTTGCAACACGATGATTGCCAATTTCTATCATCCTGAATCGACGTTGCTGATGTCTATAGCTGCTTTTGGCGGTTATGACAATGTCATGAAGTGCTATGAGCTTGCAGTGGAGCATAAGTATATGTTCGGTTGTTTCGGCGACAGCCTGCTTATCGTGGACTGATTGACATGCATGTTGTTTATTTCTCCATCGGTTCAAACCTCGGCAATAGGAAGCGTCTCGTGAGGGAAGCCATCGCCTTGCTTGGCGAAAGGGTAGGGCGAGTGCTCAGGCAGTCGGAGCTTTACGAGACTGAGCCGTGGGGTTTTTCCTCGCCCAATATGTTCATCAATGCCTGCGTTTGTTGTGAGACCTCGCTTTCGCCACGGCAGGTTCTGGCAGTGACGCAGTGCATAGAGCAGGATATGGGGCGTGTGTTAAAGAGTGTCGGCGGCGAGTATCACGACCGTATAATAGACATTGACATATTGCTTTATGACGACATACATGTTGATGAGCCTGACTTGAAGATACCTCATCCGTTAATGCATGAGCGAGAGTTCGTCATGAAGCCATTGAAGGAAATATTGTAAGGCATCCCCAGTCTTCTTTAAGAGAGGAGATGCAAATTACTGAAAGAGCCGTGCCCTCAAAAACAGGGCACGGCTCTTTCGGTCGCTTTTTATAAGCCTTACTATAGTTTTTTATCATCCTGGCATTCTCTTTTTGGGAGAGAGTGCCGGGTGTGATATGCTTTGTGTTTCTTAATCCACTTCCTCGTCAGCCTCATAGCCGCCCATCTCGCGGATAGCGTTCTTCAGCATGACATATTGCTCGAACAGGTCATTTACGGGTTGTTCGTCTTTTGTGAAGTCGTGCATCGGGCTCTTGAGATAGAAGCTCAGGAAGCGTTGGATGCCGTAGCGGCCTGCGCGTGCGGCGAGGTCAGACAGGAGCGTCAGGTCAAGCAGCAACGGAGCGGCGAGGATAGAGTCGCGGCAGAGGAAGTTGATCTTGATCTGCATGGGATAGCCCATCCAGCCAAAGATGTCGAGATTGTCCCAGCCTTCCTTGTTGTCGTTGCGAGGAGGATAATAATTGATGCGCACCTTGTGATAGATGTTACCCCAAAGATCCGGCTGGTCGTCGGCGTTGAGGATGGTCTCGAGCGTAGACAGCTTTGAAACCTCCTTGGTGCGGAAGTTCTGAGGCTCGTCAAGTACCAGTCCGTCGCGGTTGCCAAGAATGTTGGTAGAGAACCAGCCTGCCAAGCCGAGCTTGCGCACTTTCAGTATCGGGGCGAAGCCCGACTTCACCAATGTCTGGCCTGTCTTGAAGTCCTTGCCGGCTATTGGCATGTGAGTCTTCTCTGCCAGTTCCCACATTGCGGGAATGTCCACAGTCGTGTTTGGCGCACCCATGATGAACGGGCAACCCTCTTGCAGGGCTGCGTAAGCATAGCACATTGACGGGGCTACGTGCTCGCGGTCATCGTCCTTCATGGCTTTCTCCAAAGCGGCGAGAGTGCCGTGCTGAGCCTCGGAATAAGGCACGTAAATCTCTGTAGAAGCGGCCCAAATCATCACTATGCGGTTCACACCCGTGCGCTCCTTGAAGTCGCGTATGTCCTTGCGCAGGGCATCTGCCATTTCCCAACGTGTCTTGCAGTCCTTGACGTTATCGCCGTTCAGGCGCTTGGCGTAGTTGGGGTCGAATGCAGCCTTCATTGGCACGATGGCTTCCAGCTCATCGCGTACGGGCTCTATGTCCTTTGCCTTTAGTACCTCTGCATAAACGGTAGCCTGATAAGCGTTCTGCGGGTATACATCCCAACAACCGAACACTATGTCATCAAGCTTTGCCAATGGCACAATCTCATCGAAATTCAGATAGCGTTTTTCGGCACCTTTGCCAACGCGTATTTTGTCATACTGAGTCAGTGAGCCGATGGGTTTTGCAAGACCCTTGCGTGCCATTAGAACACCGGTCATGAATGTCGTAGTAACGGCTCCACAACCTACTACCAAAATACCGAGTTTGCCCTCGGCAGGTTTCACATTTGTTGCTTTCATTGTGGAATTTAGTTAAAAATGGTTCTTTATTTACAGAAAAAACCATACTCGCTGTGTAAAAAAGCAGCGTGTATGGCTTTTTCTGATTTATTGTAAGACTGAAATCACTTTCTCAGACCCAGTGCCTTTATTATGGCGCGGTAGCGGTTGATGTCGTGCTTTTTCAAGTAAGTAAGCAGGCGACGGCGCTTGCCTACGAGCTGTGTCAGCGAACGGGTCGTGACGAAGTCCTTATGGTTAGCCTTGACATGTTCGGTCAAGTGGGAGATGCGATAGGTGAACAGTGCAATCTGAGCCTCTGGTGAACCTGTGTCCTTGGCATCCTTGCCATACTTGCCGAAGATTTCGGCCTTCTTTTCTTTCTCTAAGTACATTTTTTTAATGAATGATTAATAAGTTGACGCATCATAGACATCCTTCTGTCACCAGGGGCCTTAATCACAACCCTCGGGCGATTTCGAATGCTCCAGCTTTTCTGGAAATGCTCTGCAAAGTTACTAAAAATAAGCCTAAACACAATGCTTTCTCATGCAATTTTTGTAATTTTGCACCGAATTTCATATATAAACATACGAAACATGACTTTTGGAGGCGAATAATGCGTGCGGCGGTGTGGTTTTTGCCTGATTCTGTCGGTTGGCACATGTTCTATGCTTCCAAGTGGTAAAGTCAAGTATTCAAGGCTCAAAGTTAAAAGTAACTGGGGCTTAAAGGTCAAAATTCAAAGGTCAAAGTACAAAGTTAAAGATGCAAGACATTCGAAACATCGCAGTAATTGCGCATGTCGACCACGGAAAGACTACATTGGTCGACAAGATGATGCTCGCTGGTAAATTGTTCCGTGACGGCCATGATGACAGCGGCGAGGTGCTCGACGCAAACGATCTGGAGCGTGAGCGAGGGATAACAATTCTTTCAAAGAACGTATCTATCAAATGGAAAGGAGTAAAGATAAACATTCTCGACACGCCGGGACACTCCGATTTCGGAGGCGAGGTTGAGCGAGTGCTCAACATGGCAGACGGTTGCCTGCTGCTCGTAGACGCATTCGAAGGTCCCATGCCGCAGACGCGCTTTGTGCTGCAAAAGGCATTGAAGATAGGGCTCAAGCCTATTGTCGTGGTGAACAAGGTGGACAAGCCAAATTGCCGTCCGGAGCAAGTCTATGAGATGGTGTTCGACCTCATGTGCGACCTTAACGCCACTGAAGACCAGCTTGACTTCCCTGTGATTTACGGTTCGGCAAAGCAAGGCTGGATGGGCTCCGATTATAAGAGTCCTACAGACAACATCGACTATCTGCTCGACAAGATAGTGGAGGCAATTCCTGCGCCCAAGCACCTTGACGGAACCTCGCAGATGCTTATTACATCTCTTGATTATAGCAGCTACACAGGCCGCATAGCAGTGGGGCGCGTTCATCGCGGCACGCTGAAAGACGGCATGAACATCGTAATCTGCCACCGTGACGGCTCGCAGGAGAAGACCAAGATTAAGGAGCTGCACACCTTCGAGGGAATAACCCATAAGCGTGTAAGCGAGGTGGAGAGTGGAGATATATGCGCCGCCATAGGACTGGAGCACTTCGAGATAGGCGACACCATAGCCGACTATGAGAACCCGGAGCCGTTGCCTACGATAGCCGTAGACGAGCCCACCATGAGCATGCTCTTCACCATAAACGACTCGCCTTTCTTTGGGCGTGAGGGCAAATTCTGCACAAGCCGACAGATTAGCGACCGTTTGCAGCACGAGTTGGAGAAGAACATCGCCCTGCGCGTGGAACTGCTTGACAGCTCGACCGACAAGTGGATTGTCAAGGGACGTGGCGTGCTCCACCTCTCTGTGCTCATAGAGACCATGCGCCGCGAGGGCTACGAGCTGCAAGTGGGCCAGCCACAAGTGATATACAAGGAGATTGACGGACAGAAATGCGAGCCTATAGAGGAGCTTGACATCAACGTGCCGCAAGACTATTCCAGCAAGATGGTGGACATGGTGACGCGCCGTAAGGGCGAGCTCACGGGCATGGACACCGAGGGCGACCGCGTGAACATCACGTTCGACATACCGTCTCGTGGCATTATCGGCCTCCGCACCAATGTGCTCACCGCAAGCCAGGGCGAGGCAATCATGGCTCACCGATTCAAGGAATACCAGCCCTACAAGGGCGACATCGTTCGCCGTGTCAACGGATCCATGATTTCAATGGACACCGGCACCGCCTATGCTTACGCCATCGACAAGCTTCAGGATCGTGGCAAGTTCTTTATAGACCCGGGCGAGGAAGTATATACTGGACAAGTGGTTGGAGAGCATGTGCACGACAACGACCTTGTCATAAATGTGTGCAAGGCAAAGCAGCTCACCAACGTGCGTGCGTCAGGTTCAGACGATAAGGCGCACATCGTGCCGAAGACCGTCATGAGCCTTGAAGAATGCTTGGAGTATATCAAGGCTGACGAGTACGTCGAGGTAACGCCTAAGAGCATGCGCATGCGCAAGATAATCCTTGATCATCTTGAGAGGAAGCGTGCCAACAAGGAATAGAGGCTTCACTACTAAATATTTTCCACGCCGCAGTAAAAATATTACTGCGGCGTGGATTTTTTTGTGTCACGCTCTGACATCGTGAGTGTCGCGGCGTGACACTATGTATGTTAGGGCGTGACATTGTGTGTGTCGCAGCTTGGCACGAATCGTGTCAAAGCGTGGTATGATTTCCGACACGATATATTTGCTTTGTTGTTGCGCCTTGGCAGCGTCTTTAGTCTTTCTTCCGTATTATTGTCATGCCGTCTCTTATCGGCACCATTACTTTTTCCACCCGTTGGTCTTGCGCTATGTAGTCGTTGAAACGGCGGATGCCCAATGTCTGTGAATCGTGGTCGTAGGCAGGGTCAACCACGTGCCCGTCCCACAGCGTGTTGTCGGCAAGCATTATCGCTCCGTCCTCCATAAGCGGAAAAAGGGCTTCGTAGGTCTCTACATACGTGCGCTTGTCGCCGTCGATGAAAGCCATGTCGAACTTCAGTCCGAGTTTCGGAGCCTCGCTTATGGCATCGCCTATGCGGAAGTCTATGTAGTCGGCGACGGGTGATTTCTCAATCCACTGCCGCGTGAAGTCCTCAATCTCATCGTTTATCTCAAAGGTGAAAAGACGGCCTCTGCCCAATTCTTTCAGCCCCTCAGCCATGCATATTGCCGAGTAGCCTGCGAACGTGCCAACCTCGACGATATTTCTTGGCCGCTGCATCGTCACGAGCATCTTCAAGAGCCGTCCCTGCAAGTGTCCGCTTGCCATGCGGCCGTGCACGGTATGTATGTTTGTGGCTCGCCAAAGGCGGTAAAGATAGTCGTCCTCGGGGTCGGAATGACTTTCAATGTACTTAGCCTGTGCGGCTTGCATGTCTTCTGTCGTCATTCGTTTTCAGTCAGTGCTTCTATGGCAAGCTTGTATGAGTTGAGTCCGAAACCGCATATCACGCCGAGGCAACCTGCGCTTATCATGGAGTGGTGGCGGAATTCCTCGCGCTTGTGGACATTGGAAATGTGCACTTCTATTACCGGGCAGCGTAGGGAGCGGATGCAGTCGAGCAGGGCAATGCTGGTGTGGGTGTAGGCTCCGGCATTGAGCACTATGCCGTCGTAGCTGAAGCCTGTTTCCTGCATCTTGTTGATGAGTTCGCCCTCAATGTTGCTTTGGTAATAGTCTATTTGGGCATCAGGGAACATTTCGCGAAGCTTGGGCAGGTAGTTTTCAAAAGAGCTGTTGCCATAGATGCCCGGCTCCCGAACGCCTAAGAGATTGAGGTTGGGACCGTTAATAATCTGAATTTTCTTCATTTGGAAAAGCCTTTTCTGGTGATTATTTTATATATTTGCAAAATTAGCAGAAAACGAAGACAATGCAAAAGAAATCTCCAAATAATTTGTCAACCAATGAGATGGTGCGCCGATATTTGCGCTACCTTAAGCTGGAGCGTGGCTATTCGCAGAACACCATCGATGCCTATACGCATGACCTGCAATGGCTGTTCGGTTTCCTGAAGGACAAAGACAAGGAACCCCTTGCCGTAACGCTGAGCGATTTGGAAGAATTTGCCGCCTCGCTGCACGATCACGGCATCGGCGCAAGGTCACAATCGCGTATTCTTTTCGGCGTGCGCTCTTTCTATAAGTATCTTGTCATCGACGGCTATCTGGAAATAAACCCCACTGAGTTGCTCGAGTCGCCGCAGCGTCCGATGCACTTGCCGGAATATCTAACGACTGAGGAAGTGGACAGGCTGGAAGACAGCATCGACTTGTCGGCCAATGAGGGACAGCGGAACCGTGCCATCATAGAGGTGCTGTTCTCTTGTGGGTTGCGCGTGTCAGAGCTTACAAACCTGAAAATCTCTGACCTCAACCTGGAAGAGCGTTTCCTGCGTGTGCTGGGCAAAGGCAACAAGGAACGGCTGGTGCCTATGTCGGAAAAAGCAATAAATGAGCTTAGTCTGTGGTTTGAGGAACGCGACAAGATGAAGATAAAGCCGGGCGAGGAGGATTATGTTTTCCTTAACCGCCGTGGGCATCACCTCACGCGCACAATGATTTTGATAATGGTGAAACGGCAGGCGGTCGAGGCTGGCATCATGAAAACCATTTCGCCTCACACGCTGCGCCACAGCTTCGCCACAGCCATGTTGCGCGGTGGCGCTGACTTGCGCGTGATACAGGTGCTGCTGGGACATGCAGACATTGGCACTACCGAGATTTACACTCACCTTGACGATGAGTCGCTGCGCCAGGAGGTGCTGCTCCACCACCCGCGCAACATGCGCGGGCATGCGGAGCAGTGAGGTTTATTTCAACAGCCTTTTGCTCAGAGCCCTGACGGGATACCAGCCGGCAAGCCATCCGGCTATGATGACGGTGATGAATATTATGAGCACGTCGAAATAATGAACGCTCACGGGGTAGGCGTTGACAACGTAGCTGCCGTCGGCATCGCCCATCCTTACCAAGCCGAACTGCTGCTGCAACAGGCAGAGCAGTAGGCCTATGGCTATGCCGGCTATTGCTCCGATGACCGTAATCATGCGTCCTTCAAACAGGAAAATGTGGGTTATGTCCTTGTCGGTTGCCCCAAGGTTGCGCAATGTAACTACGTCGTTCTTCTTGTCGATGATGAGCATTGACAGCGAGCCGATGATGTTGAAGCATGCCACAATGAGGATGAATGTCAGGAAGAAATATGCCATTAGCTTCTCGATCTGCATGATTTTGAAGGTGTCGGCTTGTTGCTCGTAGCGGTCGAGCACTTTATATTTGTCTCCGGCTATGCGCTGCATGTCGCTTTTCACGGCATCGAAGTCGGAGCCTGGCTTCAAGCGCAGCTCAAGTGCCGACAGCCTGCCTTGCTGGTCGAAGATGCGCCGGGCGAAGCCTATGGATGTGAGTATATAGTTCTTGTCATATTTGGCTTGGTTGACGGTGAACACCATTCCGTCGGAAATCAGCGAGTCTACTACAAATCCGTCCTGTGGGTTGCTGAGATCAAGCTGTCCCTCACGCCGTGGCGCGTATATCTTGAGGAATCCGTCCCATCTTGTTCCCGTGCCAAGGGTTTGTGCCAGCCTTATGCCTGGGGTGCCGAACTCGAGGTTGGCGGTGTGAAGTTCAAAGTTGCCGTCGCCATACAGTATCTCAGTGATGTGGGTGAGGTCGGCGAAATTGTCGTCCACGCCCTTGACGTTTACCATAGCCTGCCTGCCGTTGTAGGCGGCGAGTGCCATATCCTGGATGGTTTCTGTGGCTACTTCCACCTGCGGCAACTTCCTTATTTCGGTCAGTATAGGGTCGTCGGCAGGCGCGGTCTTGCCCTTGGTGGGTACTACCTTCAGCTGAGGGTCAAAGTTGGTGAAGAAGCCTGCCATGAGGTCCTGGAAGCCATTGAAAACGGACATGACAACCACCAATGCCGTGGTTGCCACGGCAACGCCAATGACGGATATTATGGAGATGACGTTGATGACGTGCGTCTTCTTTTTTGAAAAGAGATAGCGACGGGCTATGAAGAATGGAAAGTTCATAATGAGTTGTAGCCAAGCACTTTTGACTTTTATTTTTTCAGCAATTCGTCGATGTGCTCAATATAGTCAAGGCTGTCGTCTATGAAGAAGCGAAGCTCCGGTATTATGCGCAGCTGGTTGCGCACTCTGCGGCCAAGCTCGTAGCGTATTGTTTTCTCGTTCTTGCGGATGTTCTCCAATAGTTCCTCACCTTTTTCGGATGGGAAGATGCTCAGGTATGCCGTGCATATACTGAGGTCGGGGCTTATGCGTACTCGTGTCACGCTGACGAGGATGCCGTGAGTCTGGCGTGTCTGGGTTTGGAAGATTTCGGCAAGCTCTTTTTGCAGAAGCCTTGCTATGCGGTTTTGTCTTGTCTCTTGCATTTTCTTTCTTGTGTTTTGTTTTCGGCGTATGCCGAAGTAGTTGTATGTCAGCCAAGCTCTATGTGATGTGCGTTTATCTTCTCGTGCAGGAAGAATGAGGCTGAATCTATGAATTTATCTGTGTTTTCGGTGGTGTAATAAGTTGTTTTGCCGCCTTTTGTAAGCTTACGCCCCATTTCCGTGTGCCGTTGCAGGTAGTCTTTCAGGCTTGTCGCTACATATTCTCCCTGCGGCACGATGCGTATGCCCGGTGGGGTGTATTTCAGTATCTTTGGCATGAGCAACGGGAAATGCGTGCAGCCTAAGATTATGGTGTCTATGTCAGGATCTTTCTGCAAAAGCTGGTCAATGCGTTTCTTCACGAAGTAGTCGGCTCCTGGAGAGTCGGCTTCGTTGTATTCTACCAGTGCCACCCAGAATGGGCAAGCCTGCCCGGTAACCTTTATCTCTGGCCAGAACTTGGCAATCTCCAAGTCGTAGCTGTGGCTTTTCACAGTTCCTTCGGTGGCGAGAAGGCCCACGTGGTTGTTGCGCGTGAGCTTGCCAATTATTTCTGCCGTTGGGCGTATCACGCCCAGTACGCGCCTGCTTGAATCCCATTTTGGCAAGTCGTTTTGCTGTATGGAGCGCAATGCTTTTGCCGAGGCGGTGTTGCATCCGAGGATGACGAGCTGGCATCCCATCTCGAAAAGCTTGAGCACGGCTTGCCTTGTGAACTCGTAGACAACTTCAAACGACCTTGGCCCGTAGGGCGCGCGTGCGTTGTCGCCGAGGTAGATGTAATCGTAATGAGGGAGCAGCCGGCGTATGCCGTGCAGTATGGTAAGCCCGCCGTAGCCGGAATCGAAAACGCCTATTGGCCCTGCGCCTTGTGGAAAGGCAAGGGCTGCAGGCTGGTCTTTATCTCCATTTTCTTTCATTGCAGGCCGTTTCTTGTTGTTTGCTTTGCTACGCGTATGACGGCTTCTGTGATGTCTTCGCCCATTATCGGGTCAACGTAAGGCAGTGTGTCGGCATCGCCATTTACCACGAAAGCGAGCCCTCGCGCCTGGCCTATCTGCCGTATGGCGTTGTTGATGCGTAACCTCAAAGGCGCGAATGCCTCCTTTTCAGCATCGGCAAGCATGGCGCGTGCCTTTTCCTTGAATGCCGCGTTTTTTTCTATAAGTTCCTGAAGCTCTGCTTGGCGCTTCTGTAGAATTGACGGGGCAAGGCTGTGTTGTTCTTCAAGGAAAAGCTCGTATTTTTGGTTGAACTCATCTTCCACACGCTTCATCTCGGCATCGTATTTTGAGCGCAGGTCGGCGAGGTTGTTTTCTACTATGACGTGTTCGGGGAGCGCACGCACAGCTGAGTCGCAGTTGAGATAGCCGAAACGCAATAGGGGTGTGGCTTCTGTCTTTTGCGGCTGTTCGTTTTGTGACTTTTGTGTGTACTCTGCTTGCGTCTTCTGTGGCTGTTCTTCCTGTGCCACTACTGCCATTGCTACGAATGCGAGAAGTATGGAGAAAATGGTTCTTTTCATTATAACAGTAAAAAAAATACAGGGTGTTTTTTATCAGTTTCAGGGGCACCCCTTCCCCTTGCCTGCCGAAGCATAGAATTGTGCACATGCTCCTGTCGGTCAAGGCAAGGACTGCCCCTGGAAACAGCGTTGCCGCCTTACTTCATTTTGGCAATTTCAGCCTGCACCTTTGAGGTTACGTCCTCTACGTTAGTGCCGGTGTACACGGCTACGCCGTCTTCGAAGATATAGGTGAAGCCACCGGTCTTGCCAACATTATCTATGGCGTTGCGAACTTTTGTGAGAACCGGCTGCATGAGCTCCTGCTGCTTCTTCTGGAGAGCCTGCTGATTGTCTTGGTAAGTCTGCTGAATCTTCTGATAAAGTGTCTGAAGCTCTTGCTCCTTCTGCTGCTGGGCTGTTGCGTTCATTGTGCTCTTGCCCTTTTCGTAGGCATCGCTCTGGCGTTGCAGCTCGTCCTGCATGTTCTTCAAGTCGTTTTGGTAAGTCTTCGACTGTGCTTCGAGCTCGCCGTTAATCTTTGCAATCTCGGGCAGTGCCTGCATGATGGTCTGTGTATTGACCTTGCCAAACTTCTGGGCGAAGGTTGCCAACGGAGCCATCAGCATAATCATTAATAATAACTTTTTCATTTGCTTGTTGTTTTTTATTTGTAATTACTGTTTTTCTTGTTTTTAGAGAATATGCTTGCTATCGCGAATAGCCGAGCTTGGCAAGAACCTCGTTGGAGATGTCTATCTTTGGAGAACCAAAGATGATGGCAGTGTCAGAGGCCCGGTCAAGAACGAGGCTGTAGCCTCTTAACTCGGAAATCTCCTTTACCGCATTGTATATTTCCTCCTGTATTGGCGACATGAGGCTTTCGCGCTTCTTGAAAAGCTCGCCTTCAGGACCGAAATATTTCTGCTTTAGCTCGGCAGCTTCTTTCTCTTTCTGCATTATCTGCTCTTGCTTTGTCTTCTTCTGCTCTTGCGACAGGAACACCACTTCGTTTTGATAGTTCTTGTACATCGTGGATGCCTCTGTGTTGAGGGCTTCTACTTCGGCTTGCCACTTCTTGCTCACTTGGTTGAGCTGTTCGTTGGCACGCTCGTATGCAGGTATGTTTTTGAGGACATATTCCATGTCTATGAGCGCAAACTTCTGTGCATGAACCTTTAAAGGCGAAAGGGTGAAAAGGCAAAGAGGTATAAGGAGCAGCACCTTGCCTAAGCCCTTTTTGCTTATCAACTTCTTCATATTTGTTTCCCCTTTGTTTAGTTTTACTTACTATAGACGTTCATTCTATTCTTTTGTTACAAGATAAAAGGGCTTTTGTTTTGCTTATGGCAATTATTCTTACCCGTTTACCTTGTTTCATTCCCTTGCTTTTTAGAATTCCTGTCCGAGTATGAAGTGGAATTGTGAGCCGCCCTTGCTTCCGTTGACATTGTCGCGGTCGAAGCCATAGCCCCAGTCAATGCCCATGAGTCCGACCATTGGCAGGTAGATGCGCACGCCGACACCTGCGGAACGCTTCATATTGAACGGGTTGAAGTTCTTCACGTCGCTCCATGCGTTGCCGCCTTCCATGAAGCCCAGTCCGTAAATCGTTGTGTTGCCGAGCATGAACGGATAGCGCAACTCAAGTGTAAGACGGTCGTAGGCATAGCCGTTGTAAGCCAGAGAACCGTTCTCGTAACCGCGCAGTCCGATTGTCTCCTCGCCAAAGCTTGAAGAATAGCCGCTCATGCCGTCGCCACCCATATAGTAGGTCTCAAACGGGCTCTTCTTGTACTTGTTGTAGCTGCCGAGCAAACCGATGTCGACACGCGTCATGAGCACGAAGCACTTCTGTCCGTTGGTCAGCGCGGTATATGTCTTTGAGCGGAAGTTCCACTTGTTGTATTCAATCCACTTGTACTTTTCCTGTTGTTCCCTTACGTATGAAGGCGAATAGGGGTTGTTGGCAAGATTCTTGTAGTCCTTGTTGTCCCAAAGAGACCAAGGCGGGGTGAGCGTGACGCTTGCCGTGAACTCTGAACCGCTGCGTGGGAACAGCTGGTTGTCTGTAGACGTACGATTGAGCGCGATGCTGAGATTGAGGTTGTTGGCGTTACCGTTGGTCATGAGGTAGAAATAGCGCCAGTTCTTGAGCATATAGCGAGTGTAAGACAGCTGCAATGAGAGCGTGAAGTAGTCGTCAGGCCACCGCAGGCGTTTGCCCCAGCCTATGTTGGCTCCGAACAGTTTGACATACTTGTCTGGATCGTAATAGTTCTCATAATTGGTATAGTTGTAACCGTATGAGTTGTATCCGTACAAGTTGTACATGTAGCTGTTCTGCCATGCTGTGTTATAGTAGTTGCTGTTGATGTCCGTCTGCTTTGAGAAGAACATGCCGATAGAGAATTGCACAGGCCGCTTGCCGCCAAACCAGTTGGTAGAGTAGGAGGCATTGTAACTTTGGTAATATGTGCCGTTGGTCTGAACGCCTATGGACAGCTTCTCGCCATCGCCAATAGGCATTATGCCTCTATGCTCCTTGTTCTTGTTGAAAAGGTTGGCAAGCGAGAAGTTGTTGAGCGTCAAGCCTACACGCCCGATGACACCAGTCTGTCCCCAACCGAGTGAGAATTCAATCTGGTCGTTCGACTTTTGTTCAAGTTGCCAGTTTACGTCTACAGTTCCGTTTTCATAATCAGGCTTTACGTCCGGGTTGATTTTCTCAGGGTCAAAGTGTCCCATTGACGCAATTTCACGGTAAGAACGCATGATTGCGTCCTTTGAGAACAAGTCGCCTGGCTTTGTGCGCAGTTCGCGGCGAACTACATTCTCGTACAAGCGGTTGTTGCCATAGATACGTACATGGCTGAGGTGAGCCTGTGGTCCTTCGAGCACTCGCATCTCCAAGTCAATGGAGTCGCCCATAATGTTTTGTTCTACAGGATCAATGTTGGAGAACACGTAGCCGTTGTTATAGTAGAGGTTGCCTACGGCGTCATCGTCTTCCTTCAGTCGTTTGTTGAGTATTTTCTGGTTGTAGACATCACCAGATGCCATGCCAAGCACAGCTTGCAGGTAGTCAGAGCTATAGACAGTGTTACCCACCCAATGGATGTTGCGTATGTAATACTTCTGTCCTTCCTCTACTTTAATCCATACGTTCACGTGCTTGGGGTCGTTGTTCCATATGCTGTCGCCAAGTATGGCGGCGTCACGGTATCCCAGCTCGTTGTATTTCTCAATAAGCTTGTCCTTGTCTTCCTTCCATCTTTCAGGCGTATACTTCTTCGATTTGAGGAATGTGGAGAGCTTTCCTGCCTCATGCGTTTTGGCAAACGCTCCTTTCTTGAACAGTCCGCCTTTGATGCGTGATGCCTTTAGTTTCTCGTTGCCTTCAATGAAGATGCTGCGTACCTTCATTTTCTGTTTCTTGTCTATTGCAACATCAAGAATAACCTGGTTCTTTTTGGTTATGTCGTCACGCTGGTTTATTTCTATGTCGGCATTCTTGTAGCCTTTGTCATCGAAGTATTTCTTTGCGAGTATTTTTGCCCGGTCAATCATGTTTGGCGTAATCTGACCGCCCTTTAGTATGCCGAGTTTCTTCTCCATATCTTCCTTTTCGCTTTTCTTGAGGCCGATATAGTTTATCTCTGACACACGCGGGCGCGGCTTGAGGGCAATGTGGAGATAGATTTTGTCTCCTATGATGGAGTCTGCTGAAATCTGTACGTCAGAGAACAATCCGTGGTTCCAATAGCGTTTCACAGCCTCGGTAATCTCAGTGCCGGGAACGGTGATTTGCTGCCCAAGGGTAAGACCGGATATGCCGGTCAGCATATAGTCCTCGTATCCTTCCATGCCTGAGACATTGAAGCCGCCGATTACCAGGTTGCGTGGTGAGCCGGCGTACGTGATGTCGGGGTGTACAATCTTGTCCTGGGCATAGGTTGTTGCGGAATAAGCCATTGCCAGGATTGCGGCAAATATAATAGTTTTGTTGTTATGCATTCTATTTTATTTGAGTATTGTAGTATTGAAACTTTGGACTTTATGGCTTGCCCGCAGCCTCTTTGTTTTCGTTCTCTATCTGTGCTCCTGTCTTGCCGTATCTTCTTTGCCGACTTTGATATGAGACTATCGCCTTGTGCAGGTCATCTTCGTTAAAGTCAGGCCAATAGGCATTGGTGAAATATAATTCAGAATAAGCTATTTGCCATAACAGGTAATTGCTCACGCGAAGCTCGCCTCCCGTGCGTATCAGCAGGTCTGGGTCGGGCATAAATGCCGTTTGCAAATGCCTCGCCACCATATCTTCTGTGATGTCGCTGGCGCGGAGTCCTCCTGTACGCAAACGCCTAAGCGTATTTTCAGGCAACTCTTGTATGTCGTGCATCTTCTGCACGATTTCCTTTACTGCGTTGGTTATCTCCCAGCGTGAGCTGTAGCTCAGTGCTACGACCATTGTCATGGCGTTGTTCTTTGCTGTATGTTCTTCTGTTTCACGCAGTTTCTCCTGTACTTCGTCGGGCAATCGCTTTATGTCGCCTATGACACGGAAGCGAACGTTGTTCTTCATGAAGATTTCGTCTTCAAGTGACGTTAGTACAAGCCCCATGAGCGCATGTATCTCCGTTGCCGGGCGGTTCCAGTTCTCTGTAGAGAATGTGTAGAGCGTCAAGTATTTTACGCCCAAGCGCGTGCATTCTGCGGTGATGCGTCTCACGGCATCGACACCAGCCTGATGGCCGTAGCTGCGGTCTTTGCCGCGCTCGGTGGCCCATCGCCCGTTGCCATCCATAATGATGGCAATGTGCTGTGGAATGCGTGTCATATCAAGTTGCGCCATGTATTTATTCTTTATTGCAGTTCACACATTTCGGGCTGAAGCTGTATGTGAGCGTTAGCTGTAGTGCCGAATAGCAGTCGGTGTTTTTAAACAGTCCGCTACTTTTTATGTAGTATGGGTCTTTCACTCCGTCGAGCCAGTCGCTTTGCGTAAAGTGCATTGACCATTCCAGACCAAGGTTCACCCTTTCGCCCAATTTATATTTCACTCCCGCTCCAATCGGGATATTGAAAGCTAATCTGCCTTTTTCCGGTGTATCGGCGTATGCCAATCCAATCCCTCCGAATACGAATGGCGTGAAACGCTTTGCCCCGCGGTAGTCCCATCCTGTGCCGTATGGCATGAAGTTGTATTCGTATGTCACTGCCATGTCATACAACGTGTTGTCAAACTTGTAGGCTTCTTCCGCATAGTCCGGATAGTAAGTATCTACGTCGCTCGACGAACCTTTCATCTTGCCGTAGCCGAGGTTCAGTCTTAATGCCATCCACGGGTTGAAGACATACCTTCCGCTCAGCGACACCATTGGTTGCAGGTTTTTTGTTAAATTGCCATTGAAGTCGCCCAAATAGCCCGTCATGCCAACGCCTGCGCCTACTTCAAGCCGATATTCAGGGTCGTCTTGTGCAGTGGCAGATTGGGTAAGTGCCATCAATGCGATCAGTATGGTAATTTTCTTCATTTATTTCATAAAGATATATTCTTCTTGCTTCCAGCCTAATCTTGACAACCGGCCCGCCCATATCTTGTTGGAGCCGTCCTTGCTGATGTACATTATATTGTCAGTGTCGGCTACAAAGGCGAACGGCGCAGGCTCCAAGCCAAAATCCGCAGGCAGGGTGTATGTAGTGTCGACGCTCCATGTGAGGGCATGATCCTGACTGAAATACACTTTGCTGAAATTGCCGCCTGTTGCCAATATTCCACCGTCGTATGCTACTGCTTTTACGTTGGCGAGATAAGGCAAGGTCTTTTTATTGTATTCGTCGGCTGGATAGTATGCCCACGGATTGGTGTTATTGTCTTTTTCCTCCACTTTGCTCCATACGACGGTGCGCCCGTTGCGATTGCCAATGAGCACGAGGTTATAGGAGCCGTCGTTCAAGGGCGAAGCCGTTGCGATGATGTTTGCATCGGAAGATGGCAGGTTGTCGGCACTGTCGTCTATGTTATCTTCTACCCATGTAGTTGCGTTGTCGGTCGACTTCATTATCTTGCCGTCCGCAAAAGTATAATGGCAGTTGTCGGTTTGGGCGAGTATGTTTGCCGGGCTTGTCGGGTTATTGACTTTCTCCCATCCGGATGCGTTTTTCTGATAAGCCACCGTAGCTCCGTCCTGTGTCCCAACGAGAAAAACATTGCCGTTGCTCAGCGTGACGAATCTTCTGCCTTCAACGTTTTCCATGCCCTCCACGCTTGTAGCTTTCCATTGGAAAGTGTCGGGTTTTTCATTGTGTACGTTTATCTTTGCAGTGTATTCGCGGTATGCCGTGCCCGTCATGTTGTATATGCGAATGCGCACTGGTGAAGTGAAGTCGATGGAATCGGTTGACGAATAATATGCGAGGCTGTCCTCGCCGCTTTTGTCACGAAGGTTTAGGATAACGGCACCACTGTTCTTGGTTGATATGGTGGTGAGCACGTGTGCGGCATCTGTGCCGTATGGCAAAGAGTCGTTGTTGTATATGGTGCGCGCCATTTGGTCTATGCTGAAACGGTAATTGCTCCCCGTAAGGGTGGTCTTGTATGTGCTGTCGGTCACCCCGTCTTTAGCCTTCGTCACGTGGTACACATCAAGTGTTCCGAGCGTGAATGCAGTTATGGCGGTGTCGTCATAGTATATGATCTCATTGTCGTCGCTGCCGAGGCAGGAAGCCAGCATAAAAACGCTAATTACCGCATAGAATATAGGCAATATGTGCTTTGTCATTTTTCCGTGTTGAACTTTTTTAGGTGCAAATTTACTAATAATGATTTAATTACGCACATTTTTTGGGCGTTAATTATGTTTTTTAATATAAAAACACAAAGTAAAAAACAAAAAGGCAATACAATCACTTGCACTGCCTTTTAGTAAGAATAGTGTCTTCATTGCGTAATGAACATCAAGTATGAATAAAACTCGTCATCGACATGACTAAGCTTGATGTAGTGTAATGAAAACTCCATTCCGTTTTACCTTAAAAAATCTATCAAACTACTAACCTAATGAAACTTAATGTGTATCTTCTCACGAAGACAGTGCAAAATTACGCAATTTTTATTTAATCGCCAAATATTTTTGTAAATATTTTATCATTATTTTTTTAGTGCTTGTTTCTTTTACTTTTCGAGGTTGAGCTCTTGCCCGTTTTTCAGCCGCACAACCCTTTGGTTGCTTGACCCTCTGAAGGCAAGTGTTACGTCGCGCAGGGCTTCCACGTAGGTTCCGTCTACGATGACATCCACGTATGGGAGTATCTTTTTCATGTCTGACGATTGTATTTCCTCGAAAGTGAAGCCGGTATAGAGCCAAATGTTTTTGTCGGGTATTTTTTCCTTAATCTCCTTGGACAGTGCCACTATGTCGTCAAGCGAATACATAGGGTCTCCTCCTGACAGCGTCAGCCCGTCGATATATGGTTTCGCAAGCTCGGACATCAAGTAGTCGTGCGCATTCTTGTCGAACGGTCGTCCTCCCTTGAAGTCCCAGGTGTGTGGGTTTTGGCATCCTTGGCAATGATGCGCGCATCCCGCAACCCACAATGTGACGCGAACTCCCTCTCCGTTGTTCACGTCACATGATGTGATGTCAAAAAAGCGCATGTTCATGCAGTTTGAGCGTCCTTTGCAAACGACTTCGTGTGCTTCACCCTGTCGTGCACCTCAGCCTGCTTTCCGAGGTTGAAGTTGTGGTAGTCGGTTGTCAGGTAGCCTGTGACGCGGCGCAGGCGGCGTATGTTGCGGCTTTCGCACACAGGGCAAGCGTCGTTTATCTCGTCGGTATATCCGCAGTCCATGCATGTGTCGTTGGGCACGTTTATGGCAAAATAGGGTATGTCCTTTGTCATGGCATAGTCTATTATTTTCTCCAAGGCGGGTATGTTGTGCTTTGTCGATGACGGCAGCTCGACGTATGTGATGCAGCCTGCCGACGAGTATCCCGTGAGCTGGCTCTCGATGTCTATCTTCTCGAACGGAGTCATTTCTTCCCACACGGGCACGTGTATGGAATTGGTGAAGTAGTCGCGGTCGCTCACATTCTTTATCTCGCCGTACTTTGCCTTGAACTTCTTCATAGCCGTATAGCACAGGTTCTCTGCCGGCGTATAGTAGACACCGAAGTTGAGCTTGTATTGTTCCTTGAACTCCTTGCAGCGTTTCTGGAACAACGACTCTATGCGCTTGGCGAGTTCCATGCCTTGCGGCGTTGTCTGGTCGGTGCCTATGAGCAGCTGCAATGTCTCGGCGAGGCCGAGCTGCCCCAGTGCAAGCGTGCCATGTTTCATTGCCGAGCGTATGCCTTCCTCCGGTATGTAGCCTGCCATAGTGTTGTTGTCCCACATGAACGGAGCCGTCTTCGGGTCTTGAGAGCATATCCAGTTGAAGCGTTCTATCAGCGTGTCCTTTGCCTCGTGAATCTTCTGGTCAAGCAGCTGCATGAATTTCTCCACGTCGCGCCCTGCCTCCATGGCAATGGTGGGCATGATTATAGTGGTGGGGCAGATGTTGCCGCGCCCGTCTTTTTGCTGTCCGAGTCCGTTGATGTCCCATCCGTTTGCCGTGCGGCATCCCATAGTAGAGAAGTATGTACGCGGGTCGTTGCGGTCGTAGCCGGCGTTGCCGCTCCAGTCTACGTTTGCATAGTTGGGGTACAGGCGCTGTGATGTTGAGCGCATTGCGAGCTGCTTGAGGTCATAGTTGGGCGTGCCAGGGCGGTCGTTCACTCCTTTCATGTATTGGAATATGCCGCATGGGAATATAGGCGTGTTGTGGTGGAAGCCTATGCCCTCGAGCGACCCGAGCAGCAGGGCGCGCGTCACGAGCCGTCCTTCCTCAAGTGTGCAGGTGCCGTAGTTGATTGACGTGAACGGCAGCTGGTCGCCCGAGCGGCTTTGCAATGTGTTGAGGTTGTGGTACATAGCCTCTACGGCCTGGTGCAGCTCCTGTATGGTGTCGCACAGCGCGCTGTTGTAATATCTCTTGTTTAGCTTGTCTTTGTTTGCCAATGTGAAGTCTTCTTTCTTCAGCCCTGTCTTCTGGAAGAACTTGTCTTTCTGTCCGTCGCCCCACTTTTCGAATGCCGAGCGCGTCACGCCCACGGTGTCGGTATAGGTCTGGTCATATAAAGTGATGAAGTCTGTGTTGTCATATTCGTTTTGGTCGCGTGCCCATGCGGCAATGTAGTGCTTCAGGAACGACTTGCGGAAATATGGCACCATAGTCCAGTCGAGATGCGTTGCCGACACGCCGCCGAACTGGTCGAGGCTTTGCAGCTGGAATATAACAGCCACGAGCTGCATTGCCGTGTTGAGCGATCCTGCCGGGCGCACGTCGCCCTGCCGGGTGTGGAAACCTTTTGACAGCAGGTCGTCGAAGGGGATGCTCAGGCAGTTGTGGAAGCCTATGGCATACTTGTTGAGGTCGTGTATGTACACCTCGTTGTTCTCGTGGTTGCGTCGTGCCAAGTCGCTCATGCAGTGCTCCAGCGCGTATTGCTTCTCATACACGTTCGCTGCCTCGCCGCTTCGTCCGCCGCCGCTGTATTCGTCAATGTTGGCGTTTTGGTTCACGACGTTCTTTGCCATGAGCTTTTCCTCATAGGCTTTCTTCACGCGTTGCTCTCGCTCCAGCTTGTGTTGGTAGCGATACTCGCAGTAAGCTATCACGGCGCGCAGCTCGCCCTCCTTTGCCAAAACCTGCACCACGGTGTCCTGGATGTTCTCTATCTCGAAGATGTTGCTTGTGGGCAGATACTTTTCCTCGCAGAGCTTGAACACTTGGCCGGCATAGCGGTTGGCTGTCTCTTTGATGTCGCCCTTGTGCTTTATTGCCGTGAGGTTTTTCAATATGGCGTTTTCAATCTTTGTGAGGTCAAATGGCACTATCTTGCCGTCACGTTTCCTTACTTGTATCATCTCTTTAAATTGTTGAAAGTTTTCCATTGCGGAAAACTTTTTTGTTTTTCGCATGGCTAAAGTTTTCCGTTTTGGAAAACTTTTTCTGTTGAATTCCTCGTAATGTTTTCTGTTGTCTTATGCTTTTCGATTGCAAAAGTAAGAAAAAGAAGTGATGAACAATAATGTTTTAAGGCTTTTTTAATGAAGTTTTTTTCATGCGTCGGCAAGGTGTTTGGTAGTCAGCCGTTTAGCCTTTTCCCCTCAAATTTTACTTGTATAACTGAGCTTGAAACGATTGGTTTCCAGTCTTCGACGTGAGCGGAATTTGCGCTTTCGCTTCCTGATGCCGGAATGGCCTGGCCGTATGTCCTTCTTTTTAGAAGGCTTCAGGGTCTGATTCGGCGTTGCTGCCCTTCCTCACAGCCGTGATGTAGTATCTGCCTCGCCTTGCCACAGTCATCGACGTGGCGTAGGTAATGCCGAGCAGCACAGCCTCCTTTCCGCCGTCGGTGCGGTATATGGCATAGTAGCAGCCGTCCACGGGCTGCCACGATAGCGTCAGGCTGTCGGCTGAAGTGCCGTCGGCCCTTGCCTGCGCCGGCTTTTCCGGTCTTGCCTCCGGCTCATGTCCGAGGTAGGGCATGAGGGCGGGGTGGGGGAACTGCCGCGCTATCACGGCGTTTATGTTCATGGGGTTGTCTATCAGCCAGTGGGCGCTGTAGAGTGCCGAGCCCGACACGTGCTTGTTGTCATAAGCCATCTTGAACTGTCGCTCGAGATCGTCGGTGGTCTGGTAGTAGGGGTCGCGCGACTTGCCGTCGAAACGGTAGAGCCCGTAGCCTATTGCGAGTTTCGTGTGTTGTGAACAACTGTCGGCAAACCATTGCAGCCGTTCTGGGAAATACTTCTTCGTGCTCCAGTATAGTTGTGGTATTATGGCATCGCACCATCCACGCCTTGACCACTGTGCCACGTCGGCGTACATCATGCTGAAGTTGTTCTGGTAGTTGCCCTGTGGCGAGATGGTGAATGCCACATTTGGGCGGACGGTCTTTATCGTGCGGTTGACGGAAACGACAAGCGAGTCGACCATAGCGCGCCTGAAGTCTTCTATTTTTGAAAACTCCTTGCCGTATTTCCGATACTCCTTGGTGTCGTTCATCTTCTCGCCCTTAGCCAATGCGGGGTAGAAATAATCGTCGAAATGTATGCCGTCGACATCGTAGCGCACGAGCAGGTCTTTCACGATGTCGCATATACGCTGCCTTGTCTCCGGCATGGCGGGGTTGTAGATGCGCACGTTGACATAATCTTTTATCAGGTCTTTGGGTATGCGGCTGTCCAATGGCGCGAACTTGTCTTTCCGTCCGTTGCGTGTGCCCACACGGTAGGGGTTCATCCAGGCGTGGAAAGAGATGCCGCGGCGGTGGGTCTCGTCTATCAGCCATCTCAGCACGTCGTAGCCCGGGTGCTTGTCGCGCCGCCACGTCAGGTACATGCTCCACGGCTCAAACTCCGACTCGTAGAAAGCGTCGGCGCGGGGGCGGATCTGGAAAAACACGGCATTGACGTTGAGCCGTTGCAGCGTGTCGAGGTACTGCTCATAGAACGCCTTCTGCGATTTCTCGTCGTAGTTGCCGCGCGGCCAGTCGAGACCGCCGATGGTCGCAATCCACACTGCCCTCATGTCTTTTGCCGGAAGGTTTATGTCTATCGGCTCCGTGGTTGCGGTGTCTGTGGTGACGGTGATCCCTTTTTGTGGCTTGTCAGTCTTTACCACCTGCTTCTTGGTGCCGCAGGCGGCAAGGAGCAGCGCGAATATTATGAATGGTATAATGCTTGATTTCTTCATTTGTATATTAAGATGCTTGTGGTTCCTGCCTTTTGGGTGTCAGAATGAGCGGAGCCGGCGAACGGATGCAAAAGTACTAATAATTATTGAGATTGAAGAAAGACAGAAGTCTTAAAATCATATTCCCTCTGCGGCAAGCATGTTTAAGGAAGGCAATGCGGGTGCAGGAAAAGACGATGAAAGTTTTTTACTTTACCCCTTCTGAGAATCACGTATTTTCAATCAAGTAGTGTCTCGCTCGCAAATACGCGATTCTCAGCCGAAGTTGCAATCTGTTGATTGATAGCGAGTTGTAAGAACGGGACGAAATTTGTAGTTTCCATGCGTCTTCTTTACGGCGTAAAGGCATCGTCTTTACGCCGTAAAGAACAGTTATTGCCGCCGTAAACGCGCACTGTTTACGCCGTAAAGATAGGATAAAAACGCCGTGCAAGCAATCCTCGCACGGCTTATGAGCTCAACAGGAAGGGTGCAGACCCCCAAAGCCAAGCTTTTCGTTTTCTATTTCGCTTATTTTTGCCACCCCTGTTTTTGTCATTTTTCTTTACAGACATGGACTTGGGGTTTTCACGGTCAATCTTAGTTGGTTCTTTTTTTTCAGCTTTCCATCCTTCAACAGGATTTCATAACGTTTGCCTTTTGAAGTCTTGAATGACACTACTTCGTTCTTATATCTCACAGTACATGGAGTGCCTGCATTGGAAATGATGATTGCCTTTTCCAATACACCGTTTTTCCACCGAATGTCCACATCAAAGTTGCCACGGGCACAGAGTCCGCTTATGAATCCATCTTTCCAACTGTCAGGAAGTGCGGGAAGCAATTGTATGAATCCCATGTGGCTCTGCAACAGCATCTCCGTGACCCCGGCAGTTCCTCCGAAATTGCCGTCGATCTGGAAAGGAGGATGGGTGTCCCAGAGATTGTCCAGTGTACCATTCTTCAGCAGGTTGCCAAATAACTTGTAGGCATGGTTGCCGTCCTGCAAGCGTGCCCACTGGTTAAGTTTCCATCCCATGCTCCAGCCGGTGGCTCCGTCGCCACGATGTTCGAGCACCACCCTTGATGCCTGTGCCAGCTCCGGCGTGGTGACGGGCGAGAGCGTATGTCCCGGATGCAGTCCGAAGAGGTGGTTCACATGACGGTGTTCGTCTTTCGGGTCGTCTATGTCCGTCGACCATTCCATCAGTTGTCCGTAACGGCCTGTCTTGTAGGGAGCCAAATGCTCCAGTACATGCTGCCACTGCTTGCGTTCTTTGGCATCAACGCCCAGTACCTTGCTGGCATCGATGGCGTTCAGCAAGATCTCGCGGACAACGGCATGTACAAACGTTGTTCCTTGGTCAATGGGGCCGTGCTCGGGAGAAGTGGATGGTGCCGCTGTATAAGTGCCGTCAGGTTTATGCCACAAGTAATCGGTGACAAAGTTTGCACTACCTTTTATCAAGTCGTAACCAATTTTTTTCAGGAAGTTTCTGTCACGGGTGTAGTCGTAGTATTCCCAGATGTGTGTAGACAGCCACGGCCCCGCCATCGGGTTGAAGTTCCACGACATGTCCTCACTGGCCAGTGGGGAGGTAAACCCGAAGATGTTGCCGGAGATGGAAGCCGTCCATCCGCGTGCACCGAAATATGCCTGTGCGGTTTTCTCTCCCGGTTTCACCAAAGTGCGGATAAAGTCCACCAGCGGTTGCATGCACTCTTCCAAGTGGGTGGAGCACGCCGGCCAATAGTTCATTTGCAGGTTGATGTTATTGTGGTAATCTACTCTCCAGGGGCCGTCCACATTGTTGTGCCAGATGCCCTGCAGGTTTGCAGGCAGGTTTCCCGGACGCGAGCTGGATATAAGCAGGTAACGGCCGAACTGATAGTACAATTCTTCCAGATAGCTGTCTGCTTTTCCTTTGCGGTATTCCGCCAGTCGTCGGGCTGTGGGAATGTCCTTGTAATCCGAGTTACCCAGTTGCAACCGCATTCTGTTGAAGAGAGAAGAATAATCGTTGTAATGTGCTTCCAGCAGGTTGGCATAGCCGTTTTTCACAGCCTCGTTTATCCAGCGTGCGGTTGTTTCCTCTGGGTCAACGCCCACATACGCCTTCGGGTCGGTGAAGTCCGGATTGAAGTTTATCTTGTAGTCGGTGTCGGCAGTCACCAGAAACACCACTTCGTCAGCACCGTTTATCCGCAACTTGCCATTGGCGTTGGAAACAGTGCCGCCTTGTGTCAAGGCACGAATCCGCACCACGTATTTCATCCCGTTGTTGTCTAACGCACCGCTGTAGATCAGTCCGTCGGCACCTTCCGGAAGAATCCGTCCGGCAGAAACGGGGTTGGGCGCATAGCTGAATGTCAGGTTCTGCATGCCTTTGGTGTCTGCGCTGAAGCGGAGTGCCATGACATTGGCGGGATAGGAGATAAAGGCGGAGCGTTTGTATGATACATTGTCCTTCCTAAACTGTACCACCGCGAGGGCGGAATCCAAGGAAAGCTCCCTGCGGTAGCTGCTCATCCCGATGGTACTCAAGCCGGTTTCCACATAAAATTCGCCCATTGTCGTGAAATTGCCGAAACGGAACGGCTTCTCCCCATACGACTCGTAGGATGCCTCGCTGTTGAAATTCTTACGTGTCAGCATGGCAGCTTTTTGGGTATCCCCCTCGGTAAAGGCTTGCCTGATTTCATTCAGCACGTGTGCAGACTGCTTGTTCACATTCCAGTAGTATTCTGCTCCTTTGGCTGTATTGGGACCTCCTCGCCAAAGCGTCTTTTCGTTAAAAGTGATGCGTTCCGCTTCCACCGAGCCGAAGATGTTCGCACCCAGGCTTCCGTTGCCGATGGGCAATGAAGCCGATTCCCATTCGGCATCCGGATTGGTAGCCGTGTCGCCGGCTGATTCGGGCTTGTTTTCCCCCTTCCACATTTCGGGATGCCCCTCGTACCAAATGGCCTGCCCGTTCAAAGAACAAGGTTTGTCAAACCAGATAGACAAGGGTCGTCGGAAAGAAGTCCCTTTGTTTTCTCCAAAGGCAAACAGCGAAGAGAGCAGGCAGCAGATTAGCAATGATTTCTTTCTCATATTAACCGATTAATGAGTGATGATTTTCTTTTTCATGTTCTCGAACCGAATATCCTTTACGGAGAAGGCGTGCGGAAATGTATTTCCCTTGATTTCCACATTCTTGCAGCCGTTCAAGATGAATAGTTCTTTTTGTCCGGCATTCGTATCGGACTGTTGTTTCACTTCGTTGTCCTTGAACACCACTCCCCCCGTACTCTTGGCATAGAGCACCGGATTTCCAGAAAGTAGGAATCGGTTGCCGACGATGCGTACATTCCGGTGTACGGGACGGTTGGCGTCCACCACCGTGTTCGAAGGATTCAAGGCGATGACGGCGTTTTCGGGACCGCCGTTATAGGCGCAATCTATAAAGGTGTTGTTCTCTATCAGTACATCCTTTACGGGGCCGGATTCGTACCATCCTTCCGCATCCCCCTCTATCAGGATGGCACTCATGCCGGTCTTGTAATAGGTGTTGTCGGCAATAACCACTTTGCGGGGAGTTGTCATCAGCGTACCGCGCGTGCTGGTACGGGTGAAGTGGCAGTTGCGAATCTCCACTTCGGGCGTGCGGCTCATGTTCTCTACACAGTCATGCCCCAGTTCCAGAGTCCGGGGAACCGGGCAGTCCAGGGCCACTTCCACAGTGCGGTCGGTCAGCCGCTTCACCGAAGTGACCGTGGCCATAGCGAACCGCTCCATAGTAGAAGCCTTGACAAAAGCCACCGTATCACCCGCGAAATAAGCGTTGAACCCGTAACTCTGACCGTGCATGAAGCGCAGTTCCAAAGTCCGCTCATCCACTTTTTTCACGGCACGCAGGTTGGTTCCGTGCACATTGACAGGGTCATCCTGCGCTCCTGCGTACCGGCATCCGAGGATGCTGATTTTGCCGCTGCACCCCGAGAAGTGCATGAAGTCGGCAGAGGATGCCAAAATGCGTCCGCTTCCCTCGCGAGGTGCGCATGTCACGTTCCTCATGGTGACATTCCGGGTGTATTGGCTGACGATGCCCAGTCCGTGCATATAGTGCATTCCAACGTTCTCCAATGTCACGTCCTGGCTTTCGTAAATGAACATCCCCACTTGGTCACGGATGATGTCGCGTACCGTCAGCGTATTGCCTGCCTTGGGACGGAAGTCCGCAGGAGTGTCAAAGCGTACAATGCCCGGGGCCACTTCCTCGGCATGGGCAGCGGCAAGGGTGTTCCATCCCTGACTATAGAAGAAGTGCTTGTTTTCCGGATCATACTCTATGCAGTGGTTCCGGTTTGAACGCCAGCCCTCACCGTACAGATGAATCTTTCCATTCTCTATCTCATAGCGCGAGTCACGGTGCAGGCTCACTTCCACTCCGTTGTCATCAACCCTGGTATAGGTGATTTCAGAGCCTCCCGGCCGTTCAAAATCGATATGCAGGTTCCGCAGTTTCATTTGTTTGCTGTGTGCAAAGGCTATCATGGTCATCTTGCCATGAAACATAAGCGTCGCGTCATTTCCATCAATGGTCAGTCCCCGCATATCTTCAAAGAACAGTCCGATGGTCTTTACCTTCGAGGGACATTCCTGCTCCGTAGAGGTGTTGGTGATGAAATATTCCTTGCGAACGGCGTCTTCCGGCCAGAAGTCGTAACGCCCTTTCTTGAACACGAGCACTTTGGCGTTTAGCCTTTTGCAATCGTCAATGGCGGCACGCAGCCTTCCAGTCTGGTTTTCGTAAGTATATGGATGTATGCCGTAGTCGGCAACGAACACGGTGTCCTGTTGCCGGGCCTGCATACTGGCTGATACAAGCAAAAGGAAAGAAATTGCAGTCAAGGTAGTTTTCATGATATAACGCGATCTCGACGAATTATAATAGTCTGTAAGTTTGGTGATTGGCGAAATTGTTGTAACTTTATAGTGCTCAATTACAAATAATTGCAAGCAATAATCGCCATGTCCACCGAGAGCAAAGTTACGGAATTATTTTGTATGGCAGATGACTTTTTCAAAATTTTTTGATGTCCTGATGGAAAAACATACGCTGAAATCAGAAAAAGCGGCATTGGATGACAGTGTTTGATAGCTGTTGCTAAGGAAGCGGGTTATTATGTAGACAGTAAACGATAAACTGAAAAATATTGCACAGATTTCAATTGGAGTGTTGCTGTTTTCAGGGCAGGACTATTATTATCTAATCGCCCCGTCTGTCAATAGGGCTGCTTTGAAATTGTCGAACGTCAACACGCTTGTCATTAAGGCTAATGCATCTGCAAAAACATTTATATTGCCTCCGTCAAACTTAACGGTAAAACTATCAACAAAGCCACCATCACGCACAGTCTTCTCAGCAATGGTGCCGTTCTGGATTTCCGTTTGACAGACAAGCCTACTACTAAATGGATAAAGTAACTCCTCGTAATATTTAACAAACAAAGCCCTGGCTTCCCACAAACCGGGGCTTTGCCATATCATTCTAATCAACATTCCTTTTGGTTTTACATGCTGTATTGCCAAATTATATAATTTGCAAAAATAAAGAGGATTTTTTCAAGAAAAGCCCTGAAATATCAGATATTTGTCCTATCTTTGCCAACATAAACGAAAACAAGTACAATCATGACCGATAAGAGTTTAAGGGACTTGGAAGAAATGTCCCAGGCAAAATATATAAACCCGTATACGGATTTCGGATTTAAGAAGCTATTTGGTACTCCATTAAACAAAGAGTTGCTGATTAGTTTGCTAAACTCTTTGTTTTTAGGCAAGGAAACGATAAGTGACCTTACCTATCTCAATGGCGAAAACCTTGGTAATGGCTATGGTGATCGTAGAGCCATCTTTGATGTATATTGCGAAAATGAAAAGGGTGAAACCTTTATTGTAGAGATGCAGAAGGCTGAACAACAGTATTTCAAGGACAGAAGTGTCTTTTACTCAACTTTCCCAATCCAGAATCAGGGGAAGAAGGGTATTTGGGACTTTAATCTCAAGGGAGTGTATACGGTAGGTATTCTTGACTTCGTTTTTCCCGACAACGAATACCCAGAGGACAGCATGCGCCATGAAATACAACTTATGGATGTAGAGGACAAGCACGTTTTCTATAATAAGCTTACGTTCCTTTATCTTGAAATGCCCAAATTCAAGAAAAAAGAAGATGAACTTGTCTCAATGTATGACAAGTGGCTTTTCGTGCTACATAATCTCTCCCGTCTCATGAAGCGTCCGGCTGCTTTACAAGAGCGTGTATTCACTCGTCTTTTCGAACAGGCAGAGATTGCCCGCTATACACCTGAAGAACGGCAGGATTATGAGGATAGCTTGAAAGTCTACCGTGATTTAAAAAACGTGCTTGATACCGCAGAACTAAAAGGTATTAAGAAAGGATTGAAGAAAGGTAGAGCTGAGGGTAGAGCTGAGGGTAGAGCAGAAGGGAAAGCCGAAGGAAAAGCCGAGGTTGCACAGGCTATGTTAAAGAATAAGATGGATATAATGCAAATCTCTGAGCTTACAGGATTGTCTATTGAAGAAATAAAGCAATTGCAAGTTTAGATATAATATAACAACCCTTCAACCGTAATATTCAGCCATGCTGTCTTGCTGACAGTTCCAGCCATCGGCAACTTCACTTGCAAGTCATAGCCGATGCTCACTGTCTTTTCATTGACAGTACAAAACAAGACATCCTTTCCGCTCTTGGCTTTAAGGATGTCTTGTAATACGGAGAAGGGATGGATAGAGTCATGAGCTCTATATTATTAAAAATAAAGCATCCTTACAATTATGGAATACGGATGCCTTATTTTAGTGATTTATCTTCCTGCAAACATTACAGCAGGTCCCGTGAACCCTTTAAGAATATGTTTCTTAAGCCAAGTCTTAGAGACATTGCTTCTGTCAAAAGAAGCTTCTTCTATGTTTTCTGTACTACTTTCTGAGATAGCACATTCAGAAATAGGCTTCTTATCGTGAAGAGCTTTCTTCATAAGGTCACCAGTTGTAGCTTTGTTAACTGGTGATACGGTTTTAACGTATACAACCTTCTCTGGCTCAATCGTTAGTTCCGTCCGTGTAGTGTTGCGGACATACGCAGGAGCGAACTTGCGTCCGTACTCCTTCTTTACTGTTCTGTAACTCATTGTTTTAAAGTTTTAAAATAATTCTTTGACTTCTGAAGATATTTCTTCATAGCGTCCTTAAAGTTGTCAATCACGGTAGAGACCTTGCTTTGTATCTTCTCGTTTTTGTCTCTTGCCATTTCATTAATAGCAGACCAAGCTTGAGTTTTACTCCTTTTTCAAAGAGTGTGACTGATTCTTGCTCCTTGTGCAATACAGGTAATGTCTCTTTAAGTATCATCAATAGCATAGCGATTATTGTTTGTAATTTAGCACTATAGGGCTACAACAATTTTCGCTAATCACCAAACTTATGGACGATTATAATTCATCGGACTTACGTTAATATAAGTAAAATTCATGCGGACATATTTCTACAATTTTATTACTAAAAATCATTCTACTTCATCTTTACATCCCAGTTAGCTCTTGAATAGAATCCTGTATCTGTAGGAGGTATATTGATGCCTTGTAATCTGAATTGGTTAAGCAAAGCCTCCTTACAACGATTGTTTCCAAACAGGTTGCCAGGCTGAATGCCCAGTATTGGAATGGTAATAATCATCTGATGTCCTTTAGGTAGATTGAAACCATTAGGACGGATGATATTCTGTTTTGCTGTCAAAATGAACTGTGCCATATTATTATCTCCTGTTATCAAATTCCAACTTGTTTGCATATCCATCTACATATGTTTCTGAAGTTACATTTATGGGTCGTTTAGACTCTCCTTCATAACTATACGTATGCTCCACATAGACAGTATCACCTTCACGGACATGCCTTGTTACATCATTTTCATTGGCTCGCCATTCAGAGCCTTCGCCACGATTAATATCAGCAGAAACAGGAAGCTGGTTAATGGATTCATTTGATCCACCAAGACAATGTGGTACAGAATGAGAGCTTTCGTCACCTTCAATAGCGTCTTTACCATCCCGAAAACGGGCTTGCTCACTTGTATCTCGAGGTTGTTTTTCTGAAAAATCCGATGAATAGACAGTAGTTTCTTTTATTAGTCTCCCACGACTATCGTGTTCATACACAGACCTTCCGTCAATAACATAAGCTGTATTAGGAAGCAGTTCGGTTGTATTTATGCATTCGTTTCGATAGTTAAACCCTTCAACATTACCTTTAAGGTCACATCCTGACTTTGCGTAAATAACACCACCGGACACTATCATGTGCGTATTGGCGTAAACAGGTAAGTCACTTTTCAATACGAAATCCCCATTTTCGTTTTTGTAGTAATGTAGTGAAGGCATAATATCGCCACCCTCTAGTCGTTCGTTCATACGTTGTACTGTTTCGTACATTTGGGGACATTCTTCTTTCAACTCGTCCAAGGTCAACTCTTGCACCTTGCCAATACTTTCAAGAGCTGACATTTTCTCATCATACATCTCTTTGCGGAACTCGCTCAATAATTCGGGCGAACAACCACTTTCACGCAAGACTTTGTCTTGTCCTTCAAAATCAGAGATTCCAATCTCTTCCATTCGTTCTTTTATATCAGAAACAAACTCCGCCTTCTCTTCGGGCAACAATGTCTTCCAGTCGGAAGAGGGAACATCAAGTTCTTTGATGTATTCCTTTTGTGTTTCGGTCAATTCTGAAAGTTCGTTGGTATTCTCTAAAGCGGAACTTTCACCGCCTTCAATATCATACAGTTTCATGTTCGGAAAAATTATCGGATAACTTGATTGACAGCTTCAATGGCCTGCTTGGGTTCTTTCTCAATCCAATACATATTGAGTAGTGCTGGATATTGAAGACCATTTACTTTCATTAACCCTAAAACAGAAAAGCCGTGGCTTGTAAAAATTGGCATCCTTCTCAGTTTTTAGCCAGTCTCCAAGAAACAGCTCCCCATTGTGGATGATAGTGTCGAGGCATTGGGTGTAAGTTCGCAAGTTCATCATTTCACTTTGTTTACTTTAATCCAATGCACATCAGTAGAAAGCGAGTTACTGATAACACATTGTCCTGTCAGCAATTTAGGAATGATGAGCCTTTGCTCTTTGCTCAGCCCCATTGATTCGGCGATGGACTTTTGGTCGTCTTCTGCTACAAGACGGTGAGTAATCTTCAAACTTGTATTCTTGATAGCATCGGGAATGAGACGTGTGGGTACTTGGTCAACCAACATCATGCCCTCGCCGTAGGCACGTATCTCAGAGAGCATGTTGCTGAACATCATCGCCGACTTGTACTGTGGCAACTCTGGACTTTCACACTTTGTCATCACGCGATGAGCTTCTTCTATGACTGTCAGGTGCTTGCACTTGTTGTCGTTGAAATCCACCAACCCCAGTTCTGCCTTGGCCTGACGATATTCATAGAGGAACTGAAGAATGAGTGACATGAAAAAGCCTTTGTCGACATCATCGCCTACGTAAGAGAGGTTTATAAGACAAGGTTTTTCAAACAGTTCTTCCCAAGGTGTTGACTGTATGGTGTTGAGTGTTTCACCCTTCCAACCGCGCTTCAAACTGTCTATTCGTGTATTAAGGCAAGCCTTCATGTTCTGTTCCACTCGCTGCTCATAGCCACGGTTCGAAAGTACCTTGTCCACACTTACGCTCATACTGTTTAGTGTGGGATAGTGCGTCTTTCCAAATACAGGATCTTCTGTAAGCCAATTTGTCGACTTGTTCTGATAGACGGTGTAGATAAGGTCTTCCATCAGCACGGGCAAAATGTCGTACATGGGGAATGCCGAAGCAAACGTCGATTTAAGACGGTCGATATGTGCCAGCACGTTTGGTCCTTGCTTCTTGTCGAGCCACACCATTTGGAATGGATTAAGTCGAAGTTGTTTTGGCGTAAAGCCGTTCTTGTATTTCTTGCAACCAGGTATGAAGATGTTGATGTGTTTGTCCTTGTGTTGCTCGTTATACTCAATCGCCCAATCGACATATTCCGTTTTGGCTGGTTCGATGACGAGGAAAGGCGTGTTGATGATGCCGTTTAGAATGGCTTGCACGGTATTTGTCTTTCCAGTTCCGTTGATGCCCGAAAGCAAGGTGTGGCGAGAAAGCGTTTCCTTTATAATATAATAAGGTATAGAAGTTTCACTGCCGCCGTAAAGCAATTTACCAAACTCAATGGTGGAATGGTCATCGGCAAGGCGTTGCTGGTTAAGTGAAAACTCCGGCGAACTGTCTACCACGCTGATGCCAGGAACAGAATGTAGGGGGAAGTTAATGAGATAGGAAAGTTCCTTGGTAGTGAGGACGGTCTTCAGTTCATTGTAGCCTTTGCCAAGCGGATGGTTGAACAATCGACCGTTCACGTCGTTCACTGTCAGAACGGGCGATTGAAACTGTGCCAACGAGAGTTGCCGTAGGTTTTTTCCGCGTTCAACATTCTCGTCCATCATGCTGGTAATATCATGAATGCGAATCGGCTCATATATGGTTTCTGCACCACTTAATATAGAACGGAGTTGCAAAGCCCCACTCTGCAAGTCAGATTTCTTGCCAGCCATCAGGTATACGCCTACTTTCCACAATCCGATGGCCTTGCCCGTCTCAAAGCGTTTGCCGTGATAAAACAAATGTTCCGACACTGCTTCTATATGCTTGTTCACAATGTTGCGGCTTAGGCTTTGCGTCTTGCTCTCGTTCGTACCCTCTGTATAAGAAGTAGAATCGCTGATAGTATCTGATGAACTTGTGCTAGTTGTCTTTTGTGGCATCAAGCCAGAAATGACATTGCCAATTGTTCCGAACCCCATCAAGCCAAGAGCCGCAGTACCGATTTCTGCAGCAGCGGTGGCTGTTCCCTCCAACACTGAAGCGGCAGCTGGAAATATTGACGCGGCAATGCTCAATCCCGATGCAGCCATTGCCGCTTTTCCAAGTTTGCCAAAGTCTTTTTTGGAGATGGACTCGGAAATACCATCTGTATGGCTCATGCTATGAGATACACTTTTAGAGGAAGAAGTCCCATGTGTCAATCCCTCGGTAACGTTCATTGATTTCAAGGACTCTGCCCGACCGTTCATCTCACGGCATTGGTAGAGCATATACTCAGTGTCTTGATTCTCCACAGGGTCTGCCACTACCATGTAGGCGTAGTTCTTGCAACGGCTCATACCGGCAATGAGTTTGTCGATGGTGGCAGGATATGTTTCCTTATATTGGCTTTCCATGGAAGGAATGCCTGTCAAGGCATTTACATTCTCAAAATCCTCGGTTTCGATGGCTTTGCGAACGGTCTGTATTTCTTCGTCTGTTTCTGCCAAGACAGAAGTGCTCACGCCCGGCCATGCACCTTTGATGAACTCATTGAGGTTCTTTACGAATTTCTTAGGCGGTATAGCCTTGTTTGGGGTACGCACACCAAGGTAAAGGCTCGTCACTCCATTATCTCCAATTACAAGAAACACAAGTTGTGTTTCTTTGGGTAGGAAGCAAGAGTAGAGTATTTTCTGAATGGCTGTAAAACAGTTGTTGGCAGAGTCGTCCAAAGGTTTGCCTACTTGACAAACCTTAATCCATGCAGCTGTGTTACTGGCCGCAGGAGCGGAAGCCTCCAAGCAGAAGGCTTCCTCACAGTCAATTCCTTGTAAATATTTTCGCTCCATGCAGAATGAGAGCGAATTGGATATAGCCGTAGCCGCCAAGACTTTGGCGGCTGGTTCCATTGTTTGTAGTTCGTTTCTCATGCAGTTAATCTACTAAGATTCGGGCATTCTTCAGGTTCTCTTTGTATGCTTGCATCAACTCTCGCACAACAGTATTTATAGAATCCTTGATGTTACGGTTGCCACGTAAAGACTTGTTGATGGATTCTGTTACGGAGTTGCAGATGTTTTCCCAATTTTCTTCCAAAGAATCGTACACCTTTTCACGCTCGTCGTAGTCCAACTTCTTTGCAAGTGCTTTTTTCTTTTTATCTTCTTCAGAATCATGATTGCCAAAGAGCCATTTGCCTACTGCCAATGCACCGCCAATAGTCCACATCAATGGTCCACCCAATAGAAACGCCACAGAACCTGCGACAGCCGCACCTCCAATAGCAGCACCCCATCCGCTACTATCATCCTTCAGTTTCTCAGCCAATTCTGCCATCATGTCGTCAAGGTTGACACCAGGGATATTGATTTCACCGATTTTGGGACTTGGTACATTTATTTCATAGCCTTGGGAAGCGTACAACGAGATGATAGCATTTACTTTTGTGCTGATTTCTTGCGTGTTGCTTTCGATGGCTGCATCGATATAAGCCGGTGCTTCAGAACTAAACTTTTTAGCAGACTGCTTTGCAGCAGATGTAATAAGACCTTTCAAATCATTTACACTAAGGTCGTTGTCACTATCCCTCCATTTTATAACAGCCGCTCCCATTGCATCGGTTACGTTATCCCACAAGGCATGTCCAAACTCTTGAACAAACGTCTCATAGGTGTCGCTACTGTTCTGCACTTGATCTATCATCTGCTCCAGTCCTTTGTCTTGGCCGCTTGTTTGTAAATCCAGACGTGCCACTTCTGCAACACCCTGGGAAATAGTAAGAGAAGGGTCTTGATCGCGATAGATTTGGCTTTCGTCCACATTCCAGCATTTGCTGATAAGCTGTTTCAGGAAGTTCATGCGCGAGGCGCCGCCTGTCATGAACACACCGTAAATCTTCTGTCCGTTGATGAAATTATTTTGATAGTCGCACATTGCATCCTCAATGGACTTGATGTAACCATCATTTTCAAGCATCCGGTTCAGTTCTCCTGGCTGGAACACCAACTTAAAGCGTTCGTCTTCCAAATCATCGTCCTCTATGATGTCATCGAAGTTTACCGTCTTCTTTACCCGTAGTTCAGGATTGAAATACACCTGTTCCTTCACCTTACGGGCTTCAAAGACGAGATAGTCCACCAAGTCGGGGAATTTCTTCTCGAAGAGTTGAATACCGTCGTCTTCTTGTTCCTTGGTTTTGAAGATAGCCTTTTCTATGGCAGAGGCACCACAGTTGTAGCCTTGGTCTATCATGTTCGGAAGGTCTTTGTTCATATAGGTGAAGTCAAGGGTTGAAGAACCCATGTCGAACACGATAGCACCTTTAGACACATTGCGTCCTATGCCTGACGTGGCATCTCTTTGGGCACGGACAAAGGCGGCACGGGATTCTTTGGTAACGCCAGCGATGGGCAATTCCGCTTTCTCTGCCATTTTAACATAGAGGGCTTGCTGTTGTTTGTTCCAACCGGACGGAGTGGCGATATACACCACATGGTTGTCGTCTGTCAGGAGACCGCTGTTGTTCTCACGGATGGTTTTATACACCTCGGTCATGAAACGAATCATCAGTTTCTCCGGCTCTCCGTCAATATCCTTGGGTGCTTGTTTGAAGCATACATGCACCTGTGCTTGTTTCAAGATGTCTGGGTTAAAAGCTGCATCGCCTATGTATGCCCGTCCGTCATCAAGCAATGTGATGGCAGAGGGCATCACTTTCTTGTTGCCACCCATGTCAAGGTCTTTGGCATCCTCCAACTGGTCGGATTGAGCGTCCCATTGCATTGGACAAATGGCGGCAGAGGTCTCGCCATGCCCAAGGTCTATGCCAATAACATATTCTATTTTTTTCTTGTCTATGTCCATGTTTGTTGAGGTTTTAATGGTTGAGGCGTTAGATACTGACACCGTTCCCGATGAATCAATGCTTTCCGGAATGTTGTCTGAAGACCCTCCCTTTGAATGCGCCGCTTTGATAACTGCTGAGAAGATGTTTAACCAATTGGTAGTATAGTCATTGTCATTGTCATGACTACCACAGAGTTCATGGGCAAAGGCGCATCCTATTTCTTCGCCGTCTTTATCGTGGAAATTTATGCAATCATGGTACTGGTTATCTTTCTCAACGTTATATAGATCGTCCCATGCTATATAATAATAGTATTCATTGTTGTGTTCTTCATCGTCGGTGATGAGATGTCTCAAGAATATGGCTTTTTCAGTCATGAGGATAGCATTGACATCCCAATAATCCGTTTCCTCGTATTGGGTGGCAAATACTGAACCATACACAAAGGTTTGGTTGCTGATGTCGTCTGAGTTGAAATAACTCAGTACTATTTTTTCATGTTCATCCCATCTGTCTTTATTCAGATAGTTGGCGCAGATGTTATCCTCATCAAGAGCAAAATGCTCAAAGAAGTCATATTGTTTCTGAAAAACCGATAGTATTCTCTTGTTTGCCATATTGCTCACTCTCTAGGGATGAATACTTTGCCTTTCAGCACGACCTGACCTTCCTTCGTAATGGCAGGATAGACCATATGAGGTTCTGTGGTCTCTGCACTTGGCACTTGCTCGAACTTTTGTGCGTTGCTGCCGTCATAGTTCTCAACAGCAAGATTGTAGTTCTCCAAGTTCTCAGCCAAGTCCTCAATACGAGTTTGAAGTTTCTTCACATATTTTTCTTCTGTCGTGTCATGTACACGCTCATAGCCAAGCAACGACTGGATGCTTTCAAGCAAGAATCGGTAGTCGCTCTCGATGGTGGGCTTAGGTTGAGATTCGTACTTGTCAATGACCCGTTTGATTTGAGAACGAAACGTTTCAATCAGCGAATCGATACTGCCACAGATGTTGGAAACGACAGCCAAAAAAGCCTTGACGTTTAGAGTAGTGCCCTGCGGCTTCTCTGAAATGGGCTTTTGGAAGTCTGACTTTGGCTGTTTGGAGTCCATCGAAGCATAATACAAGACTACCGCTGTTCCTGCTATGGCACCAAACACGGCACACCAAGAACCAAGTACCGCCCCGGCAGCACCGCCCACCAGTGTTCCACCGAGAGCGTATGGGAACTGTTCCTTCTTCATCGATGCCGTTTTTTCCGCATGAAGCGTTTGCTTAAACGGCGCTTCACGATGGGGTTGCCTTGCTGACATGATTTGCTTGGCAATCTCCTGTTGTGCGTTCAACAGCGAGAGGGCGGCTTGAAGGATGTAGTCCTCCGATTGCGTAAGTTGCTGACGAAAGTCACCTTCGTCGTCAAACATCTTGTCCAAGTACTCGCTTACTGTCTTTTGTACTCTCTGTGCGTCTTGTGGGAGTTTCAGCCCCTGTAAGTTCGCAGCTAATGCAGTTTTGTTTGCCTCAAAGATTGAAGCCAATGAAATTTTTGTGCTCATATTTTGGTCTTAATTTATTTGGTTTGCAAACTTTTTTATATATGCCTAATCATTTGTATCATCTATTTTCTTATATGAAGGTGTAAAGATCGGTGTGGACTCCAACAGTTCACACTTCTCGAAAGTTAGGCTCTGGTAAACCTGTAATAAAAAGAAACATGAAAGAGGAATCCACACCGTATAACGGCATGAATCCGCTCAGACTTATTCCGTTCCTTTATTACAGTTTCCATTTACCAGATTTCAACTTTCAGAACAGCGTTATCTGCACGAAGTCACAAAGATAATCATGACTTGGAAGTGAGGGTACAGGATTTCTCCCTGTATTCACTATCCAATGGCAAAATTACGATTTTTTCCGAATTTGCAACTAAATCACGGATTATTTTAAATAAAATAGGCTTCACCTCAGCAGTACAAGTAAACTTGATTGCTTTCGGTTTGCACTATTTTTGTGGATCCCTCATTTTCTTAAAACAGTGATGCTATCCAGTGCCCGAACCAAATGACCAATTTCACCATGTAGTATATCAATACACAGAGGATGACGATGAAGATTGCCGACCAGGCTGCCTTTCGGTTGACCTCATGGATTACTGCTTTGTCATCGTTGACGTAGCCGGTGATGAGCCTGAGGTTGGCAACGTAGCTGCGGTTGAACACATCGATGATGTCGCCGATGAAGAAAGGTATTGAGCCGAGCAACACATCCTTCAAGACATTGCAGATGACGGCAAGGGTGAGAGGAATGGACTTTACTTGCACGAGGGCGAAGTAGATGAACGGTACGGCGAGGAAGCTTGAAAGCACATCGCCTACGCCACCGGGGATGAGTCCGATGATTGGGTCGAGGAAATACTTGTCCATGTATGTTGCCGTCTTATCCATTATGCGGTAGGATGTCGTTGCCATCAGCGCTTCGCGCTTGGCCTCCTTTTCAGCCTGACGTTCCTGCTCTTTGGCAAGGGCTATTTCGCGCTGCCTGTCCTCGCGCTCAAAGTTCATGCCCATGTCAGCCTGGGCTTGCTGTCTTCTGCTGTTTGCCATATTTATAGTTCGTTTATAGTCTTATTGTGTTGCTATTAAGCCGTATTTATATTGTGTGACGGTCGTCATTGAATTGCGTGACGGTCGTTCTATTATTACATGACGGTCGTTCTGCTATTGCGCGACGGCCGTCGCGCGATGAGGAATAAAAGGAATAGTACTTTACATTCACTGTATTCTCAATGCCGTCAAGCTATAGTGAGATTGTCTTTTTGCCGTCGATGAAGTCTTTGAAAGACTGTTCGGAAAGGCTTTGGCCGCTGAGTTCGCCGAGCATCAGGAGCGCCTGCTTGCGCTCATCGTCGTTCTTGGCGAGGTTGGCACGGCGCATTACCTCACGCACGAATGCGCTCTTGTTGTCGATGTTCTTTATTTGCTTGCGGAAGTCGGAAGCTATCTTGTCGAATTCTTCGTCGTAAGCGGCACTCGCGAGCTTGCCATTAAGCTGTTGCGCCTTGAGCTGCAATGCGCTGTCAAACAACGTAACGCCTTGTTGCAAAGCTTGCTCCGATGCCTCCGTTACCTGTGCAATGTCTTCATCTGAATAGTTGCGATCTTTCTCCTCTACTTCACGATAATCATCAACGCCATTGAGCAAAGCTTCAGCCATGCCACGGTCGGCATGTAGGTTGTCGGCAAGAGTGGAGGTGAACAGCGTGAGATTATTCTCTATGTCGGCAGGCAGTTTCTCCGTTGACTGGAAGTCGGGGATGGAAACGGTGCCGGTGAGTTTCTTGTCGAGCTTTGTCTCCATGATTTCGCGGCCAAGGCGAAGCATGGCAATGACGGTGCGGAGATGCGGCAGCATCTTCAGCTGCGTGTCGCTTGAGGCATTTATCTTTGAGCGGATTTGCTTGTTTACGTCGTCGAGCTTTTGCTTTATGAGATGCTGCTCCTGTTGCTTTGCCTTGAGGTCGCTCTGGTGAGCGGCAAGCTCGTCCTTGTCGAGCTTCAAGTCAACCTGATAGCTTTCGTATTCGCGGACAAGTGGATAGCACACGGCATCCCATTCGGCATAGTTGCGATTATAGTTCTTGTTGGCATTGCCGAAGGTTATGATGTTGAGCAGGAAGAACGGCTTGGATGGCTTGCGAGCCTTTGCCTCACGATAGCTTGCGCCCTTGGAATCGAGGGTTGTCGTTATGTCAGCGATGAGGCTCTGATAAACGTCGATGTTCTGCAAGTGGTCGTTAATCTCGCCGTCCAACGCTTTCAGCTGCGCAAGCAATTCACGGCGCTGCTTCTCCAATGGGCGTATTTCGGCATTGTCATAAAGTGACTCGGTTATTGCCTTAATGTCGGACGACATGAGTTTGGAGGCATAGCGAAGATAGATGTCTGCCTTGGGGATGACTACATCGTTGAGGGTCTTGTAGATGACGAGCAGTCGTCCGAGGTCAGCCTTTATGAGTGTAGAGTCGTGCTTGATGCTTGTCTTGAACACGGTGAGGTCGGAGCGTAGGCGGTTGGTGCGTTCACTTGCCTGCATGTAGTGGTTGAGCATTCCGAGACCTGCCATTGCAAGACCGAGGGCTTTGTTGCCTTGCCCTGCTGACTTATATGCAGCCACACTGCTTTGTAGCGAAGCCTGGAAGTTCTCGGAGATTTCGCCGATGAGTGCCGAGCACTTGTCGCTGATGCGGTTGTACTCCAGCTCTGTGTGCTTCAGCATGCTGTCAACGTCAAGAAACTGCACCTGGTTGAAATCGAACAGCTTAGGAGCTACAGCCTTAATGTTGTCGCCATAAATGTCGATGAGCTGCATGGCAAACTCCTGATAGGTGGAGCCTATGTCTGTGCGCAGTGTCGTGAAGTCGGCTATGTTACGGCGGACAGAATCTTCACCTTCGTGGTAGGTGCCGACCATCTTTGAGTAGCGGTCGAATAGGGTAGAGGCTTCTGTGCGCACTGCCTTTACGCCACTTGTCCCCGTGACTTGGTCCATCATTCCGGAAGCGGCTTGCGCCACGGCAAGCGACATGTTCTTGTCAACGTCCCTTCTGATAGAGCCAAGCGTGTATGAAGTCTTGTCGAGTTCTTTTTTGGCGAGGGTCATCGCGTCTTCCGGCTTGTTGCTGTCAAGAAGGTCGGCGAGTTGGTACTCGTCAATGAGTGCGTTGCGACTGTCGTTGGTTACGAAAGCTTGCTTGATGTTTCTGTCGTTGTTGAAATATCTGTATGCTTCCAACACAAACTTGCTCACGTCAACGGTGTCGGCGTCAATGCCATACTGCTTGAGCTCGTAGGCAAGGTCGGCACGGAGATATGTCACGCCATCTTTGCACAGCTTGGCGGCTATGTTGCGGATAGCGTCATAGACGGTTGTTCTGTCGTTTTGATTCATGTCCTTATCGTTTTTAGTCAGGAAGTTAGAAAATATTTGGCAGTCTTATCCAACGTCTCGGGTCTGTAAGCTGGTCTTTGAGGATATAGCATATGCCTAATACTAAAACCAGCGATATTAGAAATGCCAAAATGTTCTTGGCTGTCGTCTTTGATATTAACTTCATAGGAAAAAGTATGGCGTGACATATGTTATCTTCTTACCCAGCTCCTTCCGCCATTGGTGGAGTAGTAGAGGCCGCGGCTGGTGTTTGCAAGGAGGGTCTTGCCTTCGTCTTGCAGGTTGATGAAGTCGCCGTACGTTGTGTTTACGCAACGTGGCGAGAAGCTGCGGGCTGAGTTGGTAGAGACATATATACCCTTGCTTGTGGCGGCAAGAATCTCACGCCCTACAAGAAGCAGGTCGCGGAATGTGCCGTAGGACGAGTTGTTGCAACGTGGAACCCATGAACGACCGCCGTTGCCGGAACTTTCAATCGTGTTGTTGCTTGTATTGATGCGAAGCAGTTCGCCTTTGGAGAAAAGTCCTCCTCCTATTTTGATTATTTGTGGCATAGCTTTAAAGTTTATGATGTTCTCTCTGCAATTGTTGTTTTGATTATCTGTTGGCAAAATTAGGAAATTATTCAATAAGCTCCAAGTAAATCCTTAAAAAATCATTTATTTATGAACCATTATGAACCAGTTTTAGTAAAATGTTGTTAAGAAACGGTTGCAAAATTGTGCTCGTATTCAGCATGCACCCTGATGGTGAAGTTGTTCATGCGTAGCACGTCAGCGAGGGAATAGTGGAAATGGCAGCACACGGCATGAAGCATGTAGCAGACAGTGATGCCATTGAATGCAGGCTTGAACAGGGCACCGTCAGTCCATGTGTCGTCATCATCGAAGAAGTCTACCAGTTCTTCCCTTGCTTTCTCCTCTGGCATTCCGAAGTTCTGTAACAGCTCGTGAATATGCTTCATGGTGAAATTATCCTCACGACCAAATCTGTCGAGAACGCCAAGCATGAAAGTGAAGTCGGAGCCATACCACTCGTCATTGTCGAGCTTCCTTACGGCATATTCGTCGTTCCAGTCATAGTCGAAGGCAGCTTCAACGCAATGATCTTTGGTATTCATTCCCGCGTCGTTGAGCACTTTCCACATTTCAAAGGCCTTGCTGAACAACTGCTGCGTAAGCTCAAGCAGGTGGTCGTTCAACTTGCTCATCAGCTTTACTTCTTCGTCTGTTGGAACCATCAACTCATCAAGGGTGATCTGGCGTATTTTGATGAGAACCTTAAGCCGCTTCCAAGTCTTTTCGCCAACATGCGGAATGTGGATGCCGTCGCCGGCTATGGTCCTTATGCGTTTCTCCACATGGTTTATTATGTTCCGCTTTTGGGGGGCATCGGCTTCGTCTCTCAGCCAGTTTTTGAAAGCCTCGTTATCTTTATATTCAGCTGGCAGGTTTTGCAAATAGTTTTGAATGTCAAACATATTTCCTTCTTTTCGTTTCCTGGCACAAAGTTAGGGCGTTGATATGCCAAATCCTGTCAAAGGGGAAAAGAAAAGCGAAGAATTATTGTTTTTACAAGAATTTCATTACCAATTTGCAATTGGATTGAGACAACTCTGTCCAAAAATATACGGAAAGAAGCGTTATGCTTATCTTGTTGTTGAAAACGTAGGAAATTTTCAAAATGAGCAAGGATTGCATAGTGGTTCTCACGCTATAGCGTGGGCTGCTATTACACATTTGCTCATTAGGTTTTTCCTACGACCTTCAACAAAGACGTGGCATAGCAGTTCCACGCTTCTGCTAAATTAAACAAGAAGCCTAAAAGGAACTGTACGGGCAAAATACAAATATAAACATTATTATTATGGGAATAAAACGAATTATTACCAGTGCAACATTGTTATTCCTGTTGCTTTCAGTTGTCCGCGCGCAGGACATTAAGACAAATTCAAATGACGGCAGCTATGGAAGCGGAAGTGAAAAAATCGATTCACTACACATTCTGGAAAATGACAAATTCTCATATGGCTTTGGATGTGCTATGGCGGCAGGCGGTTCTATTTCGTACAAGGCAATATCTGTCGGAGTTGAGGGATCGTGGAGTACCATCAAATACAAACAGGCTTCATTCGATGATGAAGATTCAGAAGGAGAGGGTGGTGTGTTCGACACTGAAGATTTCAAGCTGAAACAAAAAGGTCCTCGCTTCTATATAGCTCTTAAATTCTAACTTTCAAAATTCTATGGTATGAAAATCAAGGCCATTTAACTCTGTTTTGTTCGTTTCTCTGAGCATTATGCTGGCAGGCAGCTCGGAGTCTGATGACATTGCCGGCAATGACGCTCCGCCTGCTGGCGCAACCCCGTCCACCGAGTTCAATCTCAATACTCTGCCCGATGAACCTTATGCAGAAGATGCTATAAAAATAGTGGCAGAGGGTGAAGACGCTCCGTTCTATTCGCTTGAATTGATGCCTGACGGACAGGGAAGATTTTCTGGATGATGATGACGAGCTGTGCTACAAGGTTGTCTTCACTTCTGCCGGAACATATATATGCTTCTATTTGGACGGAACGTCAGAGGTGTCTGTGTGGAAATGGACTGATGAGAAGAAAGGCACTTTTCATTATGAGGATCTTCTTGATGATGATTATGATGAAGACTATGGCGGTGATGTCACTGTTCGTTTTGCCGGTAAGCAAATGCGTGTTTATGAAACTGTCACCGATACGGCAGAAGGGATGGAAGCCAAAGTTGTGTCTGTTAGCACGTTGACTGCGTCTAATAGAAAATAAAAGAGCACACGGATTAAGGATTTATAAGTAACTCTGCAAGCCCGTAAACATAAGAGTACGCACTGCTGCCTAAACCGCGGAGCTGTGGGAATATGTACCAAATCCAGTGGCTGCGCTTACGCCCGCTTTTCATCTCATCCAATGCTATGTTGTAATCAGTTTTTTGGGGGGTAAACAGATGGAAGTCATAATCCTTTGTGTTGTTGAACTCATAAACTGAGCCAACAATGTCTCCTACTATTGCTCCTGACATTTGCTTAAAAGTTTATTGGATTGCTTAGCTTCTTCGCTGATATCTCTTTTTTATAACTGATTAAATTGTATATAGAATTCATTCCTTTTGATTGGAAATCTCATCATATTCGTAACGGATTAAGAACCATACCAAAACTATACCATTTTCCCCATTTTTCTATCTACATTTTAAGTCTGATGTTATTGTCAAATGGCTTAATCTTAGGGTACTTTGGAGATACTTCACTATAATTGTCATTGCTCACCAATATTATCTCTATGCCGTTCCAGACTTGCAATATCTCAACTATTCTTCTTGGTTGAAATTTGAAACTATTCGTCTAAATCGCTTGTAAATTCGGTGAGGCCTTTCTTTAAATGTTTTTTGAGCTTGTCAAGGAAAGAGCTTGTTTTAGGATGACATTCACCGGTAGATACAGATGATACTGTTTTTTCGTCATGAGTATCTGTATTAACTTCTTGGTTATCATTCTTTAAAACAGGTTCTTCTTTGGTATCTTCAGAGTCGGTCTTGATGTCTGCAATATCGAAAGAGAAGGAAGGAGATTTCTCTCCATTATCTTTCTTTTCTTCCACTGTTGCTTCTTGCTTCACTGTATCAATATCAACGTTTTTTGTATTTTCTGCTATTTTCTCTAATCTCTTTTTTGCTACAGTTTGTGATAGCAGTGGTTCACGATAAAGTTTTGAGATTATCTGATCATAATAATTTTCATCGTTGTCGTCGTGCTTTTCGGTAGGCATAAAAAGGTTGTCAATGCCTGTGGCAAGGATTATCACTTTTGCATCCTCTCCAAGGGTATTGTCATCACTTGTTCCCCAGATAACATCAATATCAGGGTTTAGACCATACATGAAGGTATCAACCTCACGCATCTCACTTACAAACAACGGGCGGTCATCACTGGTATAGATATTGAAAAGTATCTTCTTTGCCTTTGAAATGTCACTACCATAAAGCAGTGGTGACTCAAGGGCATTGATAATTGCATGCTCAACACGTTTTTCGCCGCGTGCCCTGCCAATTGACATGATGGCGCCACCACCGTTACGCATCGTCGACTCCACGTCACGGAAGTCAAGATTAATGTTGCCCTCAACAGTGATAAGTTCAGAGATGCTCTTTGCAGCGTTGCAAAGTATGTTGTCAGTCGATTTAAAAGCATCTTTGGTAGGAACTTCGGAATCGGCATAGACATCGCAAATACTCTCATTATTTATGATAAGGAGCGAGTCTACGTTTTTGCGCATTTCCTCAACTCCCTTCAATGCCTTTATTATTTTGCGCTTCTTTTCAAAATAGAATGGAATTGTTACAATACCAATTGTCAGAATTCCCATACTCTTTGCCACAGAAGCGATAATAGGTGCTGCACCCGTCCCGGTTCCACCACCCATACCGGCTGTTATAAAGCACATACGGGTAGAATCGTTGAACAGCTGCTTTACACGTTCCTTAGTCTTGATAGCTTCTTGTTTACCAAGCTCAGGATTTCCACCGGCTCCAAGTCCTGAAAGTCCAAGTAGCAGTTTTACAGGAACTGGGGAGTGGGCAAGGCTTTGGCTGTCGGTATTGCAAACAGCGAATGACACGTTTGCTATGCCTTCTTTATACATATTGTTGACGGCATTGCAACCACCACCGCCTACACCTACTACCTTTATTATCTTCTTGGTAGTGTCTTCAACGGGTCCGAAATCCAATATGCTGTCTACTTGCTTGTTATTGTCAGCTGCCATAGTATTCTAATTTTCGGCAAAGATAAAACAAAGCTATGAAACGTGCAACAAAAAAATCATCGCAAGGCTTGCAGCCATATTTTTATCACTTAAATTGATTTGACCTCTTGATATTTTCATTAACTTTGCGGATAAATATGAATAACGACGAGGAACAGGCACTGCAGATGGCTCAGCAAGTACGTGAGCTGGTAAGGAAGCTACAGGTCATGGGAAGAAACGACTTGTTGCTTCAAGCCATAACTGTGCCTACCCTTGAACAGTTGAGGACAGAAGCTGCACGTGGTACTCTTCGTAAGCTAATAATAAAGCGTGACGGAAGGATTTTCCTTGAAGGAAACAATACGGATAGTAGTAATACTGTAGAGGTGCAACTGTCACCGGTACATCGCGCCGTTTACCTTCTCTTTCTGCGTAATGAAGAAGGCATTGAGTTTAAACGTCTTAGTGATTATCGTGACGAATTATTAGCAATCTATAATCGTATATTCCCCGATGGCGACAAAGATAAGATGCGCGAGACGGTTGAAAGGCTTACGAATCCACTTGACAATGCCATCAACGAGAAGTGTTCACGAATAAAGTCGGCGTTCACTTCCCTGATGGACGATTACTCGGCAAGCTATTATATCATAAGTAGTCAGTCAGAACGTATTGACCCTACATCGCCACGACGCTGGTTCCGTCGACTTAAGGTCATTACTTTACCAAGAGAACTGGTATTTTACGAATAAAACCTAAAATTAGCCTATACTTTTATTATGGCTAAAAGCAAGAGAATAATTGAGTATACTCAATATTGTTTTTTGCAAAAAGCAAAAGAACTTCGAATTTGCTTTTTACATAAAAGTTGTCAATACCAGTAGCTTATCTCTTTCATAAGCGTCATCCTTATATTGTTGTTATTTATCCTAAGAGTATTGTTTCTATGGATGACATTCCGCGTAAAATACATAATGGTATAGAAAACATGTAGGCGTTGGAGCTGGAGGAGTAGCTTGGTTAATAATGGCATTAATCTTTATTTAAAGGAAGATAATGCGTTTTTTACCGATTTATTTGCAACTTTAAAATAAAAAGCCTAAATTTGAAGAAAAAAAACCAACAATCTGTTTTTTATGGCTAAAAGCAAGAGAATAATTGAGTGTGTGCCCAATTTCAGTGAAGGGCGTGACATGCTGAAAATCAAAAGTATAACAGATGCTGTGGAGAGCGTGAAAGGCGTTAGGCTGCTCGATGTGGACCCTGGCGAAGCCACCAACCGCACTGTGGTGACGTTCGTAGGCGAACCGGACGCAGTATGTGAGGCTGCCTTTCGTTCTGTTGCCCAAGCTGCCAAGGTCATTGACATGCGTACCCACCACGGTGCTCATCCGCGCATGGGGGCTACAGACGTGCTTCCGTTGGTACCGGTGAGCGGCGTGACTCTTGAGGACTGCGCAGAGCTTTCGCGCAAGCTTGCCAAGCGCATTGCTGACGAATTGCGCGTGCCTTGTTATTGCTATGAGGCGGCTGCTTTCACTCCTGAGCGAGCCAACCTTGCCGTTTGCAGGAAGGGCGAATATGAGGCTTTGCCTGAGCGCATGGGGCAGGACGGCGAAAAGCCGGATTTCGGCGCGCGTCCTTGGGATGACGACATGGCAAGAACAGGATGCACCGTCGTCGGCGCACGCGATTTTCTCATAGCTGTCAATTTCAATCTCAACACCACGTCCACACGCCGTGCCAACGCCATAGCCTTTGATGTGCGTGAGAAGGGAAGGCCTATGCGTGAAGGAGGCACACTGACTGGCAAACCTTTAAAAGACGCTGACGGCAATCCTGTAATGCAGCCAGGGACGTTGGAATGTACTAAGGCTATTGGTTGGTACATAGACGAATATGGTATTGCACAGGTGTCTATGAATATTACCAATATCAATGTCACGCCCCTGCACAAGGCTTTCGATGAGGTTTGCCGCGCCGCCGCTGCGCGTGGGGTGAGGGTGACAGGCACAGAGATAGTGGGACTCATTCCCAAACGTGTCCTTATTGAGGCAGGCCGCTATTATCTTGAAAAACAGCAACGCTCAACTGGCATTCCTGAGGAGGACATCATAAAGATTGCTGTCAAGTCAATGAGCCTCGACGACTTGAAGCCGTTCAATCCTCGTGAGAAGGTTATAGAGTATCTGCTTGAGGATGCCCATCCCGTAAAGCGTCTTGTTGACCTTACGGTAAAGGATTTCACACAGGAGACATCGCGTGAGAGTCCTGCTCCCGGCGGCGGCACCATCTCGGCGTGCATGGGTGCTCTTGGCGCGGCTCTCGGCACAATGGTGGCAAACCTTTCTTCACACAAACGTGGGTGGGACGACCGCTGGCATGAGTTCAGCCAATGGGCTGACCAAGGGCAGCAGCTCGTCAGTTCGCTCTTGCACCTCATAGACGAGGACACGGTGGCTTTCAATCGCATAATGGCTGCTTTCGGTATGCCAAAGGGCACTGCAGAGGAAAAGACAGCACGTTCTGAGGCAATACAGGCTGCAACTCTCTATGCGTCGGAAGTGCCGTTGGAGACGATGCGTGAATCGATGAAGGTGTTCGGGCTTTGCCGTGCTATGGCTGAGACGGGCAATCCCAACAGTGTCTCCGATGCCGGTGTTGGTGCGCTTGCTGCACGTGCGGCGGTGCGTGGCGCGGCAATGAATGTTAAGATAAACGCCTCGTCGCTGAAAGACAAGGATAAGGCTTCAGCCCTTATTGCAGAGGCTGACGACATGGCAAGGAAAGCCGATGCTGAAGAACAAGCCGTTACCGCCATTGTTGAAGAAAAGATAAAATAAGGGGATGGTTGTAGGACTTAATGTAATGCCTACAACTCCCTATACTCCTTTTTGCTCTTTAAACCAAGGTTAAAGATTATGACCAAAGAAGAATTTCAAGCCGACATACGGGCTGGCATTCCAGACTATTTGCCGGAGCCGCAACAGTATGACCTTTCAATAAACCACGCGCCCAAGCGCAAGGATATTCTCACAGAGGATGAGAAGAAGCTTGCCTTGCGCAATGCCCTGCGCTATTTTCCAAAGAAGCTCCATGCCGCCCTTGCGCCGGAGTTTGCCGACGAGCTGCACCGCTATGGCCGCATCTACATGTACCGCTATCGTCCGCGCTATGAGATGAAGGCGCGCCCCATAGGCGACTATCCTCACCGTTCTGAGCAAGCTGCCGCCATCATGCTGATGATACAGAACAACCTTGACCCACGCGTTGCCCAGCATCCGCATGAGCTTATAATATATGGTGGCAATGGTGCCATTTTCCAGAATTGGGCACAATATCGCCTTGTGATGAAATACTTGAGCGAGATGACCGACGAACAGACTCTTGTCATGTATTCAGGCCATCCGCTTGGGCTTTTCCCGTCGCACAAGCGTGCGCCTCGCGTGGTTGTCACTAATGGCATGGTGATACCAAACTATTCCAAGCCGGATGACTGGGAACGCATGAACGCTCTTGGCGTAAGCCAGTACGGGCAAATGACGGCAGGCTCTTATATGTACATCGGGCCGCAGGGCATTGTCCACGGCACAACCATTACCGTGCTTAATGCCGCCCGCCGCGTGATGCACGATCCCGCCCGCCATGCCCATAACCCAATACCGTTGTTTGTGTCTTCCGGCCTCGGCGGCATGAGCGGAGCACAGCCAAAGGCTGGCAACATAGCCAAGGTGGTGAGCGTTGTGGCTGAGATAAATCCGAAGGCTGCGCAAAAGCGGTATGACCAAGGCTGGGTGGACGAGTTGCACTATGACCTCGACGAATTGATGCCTTCCATTCGTGAAGCTGTTGACAGTAAGCGCGTGGTGTCGATGGCTTATGTCGGCAATGTCGTCGACTTATGGGAGCGGCTTGCCGATGAAGACATCGAGGTAAACCTTGGCTCTGACCAGACTTCGCTCCACAATCCGTGGGCAGGCGGCTATTATCCTGTAGGCATGAAGCTTGAAGAAAGCAAGGGCATGATGGCAGACAATCCGGCAGAGTTCAAGAAGTGCGTGGAGGCTTCGCTTCGCCGTCAGGTGGCAGCTATCAACAAGCTTGCCGACCGTGGCATGTATTTCTTCGACTATGGCAATGCGTTCCTCTTGCAGTCGTCGCGTGCAGGTGCCGATGTGTATGCCCATGACGGCAAGCACTTCCGCTATCCGTCTTACGTCCAGGACATCATGGGACCGCTGTTCTTTGATTATGGCTTCGGGCCTTTCCGTTGGGTTTGCACGTCGTGTGACCCTGCCGACCTTGCGCTTAGCGACAGGCTTGCTTGCGAAGCTCTCGTCGAGGAGCGCAGCCATGCCACGCCGGACATACAGGGGCAGCTTGACGACAATATCCATTGGATAAAAGAGGCTGGCAAGAACAATCTTGTTGTCGGTTCGCAGGCTCGCATCCTTTATGCCGACAGCGAGGGCCGCACGAAGATAGCCCTTGCTTTCAATGAGGCTGTGCGCGACGGACGGCTCAAGGCTCCCGTTGTGCTTGGGCGTGACCATCACGATGTGAGCGGCACAGACTCGCCATTCCGCGAGACTTCCAACATCTATGACGGTTCGCAGTATTGCGCCGACATGGCTGTGCAGAATGTCATTGGCGACAGCTTCCGCGGAGCCACGTGGGTAAGCCTGCACAATGGCGGCGGAGTAGGCTGGGGCGAGGTCATAAACGGAGGCTTCGGCATGGTCGTGGACGGCTCGGAAGATAGCGACAGAAACATCCGCGAGATGCTTTTCTGGGATGTAAACAATGGCATTGCGCGCCGTTCGTGGGCACGCAACACAGGCTCGATGGATGCCATACGCCGCGAGATGGAGCGCACGCCACAGTTCAAGGTTACAATGCCCAATATGGTAGACGAAGATATAATTAATAACACGCTATTTTAATCTATTGTAGTTGTAGTGATTAACGTAGCTAAAACAGTAAATACAGAATTAAACAACCATGAATATACATGAAATAAGTGCAGGACATCTTACCCTTGACAAGGTATGGGAGATACTGCGTGGTGATTATAAACTTAAGTTGGGCGACGATGCCCGCAACCGCATCGTCAGGTGTCGCGAGTACCTTGAGAAGAAAATCGCCACGTCGGAGACCCCGATATACGGCGTAACCACGGGCTTCGGCTCGCTGTGTAACATATCAATCGGCGACGACCAGCTGTCGCAATTGCAGATAAACCTCATGATGAGCCATGCCTGCGGCATTGGAGAGCGTGTGCCCAACAAGATTGTCAAGCTCATGATACTGTTGAAGATACAGTCGCTTTCTTACGGCTATTCGGGCTGCAAGCTTGACACGGTAGAACGCCTTGTCGACTTTTTCAACAATGGCATTTACCCCGTTGTCTACATGCAAGGCTCAGTGGGCAGCTCCGGCGACTTGGTGCCCTTGGCGCATCTCTGCCTGCCGCTTGTAGGACTTGGCGAGGTTGAGTACAAAGGACAGCGCATGACCGGTGCGAAGCTCCTTGAGACAATGGGCTGGGTGCCTATAAAGCTTGCCGCAAAGGAAGGACTTGCCCTGCTCAACGGCACGCAGAACATGGCGGCTTTCTGTTGCTGGTCAATCATACAAGCCACGAAGCTCAGCAATTGGGCAGATTACATTGCAGCCATGTCGCTCGATGCTTACGACGGGCGCATAGAGCCGTTTTACAGAGCGGTGCATGTCGTCAGGCCGCATCAGGGACAGCTTGACACAGCCGCTCACATATCGGAAATACTTGAAGGTAGCGAGCTTATACGCCAGCCCAAGCATCATGTGCAAGATCCTTATTCCTTCCGCTGCATTCCGCAGGTGCATGGCGCGGTGAAGGACACCGTCCATTATGTGCAGCGCGTGACGGATGTAGAGATAAACGCCACCACTGACAACCCGACGGTTTGCCCCGACGACGACCTCGTGATTTCAGCCGGCAACTTCCACGGCGAGCCCATTGCGTTGCCAATGGACTTCCTTGCCATTGCCATGTCCGAGCTTGCCAACATCAGCGAGCGGCGCACATACAAGCTTGTGTCCGGCACACGCGGTTTGCCGAGTTTCCTGGTAGCCAACCCGGGCGTGAACAGCGGTTTCATGATAACCCAGTACACGGCGGCGAGCATTGTAAGCCAGAGCAAGACGCTGTGCATGCCCTCGTCGGTTGACAGCATTCCTACGTCGCAGGGGCAGGAAGACCACGTCAGCATGGGTGCCAATGCAGGCACAAAGCTCTACAACGTCATATTGAATACGGAGCGTGTGCTCGCCATTGAGCTGTTCAATGCAGCGCAGGCATTGGAGTTCCGCCGTCCGCTGAAGTCGTCGCCGACAATAGAGCGCATCTTCAACGACTATCGCAAGGTGGTGCCGTTCATAAACAAGGACACGGTGATGTATCCCTACATTGCCAAGTCGGTTGAGTTTATGAGGACGGAAAAGTTGGACTGATGATTGCTTTATGCCTATGCGCCGGCTGATTTATAACATCAAGACCATTTTCGGTGTCCGCCCTGCCGATTGCCTTCGTGTGTGCGGCAGGGACATGGCTAAGCCTTTTTCCGTTGACGATGCTTGGCTTACGACGAAGGACGGACTTATAGAAAGCTTTGGAAAGAAAGGCTCAATGCCCTGCGACGAGCGTTTCGACGAGACCGTGGATGCCTGTGGCGGCATGGTGTTGCCGGCTTTCTGCGACAGCCATACCCACCTTGTGTACGCCGGTCAGCGTGAGCAGGAATGGGTTGACAAGATTCGCGGGCTCAGCTATGCTGAAGTAGCGCGGCGGGGTGGGGGAATACTCAACTCCGCCGACCTGCTGCACCGCACAAGCGAGGACGAGCTTTACCGTCAGGCTATGGAGCGTGTGCGCGAGATTGAGGCAAAGGGGACGGGCTGCGTAGAGATAAAGAGCGGCTATGGGTTGAACACCGTTGACGAGCTGAAGATGCTGCGCGTCATACGCCGCATCAGCGAAAGCGCGCCGTTGAAAGTGGTCTCTACCTTCCTCGGTGCCCATGCCGTGGCTCGCGACTACATTGGCAGGCAGGCTGAATATGTAAGGCTTGTCATAGACGAGATGCTGCCGGAGGTGGGCAAGGAGAAGCTTGCCGACTTTGTTGACGTGTTTTGCGACGAGGGCTTTTTTACGCCGGAGGAAACAGACAGAATACTTGATGCTGCCGCAAAATATGGCTTGAAGCCCAAGGTTCATGTTGATGAGCTTGCCGCAGGCGACGGGCTCAGGGTAGCCATCAGCCATGATGCCCTTTCCGTAGACCACCTTGAAAGCATGCCCGAAACCGACATACCGCTGCTGAAAGCCTCTGCCACGATGCCGACATTGTTGCCCGGTACGTCTTTTTTCTCAAACATGCCATACGCCCACGGCAGAAAGATGATAGACAACGGGCTTGGCATTGCGCTCGCAAGCGACTACAATCCCGGTTCGACACCGTCGGGTGACATGAAGTTCGTGGTGTCGCTTGCCTGCATGAAGATGCGCCTGTTGCCCGAAGAAGCACTCAATGCGGTGACCATAAACGGTGCCTGCGCTATGGGGCTTTCGGCTGAATACGGCAGCATCGGCGTAGGAAGGCGGGCTAAGCTCATAATCACCAAGCCCATTCCCTCGCTTGCCTTCTTGCCCTACGCCTATTCTTCCGACGTGATAAGCCGCGTGATCTGACTGTCGGGGGACGCTTTATTCGTGAATGTCCTTGACGGCTCTGCCGCTCGGCTCGTTCATGTTCTTGAACGAAGCGTCCCACGCCAGTGCCTCTGCCGTGCTGCAAGCCACGCTTGGCACGCTCGGCACCGATAGTGCCGCGCTGTCCGACGGGAAGTGCTCGGCAAAGATTGAGCGGTAGTAATATTCCTCCTTGTTGCGTGGTGGGTTTATGGGGAAACGCTCGGCGGCGTGCGCCATCTGCTCGTCGCTCACTGCCGATGCCGTCACCTCCTTTAGGGTGTCAATCCACGAATAGCCCACGCCGTCGGAGAACTGCTCCTTCTGGCGCCATACAATCTCCTCAGGCAGCATGTCGGTAAAGGCATCGCGCACCACCTTCTTTTCTATTGTCTTGCCCGGGCACATCTTGTATTTGGGCGGAATGCTCATTGCCACGTCAAGAAATTCTTTGTCGAGGAAGGGTACGCGCCCCTCAACACCCCATGCCGCCAGCGACTTGTTGGCACGCAGACAGTCGTACATGTATAGCTTCGACAGCTTCCGAACCGTCTCTTTATGAAATTCAGTTGCCGACGGTGCCTTATGGAAATAGAGGTAACCGCCGAATATCTCGTCGGCTCCCTCGCCTGAGAGCACCATCTTTATGCCCATCGACTTTATGACCCTTGCCAGGAGATACATCGGCGTGGAGGCGCGCACGGTGGTTACATCATAAGTCTCAATGAAATATATGACATCACGAATGGCATCGAGCCCTTCCTGTATGGTGTAGTTTATCTCGTGGTGCACGGTTCCAATGTGTTCGGCAACGAGGCGTGCCTTGGCAAGGTCGGGAGCTCCTTTCAGCCCTACGGCAAAGGAGTGCAGGCGCGGCCAGTAGGCTTCGGTCATGCCTCCGTTCTCAATGCGCTTGTCGGCATAACGCTTTGCTATGGCTGAGATTACGCTCGAGTCGAGTCCGCCGGATAGCAGCACGCCGTAGGGCACGTCGCTCATGAGCTGCCGTTTCACGGCATGCATCAGCGATATGCGTATGTCTTCCACTGCCTGCCCGTAGCTCAGGTCGTTTTCCGAAAGCGTCTTGCCCTGCATCCAAGGGCGTGTGTACCACCGTTGCTGGCTCTTGTCGGCTTCGTGGCTCCAATAGTAATGGCCCGGCAGGAAAGGCTCGTAGCGGTCGCACTGCCCTTCGAGGGCTTTCAGCTCAGAGGCTACGTACACCTTGCCATCGGCATCGTAGCCTATGTAGAGAGGTATCACGCCAATTGGGTCTCGGGCTATGAGGAACGAGCCGTCCTCTGCGTCATAGAGCGCGAAGGCGAAGATGCCGCTCAGCTTCTCTATCATCTCGCCAAGGCTCTCGCCCTTCACGCCGGCAGGTTCCGAGTTGTTCGCCTTCCATTGGCGGTACAGGGCGAGGATGACCTCGCAGTCGCTGCCCGTCTGAAAGTTGTAGTCCTTGAACTCGTGGCGGATGTACTGGTGGTTGTAAATCTCGCCATTCACGGCAAGCACTTGCTTCTTGTCGGGCGCGAACAGTGGTTGTCTGCCGCTTTCGGGGTCTACGATACTCAGTCTCTCATGGCAGAGGATGGCGGTGGAACCGGTATAGATGCCGCTCCAATCCGGTCCGCGATGACGGATTTTCTGACTCATCTTCAATGCTTTCTGCCTCAGTTCAGGAGTCTGCTCCTGGATGTTGAAAATAGCTGTAATTCCACACATGTTGTTTGTTCTTTTATCCGTTTGTCTTTTTAATGTTCGTTTTTTGAGGCAATTCTTCGTCTGCCTGCCGCCTTTTTTAGCATTGCCTGCAAGCTTTGGCGGTATGGAGAATACGCTGTCGTCGTGTTGTCCAACGAACGTTGGACGTAAGTACAATGAACGTTATACGTAAGTCCAATGGAAGTTAGACGTAAATATAACGTTCGTTAGACAATGCATTTGCGTCGTATGGCAGGTTCAGCCGTGTTCATGTCAGCAGTTATGTCCACAAGGCTTGCAGGTATATTCCTTACATCCTCAAACTTTGCCCGACTGGTTATAGCTTTCATTTTCTCCATACTTCTCTTTTTTGCGTGTCCTGTACCTTTCTTTTATTAGACATTACCTTTTTGCCCTTTCGCCTTGCATGGCGCAAGCTTGCGACGCAAAATTACAACAAAATGGCAATTGTAAGGGGCGAAGTGAGACTTTTTGCTAATATTTGTTGTGTTAAAATGATAAAATGAAAGGATTGTTTGATAAAATCTTGCAAATTGTAACGAGTAGGATGCGCGATTCTTACGATTTGCTGTTTTTTACTAAAAAGTATGTTTTTTTATTCGTTTCCTTTTCAATGTACTAACATTTTGTTGTACCTTTGCACTGTAATAAGGAATCTTTGTAAGAACCAAGGATTAAGAAGGTCAAAAGGTAAAAGAAATAGAGTTTAAATATAATGTCAACCACAACGATACATTTCACGAAGATGCAGGGTGCCGGCAATGATTATATTTATGTCAACACATTTTTATATGACATTGCAGCCCCCTCGGCTGCCGCCATAGCTTGGAGCGACCGCCATTTCGGTATCGGCTCTGACGGGCTTGTGCTGATAGGCGCACCGTCTGACGCTTCCAAGGCAGACTTCTCCATGCGCATATTCAATGCCGACGGTTCTGAGGCGATGATGTGTGGCAACGCAAGCCGCTGCATAGGCAAGTATGTGTATGAGAAGGGGTTGATGAAAGCCGATGTCATAAGGCTCGAGACGTTGTCGGGCATTAAGACGCTGAGGCTTCATACGGCAAACGGCATTGTGGAGAGCGTCACCGTTGACATGCTTGAGCCTGCGTTTGACGTGCCGGAACAATATGCCGGAGGCAGGGCTGACGGCGTGTTCGTGAGCATGGGCAATCCTCACTTCGTGAAGTTTGTAGACAATATAAAAGACGTGGACGTAGCCGCCGAGGGCTCCCTGTTGGAGCGTGACGAGGCTTTTCCTCAGAGGTGCAACATAGAGTTTGCCCAGCCTTTGGCTTCGGTAGGGGTGAGGCAGCCTGGACAGGAGGCTTCTGTAGCCGCCGATGCTTATGACCGCCACGACTCTCAAGCCTCTGATTCCAACCGCCAGTCATTCCGCACGCGCGTATGGGAACGTGGGTCGGGCATAACGATGGCTTGCGGCACGGGAGCCTGCGCCACGGCTGTGGCTGCCGCGAAGGTGGGGCTTGCCGGGCGCAAGAGCGACATCGTGATGGACGGAGGCACGCTGCACATAGAATGGAGCGAGGCAGACAACCATGTCTACATGACGGGTCCGGCAGAATTTGTATTTGAAGGAGAAATCAATATATAGTATGGCTTACGCAAATGAATATTATCTTCGTCTTCCCGGCAGCTACCTGTTTGCCGATGTGGCAAAGCGCGTCAACGCCTACAAGGTGTCGCATCCGAAGGTGCGTGTCATAAGCCTTGGCATTGGCGACGTTACGCGGCCGCTTGCCCCTGCCGTCATTGAGGCGATGCACAAGGCGGCAGACGAGATGGCAGTGAAGGCAAGCTTCCGGGGCTACGGCCCGGAGCATGGCTACGACTTCCTGCGCGACGCTATCATGAAGGGCGACTTCCTGCCTCGCGGCATACATCTCGACCGCGACGAGATATTTGTAAACGATGGCGCAAAGAGCGACACGGGTAACATTCAGGAACTCCTCAGGTGGGACAACAGCGTGGCAGTCACCGACCCCGTTTACCCCGTCTACATCGATTCAAACGCCATGATTGGGCGTGCCGGCAAGTTTGAAGACGGCAGATGGACTGACATCACCTACCTGCCTTGCACGGCGGAGAATAATTTCACGCCGGAGTTGCCCGACCATCGCATAGACATGATTTACCTGTGCTACCCTAACAATCCTACGGGCACGGTGCTCACGAAGGACGAGTTGCGCAAGTGGGTGAACTTCGCGCTACGCAACGAGGCTGTCCTCTTTTATGACGCGGCTTACCAGGCATACATACAAGACCCTTCCATCCCTCATTCCATATACGAGATTAAAGGCGCTCGCAAGTGTGCCATAGAGTTCCACTCATACAGCAAGACGGCTGGTTTCACGGGCGTGCGCTGTGGCTATACGGTCATACCAAAGGATCTCCACATCGTGACGCTTGACGGAAAGGAAGTGTCGCTCAACAAGATGTGGGAGCGCAGGCAGTCGACAAAGTTCAATGGCACGAGCTACATTTCGCAGCGTGCCGCCGAGGCCACCTACACTCCCGAGGGACACAGGCAGACGCGCGAGGCCATTGCCTACTACATGGAGAACGCACGCATCATGCGTGAGGCTCTTACGGGCTTGGGCTACAAGGTGTTCGGCGGCGAGAACGCGCCTTATCTGTGGGTCAAGACTCCCAACGGCGAGGACAGCTGGAAGTTCTTCGACACCCTGCTCTACGGCTGTGGCGTGGTGTGCACGCCAGGAGTCGGCTTCGGCCCATCGGGCGAAGGCTATTTCCGCCTGACCTCGTTTGGCAACAGGGAAGACGTGGAGGAAGCGATGGAGAGGATAAAGAAGCTTTAAGAGCTGTTTCTCCTCTTGTTCCCTTTCAACCGGATAATATGACAGAGAAAAAGTTTTATACGATAAAAATAAATTAATAACATTATAAACAAGCCTCGTGACTTCGGTTTACGCTTGCCGTAATCATCTCCCTTCGCCTTTGGAGAGGGATATTAAGGAGTTGGGCTAATTATACTTACTATGACTAATCAAAGATTTGATGCCGTAATCGCCGCTTCCCACAAGAAGCCTGTCGAGGTGATCGCGCCTGTTGAACGTCCGTCAGAGTATTTTGGCAAGAAGGTGTTCAACCGTGCTAAAATGTACAAGTACCTGCCAGCCGATGTGTACCAGAAGCTCGTTGACGTGATAGACAACGGTGCGGAACTTGACCGCTCTATAGCTGATGCCGTAGCGAAAGGCATGAAGCAATGGGCCGACGAGAATGGCGTTACTCACTATACCCACTGGTTCCAGCCTCTCACCGAGGGCACGGCTGAGAAACACGACTCCTTTATAGAGCATGACGGCAAGGGCGGCATGATAGAGGAGTTCTCAGGCAAGCTGCTCGTTCAGCAGGAGCCTGACGCAAGCTCTTTCCCCTCCGGCGGCATACGTTCCACTTTCGAGGCGCGTGGCTATTCGGCTTGGGACCCGACCTCTCCTGTCTTCATCATCGACGACACGCTCTGCATACCTACTATTTTTATATCTTACACAGGCGAGGCTCTCGACTACAAGGCTCCGTTGCTGCGTGCGCTGCATGCCGTCAATGTGGCTGCAACCGATGTTTGCCGTTATTTCTATCCTGATGTCAAGAAAGTGATAAGCAACCTTGGATGGGAGCAGGAATACTTCCTCGTAGACGAGGATCTGTATGGGGCACGCCCCGACCTCTTTCTCACAGGGCGTACGCTTATGGGACATGAGAGCGCAAAGAACCAGCAGATGGACGACCACTATTTCGGCATCATACCTGAGCGCGTGGCAGCCTTCATGCGCGAGCTTGAGGTAGAGGCCTTGCAACTTGGCATACCGGCGAAGACTCGTCACAACGAGGTGGCTCCAAATCAGTTTGAGTGCGCCCCCATCTTTGAGGAGACCAATCTTGCCGTCGACCACAACATGCTCTTGATGTCGCTCATGAAGAAGGTGGCCCACAAGCATGGCTTCGAGGTACTGCTCCACGAAAAGCCTTTCGACGGCATCAACGGTTCGGGCAAGCACAACAACTGGTCGCTTGCCACAGACACGGGCATCCTGCTCCACGGCCCCGGCAAGACGAAGGAAGACAACCTGCGCTTCGTGGTGTTCACGGTCGAGACGCTGATGGGAGTATATAAGCACAACGGCTTGCTTAAGGCTTCTATCATGGATGCCGGCAACGCCCACCGCCTTGGAGCCAACGAGGCGCCGCCGGCAATAATTTCCTCGTTCCTTGGCAAGACCTTGAGCGACGTGCTCGAGCACATCGTGAATGCCGACAACGACGCGCTCGTCATAAAGGGGAAGGAAGGCGTGCAGATAGACATTCCTGAGATTCCGGATATCATGCGCGACAATACCGACCGCAACCGCACCAGCCCATTTGCTTTCACGGGCAACCGCTTCGAGTTCCGTGCAGTGGGTTCTTCGGCCAACTGTGCCAGCGCGCAAATCGTCCTTAACACTGCCGTGGCAGAGGCTCTTACCGACTTCAAGAAGCGTGTGGACGCTCTCATCGCGAAAGGTGAGGAAAAGTTCTCGGCCATACTCAGCGTTGTACGCGACGACATCAAGGCTTGTGCGCCGATACATTTCGATGGCAACGGCTATAGCGACGAGTGGATAGAAGAAGCTAAAAGACGCGGACTCGACACCGAGAAGTCTGCGCCTGTAATCGTTGACCACTACCTTGACAAGGAGTCCGTGCAGATGTTCGAAGAACAAGGCGTGATGACAGAGAACGAGCTTAAGGCACGCAACGAGGTGAAATGGGAAACATACACCAAGAAGATACAGATTGAGGCACGTGTGCTTGGCGACCTGTCGATCAACCACATCATTCCCGTGGCAACCCACTATCAGTCAATGCTCACGAAGGACGTGCAGAACCTCATGGCTATCTATGGCGCGGAAAAGGGCAAACAGCTCTCCGACCGCATAATGAATATCATTGAGCAAATCTCTGACCGTACGGCTACCATTGAGAAAAACGTTGAGGACATGGTCAACGCGCGCAAGGTGGCAAACAAGATCGAGGATGCCCGTGAGAAAGCTGTGGCTTACCACGACACTGTTGAGACTTGGTTCCAGCCAATCCGTTACCAGATTGACAAGCTCGAGCTTGTAGTGGCGGACGAGCTTTGGACTCTGCCCAAGTACCGTGAGCTGCTGTTCATCAGATAGACTGTGCTGTGTCCATTAGGCTTGGCTTATTGGACTTATTAGGCTCCATTAAGTATAAAGCCTATAAGGCATAAAAAATATTCCGCCAACGAGTACCGATAATCTATTTCTTTTATTGGTATTTAAGTCCAGACGTGGCGGTGTCATCACGACACCGCCACGTTTTCTGTGGTTTGGAATCATATAAAATCATCTTTATTCAAAATTATATTAGACTAAGCAATGTCAAAGGCGCAACGAATCTTATAGTTTATAATTGTCCCGATGTTACCATTATATGATGTAAAAAGTTTTTCTTAATATTTTCTGCTAAATTCTGACATATGTCAGAATTTATTATTACATTTGCAACCGAGAACCATGTTCGAAGCCCGTTGAGTTGCCGTTATTGTATAGCAGAAGCTCCGTAAGACGGGTGGGAAGATATGCTCAAGTGGAGCATTTAGCATTGGGGATCATATATATGATTAAAGCGTTTATCTGACGCTTGTTCTTGACAACTCGAAATCTGGTAAATTTCAACTACAGTCAAGAATGAAGCAACGATAGATGTTCATGGGTATGTAATACCTATCCTTGTCTGTACACCTTATCTTATAAGGTGTACTCCAAGGTGTGTTTATACATACAAGCGTGGGCTTCTGTGTTGCTCGTTCTACTGTAGTGGGCAATACCAGAGCCTCGAGTTGTGGGATGAGTAACGGGTTGGACTCCCACGCTTTTTTCGTATGCTATGCTTTATGATAAAAGTATAAATAATCCGTAGGGAGTGCGGATATGAAAAGTCATATATATGTGTTGCCGTGTTTTGCATACTATATTGCTTTTACTTTTGATGCTGAAAGCAACGGCTGTGACTTATAGTCAAAACCCTATTGACCGGACTCTGCCACGGCCACAGATTTTCCTATATGATAGTGAAGGCAACGTTACAAATGATAAGAGTAAGACAACATTTGTGCTTGAAGTTTATCAAACTAAGCAGCTTCCTGTTTTTTATCTCTTTAGCGGGAGCCGATTGTTAAAGATCGGTATCGTTGAGACTATTAATGCCAAAAACTTGACACAATGTATTTTCGGTGACTACATTGGATTTAATATGGAAGGCAAAATAAATGAGGCTCAGAAAGTGTATGACACTTACAAATTGCTTGTGAAGTATTATGACAATGGAGCTTTAGAGGAGTACGACAGCCTTGTCAATAATAGAGCAGAAGGGTATAGCTACACAATATCGCAAGATGGGAAATATGAAAGCATAGTGATGCTCAGTAAAGGCGTGCCTGCAAAAGATTATTATACAGTCATATCTAATGATCAAGAGAGGCTTTATAACATGAACATCAAATCGGATAGACTTTACACTTCCCCTGTCTGTTATTCTGAAGCTATCTCCAACGGTAAACTCTCACAAACGTACATTGCCAACGGCATTCGTTTGACGGTTTCTATTGGAAGTTTATATGCGATAAGAAATTTTTATGACTTTAATATAGACATTAAAAACACATCTGTAGAGGAAATTTCATTTAATCCATCACTGATAAAATCATTTGGTGGCAATGGTTATAAGTTTTCTTTAGATTTAGTAAATCAAAAGATATTGACGGCTGAGGACTACGCTTTGACTTTAGATAAAAAGGATATTGTGTCCATGACCCGTCGTTATGTACAACCTACAGTCATAGAACCACAGCACTCTTATAATGCAGAAGTCAAGGTGGAAGCAAATGGCTCTGAGTGGGTAGCATTTATTATAAATATAGGTGGTGTCTGCTATCCGTTCTACTTCACCCTCAACCATAGCGTGAGTAAGGAAGGCATCAATAACGCCATAATAAAAAAAGATAGCAGCATTGGTATTTTATCTTCAGCGGACATTAATTCTCCTAATCGAATTTTCAATGATGGTATACCATTTCCAAGATTTGACATAAACAAGGCTAAGAATCTTGCGCAGAACGTAGTAATAAAGTTGGAAGGACTTATGCCTGAGAAAAAAACTATTGCAAGGCAACAATTGGGTACTTACAAAAGATTAGGCAAAAGTACGGTAATGTCAACTGTATTCATTAATAAGGCAAATGTGTGTATCAATTGCATAAATAGGCTTGATAAAGCCAATAATGCAGACCAAGTATACAAGGCATGCTATACTTTCTACAGAACATACAAATCACTTAGTGCTATGAGAAAAAGTTCCGAGGAACTAAAGATATTCAGCAATATAACACAATCTTTCGAACAGCTTTCAAACAAAGTAGCTCGCAAGTTACATTGTAGTGGTACCATAATGAAAGCAAGGTTAGATGGTTTGAAATAGAAAAAACACACACTAAAATATTTAATCTATGGCAAGAAAGAAGACATTCACATCAGAGACGAGCGAGAAAGATTTCTCTGACTTTTATAAAAAATTAGGAGGTTCAAGTTGGAACCCATCAAGTGACGGAACCCAAATAACGGACTACCTTACATATGATAATGGCCAAGGCGTACCCTATGAGGAAAACAAATTCAAAGCTCAGTCTAAACATAATAGAAAGCCTATATTAGGTTTCTTTTACTCTTTGTCAAATAGCGGCATTACAGAGTACTGGCCTTTACACTTAGGAAAGAATATTATTGGTAGTAACCCTGAGAACTGCGATGTTTATCTCCCAGAGGCAACAGTATCCGCAGAACATGCCTCTATTGTAATACAAAAGAAGAAAAATCCAAAAGAGGTAGTAGCATACCTTAAGGACGAAGGCTCTACCAACGGAACAATGCTCAATGGTGAGAGTGTAGGTATAGACTTGCAGGCATGCAAGCTTGGCGACAAGATAATCTTTGGCGACCATTATGAGCTGTTGCTGCTACTATTAGATCCTGACAAGTTGGGACTTGGTGCAGTGGAAGACTTCATACCTGTTAAAGCAGAAACAGAGCCAGACTTTCCACCAACAGGGCCTATGCCAGAGGAAGATGGAACGGTTGGAATTGATGGTAACGGCAACATGTTCCCTACGGGTGGCACGGTAAGCATTTAGCTTTCATATAATCTAAGCGATGGTAACCATATATCGGGGCAAAGCTGGCGACCCAAACTATTATCTGCGTCCTATATCTCTCGACCCATGCAGCCACGCTGTGACGCAGAGAAACGTGTACTACGTCTTCAATAGTAAAAGTAAGCTATTAGGAAGTGGTGCAATGGGGAATGTGTATCTATGCGATGCCTTCAAGAAAGATAAAGATGTAGCTGCAGTAAAGGTTGTAACGCCAAAATACCAGAATAACGCAAAGATAAGAAAGAGGGCAAAACAAGAAGCAACAATGTCGTTTCATCACCCTCACCTGATAGAAATGCTTGGCTACTGCGAGTTCTATGAAGACCACGGGCCATTTCTAATATTAAGTAGGTATTTCCCTGGCATAAACATAGACATATACTTGAGTCAGTACTTGAAATCAGGAGAAGACAAGGTGGAAGTTATTTGTGGGATGATGCGACAAGTTCTTTCAGCTCTCGGATATATTCACTCTTTAGGCATCATTCATCGAGATATTAAGCCGTCGAATATTATGGTTAACAACAGTCGGAATGTAAAGTTGATGGACTTGGGCATAGCTTGTCTTGAAGGAGGAAACGAATATTCTGTCATTGGATTTACAGGGACACCAGAATACTCAGCACCTGAACAAATGAAATATGTCGAAGAAGACCTCGACAAAATAGGTCCTTACACAGACATATATTGTCTTGGCATTACATTTTATGACTTACTGGCAGGTTACAATCCTTTTAAGGCATCTACTGATGTCGAGACTCTAAAAAGACATAGGGAGATGAAACTGCCTTACGACTGTTCAATCCCTAAGCCATTAATGAAGGTACTGTGGAAAGCAACAGAAAAGAATCCAAGCAACAGGTATCAGAGTGCAGACGATTTTGATAAAGCAATAGAAGAAGCTATGAATGGAAATGACAATCCGTTCGAGGGAGTGTTGAAAAGTATTAAAGACTGGTTGAATAAGATTATAGGGTGGTTCTATAAATAGAAAATTTATGAACTATAAAAAAGATAATATAACATTGGATCCAAAGATGCAAGGTGCAGAACCATCACCTACCACCGTTTTTCAGCCCGCAGCTCTTGATGTTGAGGCATTCAACGCCACTACAAACAAAAAAGAGCAAGGGCTGATGCGTAAAGGCGATGATGAAAGGAAAGAGTCTACGCCTACGTTGATAGGCGATACGAGTCTATTGGAAGATCCGATAGATACACCTATAAATATATGCAGCAAGGATGGGGACAATGCTGACGGCTTGTTAGTTCTTTGTCCTGAGCCAACGCTATTTAAAGGGTATGCCATTACCAGACAAGGTGGGAGACCTGAAAACCAGGATAGCTTCATCATTGGCAAGACTCGTCTTGGTTACCTGCTCGTCGTTTGTGACGGTATGGGAGGAGCTTCAGGCGGTAAAACAGCTTCACAAATGGCATGTAATATTATTTTTAACACTGTAAATACTTCTCCATCAAAACTGCCTGCAAGTATCAAGAAGTCAGAGAACAGCATCCTCAATTTTGCATTGGAATTTGCAAATTATAACATAAAGCAGTATGCGCAGGAACATCCATCTCTAAAAGGTATGGGAACAACATGTGCTCTTGTGCTTATAACAAGAAATAAGGCATTCGTAAAACATGTTGGCGACAGCCGGGTATATCAGCTGAGAGGGGTGTGCAAAGTCTATCGCACCACTGACCATTCGTATGTCTTTGAGCTACTGAAACAACATGCACTAAAGACGGAGGAACAAGCACGATTGTCACCACAGGTTAATGTCATAACAAGCGCACTTGGCATTTCAAGAGAGATTCCTCACATTGAGAGTCAGGAGTTAGCATATAAAAAAGGCGACAGGTTCCTTATAACCACTGACGGAATACACGGAATAATGCCTGAGAAAGAACTGTTGGAGGATATTTGTCAGCCAGTTAAAGATGGCAAAGAAGCAGAAGGGCTAAGGCACATAATGCGGCAGCTTGCAGACAAAGTGGACAGTATCGGCATTGGAAAGGGTAATAAATATGACAACCTTACAGGTGTACTGATAGAGATGGACACAGATTCGGCACTGAACGTGCCTATAATCCAAAATGTTAAGGACAAAATAATAAAAATGAAAAATTTATTCCAGTAAAAAAAGTAAACGTATGAAGATATATTCTATAGGTAGAGATGATGACAACGACATTATTTTCGATGGGAACACAGACCACAGAAACTTGTACATCAGCGGACACCATGCAGTGTTGAAGGTCACACTATTCAGTAAATATTTTATTAACGACATAAGTACTAATGGTACTACTGTCAATGGAGCACGCATAGGCAAAAACCAAGATGTAGAAGTGAAACGTGGCGACAATGTAAAATTTGGCAATGTTGGAGAATTGGACTGGAGTATGATAGAACGCCCACGCGGTCCTTTGTACGTTGCCATAGTTGTGGCAATAATGCTTCTCATTATTCTGTTCGCTGTTAACAATAGCGGCAACAAGGGTTCTAATACTTCGACACCTGTGAAAGATAGCGCATCCGCATCTTCCGTCATAAAGAGGAAGAAAGAAAATAAAGATTCTGCAAAAGATAGTAAGAACTATCAATATGAAGAAAAGAACAACCAAGAAGATACTACTCGAAATAAAGCCGACGATGGTGCATCAGTCGATGACTGGCAGCCTGGGACTGAAGATGGTAACACTTTAGACAAATACTTCAAGCGTCCTAAGCCGAGCCCAAGTAGGACACAAGTAAGACAGCCTGTCAAAGAACGTGCAAAAGGAAGTCAAAAAACTTCAACAAAAAAGTTGGAGCAAAAGGAGGAACCAAAAGAGGTTGAAGAAAAAGGAAATAACACTGAGAAAAATAATAAAGAACTGAGAGAAAAAGCTAAAGGAAGATTATGATAATAACTCTAAGAGACAATGATGCATATTCCGGCAGCAAATACACCTTTGACACAGAAGCTGGAAAGATAGGTGAGGGCAGACACGTCAATGTATACGTGGCACAATTCAGCTCGCCTAAAGGAGTCATGCCTGTTATTATAAAAGAGCCTAAGTTTGCTACGACATCAGAGAATGACCGGATGCAAAGACAGAGTGAAGTCGTGACAGACAACTATGCTTTGCCACATGTATTAAGTGTCATACCTGTACAAGTATCTCAAAACAAAATAAAGAAGGACTTGGCAATAGAATATGTACGTGGTATAACTCTCACACAGTTCATTAGCAACAATTTGAAACCAAAATATGAGGATGAATATGTTAACGTAAGAAGCTTGCATAATAAGTACCTAATAAAACGTGACAAAATAGCTTATGAAATCATCAAGCATGTAGCCAAGGCAATAGAAGACATGCACAGTTTAGGAATCAGCCATAAAGAACTTACAGCTGATGACGTTCTCATTACAGCTGAAGGCTCCATACGTCTATGCAGTACAGGACAAGCTCAACCTAATGGTTCTTTCACAGATGATCTATTTCGCATAGGAATCATTGCCTATCAACTCTGTTATTGTAATTGTAATCTCGAGCATGTAGACATCAACAATGTTAAAACAGCACAAATGCGCGAGTTCATTGTAAACGCACTAAGCCATAACTTTGAAAATATATCCGAGCTACGCAATGCATTGGATAAAATTGATAATTTTGAGATTACTTCAGAGCAGAAAGGTTTAAAAGGACTTTTTGGAAGCAAACGGAAGACTGTATATGACATAGATGCGTCAAACTACGGTATATATATACCTGGAGTTACACCTCTTGCCTCAAGTAAATCGTTAGAAGCAGAGGAGGAAGCCAAACGGAATGCAGAGGAGGAAGCCAAACGGAATGCAGAGGAAGAAGCAAAGCGTAAGGCGGAGGAGGAAGCAAAGCGTAAGGCAGAGGAGGAAGCTAAGCGTAAGGCAGAGGAGGAAGCTAAGCGTAAGGCAGAGGAAGAAGCTAAGCGTAAGGCGGAGGAAGAAGAAAAACAGACGAGTGAACCAGATGGAAAGAAGAAATTAAAGATTGTTGTTGCATTTAGTGTCGTTGCATTATTAGCCGTTATCATTATGGCTATATCATTAAGAAATAATGATGATAGGCAAACAACTCATGCATCAGAGAATTCTGCTACTGTCATAACACCAACAGAACAAAAGACTGAAGTGCATAAGGCTACCCAACAGACAAGGCAAGACATCGAAAGCAGGGTAATAGAACAACAGTTTAAACATCAAGTTGTCGAAGGAAAGACAGAAGTTAAAACAAAGTATAAGGCTGATTTGGCAAAACATAATCGAAGCAAGCCACAGAAAAAAGTCAAGACTTCGAATTCTACCAAGAAAGTTGAAAAAGAGAACATAAAAGCAAATAGTTCTAAACCAATTGACACAGAGAATACAGAAACTCGTGAAAATAGTCAAAGAGCTTTAGGACTATAATATAGAGGATAATAAAAATATAAAAAATATGAGACTATTAAAAATTGGCAGAAACAATGCATGCGACATTGTTTTAATAAGTGACAGAGTAAGTGCATTACATGCAGAGTTGACATTACTCGATAATGGCGACATGCTTATTGAGGATAAGAAAAGTACAAACGGCACGAAAATCAACAGACAGCTTTTAACGCCTAATACTCCTCACATAGTCCGTCGTGGCGACCGAGTGCTTTTGGGTGACGTGGAGTTGCCTTGGTCAAAGGTGCCAATGCAAGAAGACAACAGCAACTATAAAAATATATACAGCATTGGTTCAAGTTCACAGAACAATATTTGCATTGATAGTCCAACTGTCAGCAGATTCCATGCCACGCTTAAAGTTACCAAAGACAACAAGTACTTACTCACTGACCATAGCAAGAATGGCACAACTGTTAATGGACGAATGCTAAAAAAGAATGAGCCCACATTCATATATCCAAACGAGGATAAGATTGCCATTGGACGTGTGCCATTGAATTTGGCTAAATATATGACTATCAAGACACCATTCAACTGGACAAAGCTCCTTGCAGTAGCAGCATGTGTGGTTATCCTATGCGGAATAGGTATATATGCATGGCATCGTATCGGTAGCAATACACAAGACGGACGTGTTCCTGGTTTCTCCAAGGTTAGCGACTATATACCCGCTACATCAATGGTTGTCGGGAGATATTTCTATGTAGTCTCCTTCGATAATGACCCAATGCTTTCAGCTTGTGACAAGTACAACATTAAGGACGCTAAGGGTAATTCTCTATGGCCTGAAAAGTTATTTTTCGGAGTTGACGGTAATGGCGATATTGCTCTTGTAGATGTCGAACCGCACAATATAGATTATTCAAGCATTCTTAGTCCAATGAATGGCAAAGCAATCGAATACACAGGGACATCATTCTTTGTGTCAGGTGACGGCCGTCTGATTACTAACAAGCACGTGGCTTACCCATGGCGTTTCACCGATGAGAAATGGCAGAAACAACTGACAGGACTCGTTGGAGAGATACGTGAAAAACTGATGCCTATTGATCCTATCCACAGCATAATAGACTCTTACACATTCAATTCTGCACCTGACGGACTTTACAAGCGTATTATATTAGCCATTCTTAGCAAAGATAAAAATTCTGGCGATTACATCAATGCTTGCATTAGTGGTTTCAGAAAATGTAACTACAGCGTATCGGGTAGAAGCATATACATGCGCATAGCTCAAGCTAACCACAATTATGATTCGTACGATGAGCTTCTCCCAGTCTCCGTTACTGACACTCTTGAAAACCCGGCTGTTGACTTGGCAATGTTACAATTGAACACTAAAAAGACTCCAGACGAGGTTAAATTAGTAATCGATCCAGATTATTCCATAACAGATGACAGCCGTCTTGCACCAATGGCAGAAACATACTACTATCTTGGCTACCCATTTGGCTTTGGCTTAAACCTTGACAATAAAGCAGGAGGCCTGATACCGAGACTCAATGACTTGAAGATAGCTCGTACATCGGACAAGGTTAACGTGCAGTTCCAGGCAGAAGTTTTCCGTGGAGCAAGCGGTTCACCTGTAGTAGACAAGAATGGACATTTAGTTGCTGTTGTCAATAAGGCTACAGAAACTACAGAGATTAGTTCAGGCATATTGGCAAAATATGTTGTTGAATTGTATAATAAGGCTATAGGTAAAATAGATAAATGAGAAAGAATATGACAAGGAAAACAACCATAATGCTTATTGCCCTAATCATTGTCAGTATTAGCGGCAACGCCATCACCGTGCAAAAACTCGTAAAGACCAATGGTGATGAACTTTACGGCCACATAGCTGTACAAAATCCGAAAGAAGAGGAAATAGTATTCCAAGCCGACAGCTCAATGGAAACAGTGGACAAAATTATGAACATGGACGGCAAAGCTGTGGCTTCTTTCGGCAATACGCTTTTGCAAGTCAAGGCACTAAGGATAATGGACGATGGTAAGGCTGTGTGCAAAGTGATGAGACCGCACTCTGTAACAATCAAATGGGACGAAATAGAAGCAATATACGCTGTTTCTGACGACAAGAACACTATATCAGGACTTGAACGTGAATACACGACAAGCAACGGCAGTACTTATAGCGGCTCTTTCATCAAACAGACATATGGAGGGAAAAGCAACATCACCTTACGTTCTGTAGACGGACAAGAGTCTGAAATTCAGCTTGCCAATGTCATATACTATAAGACCATTGCCAAAAATCCTTCACAGCCAATCACAGAACAGGCAAAGGTGACGGATGTTGTAGAAAAGAATGATGGAACATTGGTGGGGCCTGGTGTTATAACAGAACGTAACTATCAAAGTGAAGATCCGGACAGCTTTTATGTCCTCATACATACTCTTCAAGGAACGAAAGAACGTATTTTTCTGAAAGACATAAAATCATTTCGCATTCAAGAGAACAAACAGTACAAACCATGCATAATAAATATCCTGGAAAAAGGAGATATGATGGTGAATGGTAATAAGATAGGTGAGGCTATCTCATTAGTTCCACTACATGGTAACAAAGAAATATTAGAATTCGAAGGTAAAAGCAAGCCTGTAGCATATATTAGCGAAAAGAGTTTTATAAAAGGCGGTAAACAACAGACTGTAATATGCCTCAATGTCCCTAATAAGAAGTACATCATCGCGTTGGATAGCAAGACTGATACTTGTCAAGTAGTCTTTGAGGTCAACGCCCCTACTGACTTCGACAGCCAGTCTTCGGCAAGTGTAATAAAAGATGTAGAAATGGAAAAGGATGGAAGAACTCTATTCTTCAAATCATACGCCACTTTCCAGGCTATGAACGCGTCATCTTTCACTAAGGACGGCAGAAGTGGCACCCTACAATATAAATTCAATATCCCGTTGCCAGAGATGGGCAAAATGAACAAAGCAGCAGATGGTAAATACCATTGTTGGAGTGCCATATTCTTGCTCAAAAAACAGCAAATCATCCCTATAGAATTTGTCCGCAATGGAAAATGATATGAGATAGATTAATGACTTGAAGGATTATCATGAGAGAACTAAGACTATACACATTCATCATTTCACTGGTTATGGTGGCATTGGCAGCTTTGCCTGCTAATGCCATCTCTACCATAAGGATTGTTACCAAAGATGGATCGCAGTACGAAGGATATATATCAAAGCAAGGGCCTGCGATGCAAGACATCATCTTCAAGGCTGATAGCTTCATCAGCCGTGTCGCCAAAGCTTCTCTATATGTCACAAATGGTAAGTACTCTGTGCCACTCGATGGTGGAAACACCATTGTGCCAGTTACAATATTAGATAACATTGGTGACACCGTGATCTACAGTTGCAAGATTCCACACATGTTCAACATCAAGAAGTCTGAAATCAAGAACCTTCTTGCCACTCGTGATTACAAAACCCAAATAACAGGCATCGACCGTATATATAAGAAATATAATGGTGAAACCATCAAAGGTAAATACATTGGTGAACTCCCTGGGAAAACAATAGAAATCATTGATAGTTTAGATGTCATACATGAAATAGGTGCCACAGACTATGAAACATGCAAATACTACGGCAGATTTCCTAACGAAAGCCTCTATGAGCAGAGCCCTCTACTGGACAGAATTACTACAGCCGACGGCACTTATACGGGTGTTGTTAGTGAAATAAACTATATCACTGAGCCGGAGCAGGACTTTTACCTGTTCGTAGAGAGCAAGGACGGTGTAAGGCAACGTGTTCGCATACCAGCTATTACTCTTTATGAGAAATTGCCCAATCCTGACTATAAACCACAATATATCAATGACATACCGCACGGCAAGGTTTCCATCAATAGCAAATATGCCTTTAAGATTCCAATATCTGTAAACAAATATCACAATACTTTGTACACGGTACTTATTCCTGCTGACAAGACTACCACAATTAAATCAGATGGCGACGAGGCGTCTGTAATTATGGAAATATGTCCGGAAGACGGTATTACAACGGAAGACCAGTTTGTAATACTGCACCTTAAGCAAGCTTTATTAAAGCGTTACAAGTTAGAGGACGAGAATACATTTGTAGTAAAGCCATCAAGCTATGTGGTCAAAGAATCATCACGCACGGCAAAGTATGTATTCAAGATTGACGTTTCATTCTTAAATCCGCTCAAGGCTGGAACTTACGCAATCTTAGACAAGAAAAACGCTTTTATTATTCCTGTTTTTATAAAGAAATAAATGGCTATAATAAAGATAGAAGGAAAAGAAGAAAAATATGGACTTTGCCATTATGAGTATGACGAAGCCGACAAAATAGGTCAAGGAGGCATGGGAGAGGTCTTTCTGGGTAAGCGTGTCGACAGCAACAACGTAACCACTCGTGTAGCCATAAAGCACTTGACCAACACACAACCAGAGGTGTTAGCAAAAGCTCGTGAGGAAGCGTCAATACAATTGCTTAACGATAACCTAGTGTATATGTATGGCTTTGTAGAGAAGGAGAACGAAGATATTCTGACGGGAATGCAATATTATGTCATAAGCGAATATGTTGATGGCATAAGCCTTGCCTCGTTCATAACCGGCAACCTTGAAAGCAGAGACGGGAATATTAATCCCGTCATACAGTCTAAGTTCGAAAGATTTGCAGCCAACCGTGAAGCTGTTGCAACCGAAATTATAAAGTCGTTATTGTCTGCCATAATGTCACTCCATGATGCAGGATACATCCATCGCGACATTGACCAGACAAACATCATGGTTACAACCGATGGTAAATACAGGCTTATCGACTATGGAGTAGCAAAGAAAGTAAATGAGCTAAAAGAGGACTGTGACACTAAAGGGAAACTTGTAGGCAAGATAGAATATGGTGCTCCAGAACTTATACAAGGCTATATCAGCAAGCAGAACTACAGTACTGACATCTATGCCATTGGCATACTCTATTTTCAACTCATCACAGGTCATCTGCCATTCACGGGAGACAGGCACGAAATATTAAAGCAACAGCTATGTAATTCTCTTCCTTTGAAAGAGATAAAGACGCAATGGATTCGTGGAATAATCAAGAAAGCTACGGAGAAAAGCCAAAGTAAGCGTTATGCTACGGCCGCACAGTTCAGGGCGGACGTAGACATGGAACCACCTTATGTAGGTCTACGTCCGCCATTGAATTGGAAGAAAGTAGTGTTTGTAGCTGCCGCAGCCATTGCCATGGTGGTAATAGTAATGACATTCGTAATCGGACAGCAAGGAAGCACTGAGAATGGCACCGAAATAGCTGCTCAAGACACGACGACAAAGCTGAAAAGCAACGGCATCAAGATAATTACAAAAGAAGAAGTAGACAAACAATCTTATGCATACTACTTAAAATTATTAGATGACAACAACAAAGACTCTGTAGAAAAAGGTTTCGTTGGGATGAAGCGACTTGCCAATAACTCTTATCCAGATGCTGTGTATGAGGTGGCTTACATTTACGCTTTCAATAATAGGGCTAAGCATCAGAAAGAGAGACTCGGCATAGTGGTTGATAAAAACGGCATGCCGATAAGCAAAGAGATAATAAGCAAAGGAAAGGAATGGCTTAACAAGGCTATAGAAACCGGCAATCCGAAGGCATATAGATGCCAATACTGGCTTGCAGCATATCAAACAGACTTGGAGCAAGCTATAAAACTGTTACAGCAAGCATTGAATGGCGCTAACAAAGCTGGAGACATAGAATATTCGAAAAAGATAGAATTGAATTTGAAACAACTAAAAAAATGATTATTATATGAACAGATTATTTCTTTCATTAATTTTAGCAATAACATGTTTGGCAGCTAAATCTCAAATTGCCTATTGGGAGCTTCATCCTATATATGGTAGCGTGAAGATTATGAGCAATGGCGACTACCTTGTATCGCAAAATGGAAAGTATGGAATCATTGGAAGCAATGAGAAAGAGATATTGCCTGCTCAATATGATAGTATTGGCGACTTTAAGAATGGTAGTGCGCTTGTTTTCAAAAATGATAAAAACAGACTTGTGGGGTTTGTCAATGAAAATGGAAAGATGACAACAATTGAAGATCAATTCAGACTCATTGATATAAAAAATGCTCACTTCAGCGATGGTTATCTACCAGTGTGGTCAACCATTAAAAAAGAATACTATTACATAAGTCAGAAAAATGGCGAATCTTATGGTCCTTATAATTGTGTCAACCCTTTTAAAGAAGGTTATGCATCAGTCATAACAAATTCTGCAAAAGACAGAAATACATATTCTATTATCAAGGCAGAAGACATGAGCAATGTCTCGTTCGGGCAAAACATAGATCCTGGTGACATCAACTTTACTTCTACACCTAATAATGGTAAAGCTATAGTCGTTATAAAGAAACAATTTTTTGAATATGATTTAAATAATGGCCAGCTTAGGCCGCTTACTATTGACGGTACTTTTGAAAAACATTCATTGGTTACTGCTGATAGCAAAAATATCATGGCACAGAAGACTGACGACGGTTTTAGAATTTCTGCAAAAAACGCAGTATTCAATTTTGATAACATTATGCGGCTTTTTTCTAGTAAATATCAAGGTCAAGTAGAAAAAAAAACAAATATTCAATTGGAGAAAGAAGACAGCCCAAGTTCAGAGATAAGCAAATATAGTGATAATGGTGGCATATTGGTGGGCCTGTTGTATAAGGGTGACAGGCTGTTGCCACAACAGTTTGAAGATATAATTCAGACTGTAGGAAATAAAGCAGTTGTGAAGCAAAAAGGGAAATATGGAGTTGTTAAAATAGACAGCAACTGTACTTTTTCATTTAAACTAAATGACAATAAATCTATTGCTTTCGAACATGGATATTGCAATTCATCGTTGTTGGTTACTTTCCCACCTTATATTAACCCTTCAACGGCAAAAGTGGAAAGCTATACCAAGGAGTGTGAACTGAAAGCAGAAACGAGGAAAGATAACCAGAATGTAGAAACTTCATCAATCATGTATGACTGTCAGATAACTATGAATGATGATATAACTGAAGATGTCCAGCCTGTAATTTATAAATTCTCTATCGCTTACGATGGATTATACTCGAAAATATATACTATAAGCTTGAATGAAAGATATATTAAAGCCTATGATGTATCAATTACAGCAGAATGTTTTAAAGACAATATAGCAGACATAGACTTTGAAGTAAAATCTTTAAATGCAGACGGCAATTATTATGAAAAAGTAGTAAAAGTAAAACCTGAACGTGAAGAACAGGTTGTTGTATTAGAGAAAAACAATGAGAATTCTTATCATGCAAAGATATATGGGCTCAACGATAACAATGTTGTTTTTGACATAATTGTTACTGAAGATGGCTGTCCGTCAGTCATATATCAATTTATGGAGACTATACCTGTTGTTTCTGAGAAGAATCCTATAAAGCCTACTGTAAAGAAAAGCGGACGAGTAGGTAAGGTTACGAAGAAAAACAGCAAACCTGAGCAAGATAAATCAAAACAAGATAAGCCTATTTTTATTCCACAATAGTAGAGGAGGGTTAGTCAACTCAACTGTGTCAGGCCGCTTCTCCGTTAGGCTTCAACCTCGGTCGGCAGGCCGCGATTTTTAATCGCATTTCGACGACGAGGAGCCTGCGGCAGCGCAAAGTTACATAATCTTGAAACGGTCTCCAAACTTTATGGCCAATTGTTGTGCCGTCTGTCCCCAGTTTGCCAGCGGCATGGTCCATTTCTTGCGGATATTGCGATAGGCCCATACTCCGTTTGGAGCTGCTTGGGCATCTTGCCATTACGGCGATTACCGCTTAACGGCTTGGTGGCGTCAAGGTGGTTTTGCAACTCAACCTTCATGGCGGCGTTGAGAAAGTCTTCCAATACTTGGTGGAAAGCACCACCTTTGCCAAACAAGGGCTTGCCAACCTTGAATTGCTCTTTGGCGGTAGCCAACATTTTTCTGTACTCTTCTTGTGTCATTGTACTAATCTTTATGCTCTATAAACAGAGCAATGGTAAATTTTATTGTCTTAGTCTTTGATACAGTTCAGATGACATTCTCCATTATTGCCTGTAACAAAGCAGAATAGCACTAATTGCATATAGTTGACCAAGTCGAGTTTTGGCGTGCTGCTATATTGCACAATGGCTTTTGCAATCTGTTCATGTGAACTCTTGTACTTATACTCCGTAGGGTGTAAAGTCAGTTGACACATATCCTCCATGTCTGTCTTCTCACCATTCTTACTACGATCAATGCGCTTGGTGATATAACCTAGTTCACCATCTGCCAGACGTATCAAACAGTGAGGCACTACTTTTATCTTTGCCGCTTCAGCAAGATGCATCGTCAAATCCTCATTTTCCGGTAGTTGTGGATAGCTCTCCATTTGAGGTTTGAAGATATAGTCACCCCAAAGTCCCACGATAGTCAATCTGCTACAACCATCATGCTTATTGAGATTAAGATATAGTTTTGGTTGGACACCAGTCAGCGATGTTTGGGCGCGGATTACTTGCTCGGCTAACTTGTCGAGGTCTTCATGCTTGTATTCCAGTACAGAGTCTTCTACAATGAGGGTTTCAAAAAGAGAAATGCGCAGTTCGATGT
>CAZEEP010000006.1:0-43983 GCA_964511295.1 uncultured Prevotella sp.
CAACCGCAAAATTACGAAAATAAACCTACAAAACAAGAACAATTGTAAATAAATTTTTACGCCGTCTTGACGTTTTAACCATACTTAACATGTCGGTTTGTATACTTTTTTACTTGCTTCACCCACCCGACTGCCTTATCCTTTCAAGAAATCCATGAAGCCACGTCCCCTTGCCTCGGCTCTCCGCCCCAGCCGCTACTACCACTATGGCTACCTAATATTAAAAGCCATAGTGCCAAATTGTTTTGTCAATTACATTAAAAGAACCTCAATGATAAAATAGTAATGCTCCAGCCTTGTTTATTAAGCAATGATTGTTGTACAACGTTCGCTATACTTACGGCTAACTAACGTTAGACTTGCAGCTAACGAATGTTGAACTTATGACTAACGAACGTTGGACAACAATAATCGCACTTTATTCGGGCTATGTTTTGGATGTATCGGGGAAATTGTTTAACTTTGCAAAGACAACAACACAACACTAATATCAAATCCAAAAAAACTGACGTTTATATGGCTGTAAAATACGAAGTACAAGAAATCAAGAACTCGAAAGGCGGCGGCAAGCCCCAGCCTTTCGTAAGGTTGAGGCAGGGCAAGGCATTGACGGCTGACGACCTGGCAAGCCGGATAGAGCAGTCATGCTCGGCTACAAAGTCGGATGTCATTGCCGTCATGGCTGAAATGCGGCACATCATTGTGGAGCAACTCTCTATGGGCAACAGGTTCTATCTGCCCGAAGTGGGCTATCTGTCGCTTTCGGCTGGAAGCACACCTTTTGACCAAAAGAAAGACGGCAAGATAACGGGTAAGGACATATACCTGAAAAACATCGATTTCCAACCAGAAAAGGAGCTGCTGAAGGAGGTCAGGAGGAACGTGAGCTTCGAGAAGGCTGGCAATACGACCCGTTCGTCCGAATACACCGAGGACGAGCTGTGGAGCAAGATAGAGGCATATCTTGAAAGCAATCGCTACGTCACGCGCCAAAGCCTGATGAGCAATTTCGGTCTCAGCAAGTACAAGGCCTCACAATGGCTAACCCGCTTTGTCGCCGCCGGCAAGCTGTTGCAGGACGGCACGCCTCGCCATCCCCTGTTCTTCCCCGTTGCAGGCGGTGATGCAAAAGTTTAATTTTCAAAACACGACTATAGCATTATGACACAGTTAAGATATTGTTTTTTAGCTTTTCTTCTGTCTGTTTGCGCCTTAGCCTTTGCTCAGGACGTGCCGCAGGGCTTGCCCGTGGTTTACATCTCCACTGCCGACGGCAGCCCCGTCACGGGCAGGGACTGGCGGCAAGGCACGCGCGTGAAGATTTGCCGCGCCGACGGCACAACCGACTATGAGAGTGCCGATGCGGCGGTGAAGGCTCACGGCAACTCCAGTTTTCAGAAACCCAAGAAACCGCTTACCATGAAATTTGGTTCGCCCGTGAGCGTTCTCGGCATGACGGCAAACGCCAAGTGGTTCTTTGTTTCCAACTTCATGGACCACAGCCTGCTGCGCAACAGCCTTGCCCTTACCGCCGCCAGGCTTACGTCTATGGCGTGGAACTCGGACTGGCGGTTGGTGAACGTTGTGGAGAACGGAAAGTATATAGGCTGTTACCTCATCGGCGAGGAGATACACGTAGGGAAGCACTGGGTTGACGCCGACCCTGCCACGGGCTTTCTCGTGGAGTTGGACGCTTATCCGGGCGACGAGTATAGATTCGCCACGGCTCACAGGCGGCTGCCCGTGAACGTGCGCTTTCCGAAAGAGCCTACGCCGGAGCGCATGGATTCTATAAAGAAAGTGCTTGACGACATAGAGGATGTGCTTTACGAAGGAAGCGCCAAGGACTTCACAGCACTGTACGAGCGACACTTGAACCTCGACTCGTTCGTGGACTATCTAATCATTTACGAGCTTTGCCAAAACGCCGAGCCAAACGGGCCGCGCAGCTGCTATATGTATCTCGGGCGCGACGGCAAGCTATGCGCAGGCCCCGTGTGGGACTTTGATTTGGCTTTCGAGGATATGGGCTTGGACAGCGGCGGCGACATACGCCCGTCAAGATTCAACATGAAAGATGTGCGCCGGCTGACCGTAGACAGCCTTTACGATTCACGTGCGCTGTGGTATGGGCAACTGCTCAAAGATCCTGTTTTCTGCCGCCGCCTCGCTGAAAGATGGACTGCGCTCCGCCCGCGCTTTGCCTCGCTTGCCGACAGCATCGGCCTCTGGCGGAAAACCATTGCCCCCTCTGCCTCTGCCGACCAGCAGCTGTGGGGCTCGCTCGACCCTGCGCGGTTTGACGACACCGGCTCTTTCGAGGCTTCCGTGGCCAACCTTCGCGCCACCTTCCTCCGCAGGATTGAGGCGTTGGACCGCCTGTTCGCCTACGGAGGGCGGCATTAATACATGAAAAGAGGGTGAGTCAAAATTCAATAATCGGTTCTCTCACGCTTGCAGGGGCAGTCCCTGCAAGTGCTGAGATTTTCTATTGAATTTTGACACACCCTCCTTTGAGACAGAGATGTGTTTGCCTTTATTGCTTTTCCTGTATTTTGTAGTATTGCTTCTTGCTTATAGGCTTGAACCACTGCACCTTTGGAGAGCTGGGGTTGGTGCCTATGGCAAGGTGCGCCATGCGTGAACCGGGCGCGGCTCCGTGCCAGTGGGTCTCGCCCGGAGGGCACTTGCCCACATCGCCCGGATGAAGCACTTCTACCTTCTTGCCCTTTACTTGATGGTAGCAAACGCCGTCGGTGACAATGAAGATTTGTCCTCCAGGATGCTTGTGCCAGGCATTGTAAACACCAGGCTCAAAGACTACGTTGGCTATTGCAGGCGCCCTGGAAGCGTTGTCCTTGCCCAAGACAGAGGACAACCTCACGAGCCCTGTAAACGTGGGCAGCTGCATGAGCGAGTCGCCGGGGAGGAATGTGCTTATGTCCGTACGGCTGTTCTGATGGGGAAACTCCACCATCGAAAGATTGTTGTAATAGCTGTCTGAAACCGTGTTGTCGCCGTCGCGATAGCTTCCCTGAGGCCGCCAATGGCTGTCATAAACTACAATCTGCTGGAACCAGTTGCCCGGCGCTGCACCGTGCCAATGGCGCGTGCCTGCAGGAATGTGGAGCACGTCGCCCTTGCGTATCACCTGCGCCGGCTTGCCTTCCTCTTGGTAGATGCCCACGCCGCCGGTCACGAGAATGTCCATTCCGCCATGCCGGTGCCAGTTGCTGTGGGAGCCGGGAGCAAAGGTTATGACGTTGGTCTGTGGGAAATTATACACAGTGTCGTTGTTTATGATGTCGTTGCGATATGCCTCGCCATGAAAGGCTTGCGCTGGAAGGCTGTTGCCAAGCTCCTTGAACGGCATGTCCTCCTTGGTTGCGCCGGCAAGATTGTTATCCTTCAGCCACTTGGCGAAAAGGTCGGCAAGCTCTTTGTTGTTAAGGTCCTGCATGAGGAAATGGGTGTTGCCGTGGATGCCAATCTTGGGCAGTTCCACAAGCGTGGCGTTGCCTCCGTGGCGGTTGATGCAGTCAACAAACTTGCGCGCCATCTGCAAGCGCACGCGCCAGTTTTCGTCGCCAAGGTTCTTGCTCACGGTTTCGGGGATGTAGTCGCCGAAATAGAGCACTATCGGGATGCGGCATAGCTGCTCAAACTGCGCCTTCGGGATGGGGATGCCTGCCGAGCCGCCTGTCAGACCGTCAATCTTTTCAGGAACTTCTCCTTCGGGAAAGACGAAGGCACCTGGCTCGTAGGCGGCAACTGCCTTCACTTTCGGATTTTGTGAAGCAACTATCCAGCCGGGTATGCCGCCTGCCGAATGGGTAACGAGGATGGCAGCTCCGAGCTTGTCGGTAAGGGCGTTGATTGCCGGCACGTCCTGTTGGTGGTCGCTGAGGTCGGGTGTCATCTCGCGGAAGAACTGGCTGAGATAGGCTGAATCGGTCTTAAACTGCACCCCTTTGTTGTATTTCGGCCATACGCCTATGCGCCAGATGTCGAACCAGAACATCTCGTCGGCAAGCGGTTTCACCTCAGTTGTTGCCGATGTCCTGCCGGCTCTGCCACGGCCGGGCAGGTCCATGACGTACGTGGAGTAGCCGTGGCGAAGCATGAGGGTGGAAAATCCTTCGCGGCAGTCGGGGGTCATCTCCCAGCAAACTCCGGAGCCGCCATAGCCATGAACAAACACAAGCGGGTACTTGTTGGCATTGACTGGAACCTGATAGTCGACAAACGCATGGTCTACGCGTGCGCTCTGTCCGGTTTCTACCTGCGTAGCCCAGCCTACAAACTTCGAGTTGTCATACGTGCCCTGCCGCTGAATTGTCTTGCCGCCTACAGAGAAATTGCCTTGCCGCGCAATCACCAACGGCGCGTCGGCTTCGTTTTGAGCCTTGCCTGTCAAGGCGGCAAGCAGCATGAGTGTGGCTAAAACTGATTTCTTCATAATCAAGACTATATAATTAAGTTCCGATGCAAAGTTATTAATTTTTTCAATAATTAGCGCCTTATTCGGCACTTTATATAGCCATTTGGCAAGACGAAAAAGCTTAAAAAGATTGTTTGTCAGTTTTCAAACCTTGTTTGTCAGCTTTCAAACCTCATGTAAAAGCCATATTCTTACCTTTGCCGACAAAAATTAGTAAAAAACCAATCAAAATTAAAAGCAATCCATGAACAACAATCGGAGACTATTCTTCATGCTGTGTGCGGCTTCTGTCTTGACACCGCCAATAGCAGCAAATGCCACAAACGGTCCTCTTGCCGGCATTGTACAGCAGCAAGGACTGATCAAAGGTAATGTCACCGACGGCACGGAGCCTATCATCGGCGCTACCGTCAAGGTAAAAGGAACACAGATTGCAACCATCACAGACATTGACGGCAACTTTGCCATCAATGCCAAGCCTGGCGCAATCATTGAAATCAGCTACATTGGCTATGCCACTCAAGAGCTAAAGGCTGCCAACAACATGAAGGTAACCTTGAAGGAGGATGCCAAGACCGTAGACGAGGTCGTAGTCACCGCCCTTGGCATCAAGCGTGAGCGCAAGGCACTGGGCTATGGCGTAGGCGAGATTAAAGGTGAGGAGCTGCAAAAAGCCAAGGAAACAAATGTCATCAACTCGCTCGCAGGCAAGGTTGCAGGTCTTGTCGTCAGCCAGACGGCAGGCGGTGCTTCCGGTTCCACCCGTGTCATCCTTCGCGGTTCTACCGAGATGACAGGTAACAACCAGCCTCTCTACGTCATTGACGGCGTGCCCTTGGACAACACCAATTTCGGCTCAGCCGGAACGAGCGGTGGCTACGACCTCGGCGATGGCGTTTCTTCCATCAACCCTGATGATATAGAGAACATGTCAGTGCTGAAAGGCCCTGCCGCATCCGCGCTCTACGGTTCGCGTGCCAGCCACGGTGTCATCCTTATCACTACCAAGAAAGCGGCAGCCGGCAAGGACACCTTCTCTATAGAATATAACGGTTCGTTCACTTGGGAGACACAGCTCGCCAAGTGGGATGACGTTCAGCAGATTTACGGCATGGGTTCCAACGGCAGCTACAGTGTAGATGCCATTTCCAATACCAACAAGAGCTGGGGACCAAAGGCAGACGGCGCAAACATGCTGACTTACTACGACGGCATCTCCCGCCCTTACCTTATTCTTCCGGACAATACAAGCAACTTCTTCCGTACCGGCTCCACGCAGACGAACTCTGTCATCCTCGGTTCCTCACACGGCAGTTCAGGTGTGCGTTTCACATTCACCGACATGCGCAACAAGGACATTGTGCCGAACTCTAACATGAGCCGGGACATCTTCAACCTGCGTGCCAACACTTCTCTCGGCAAGCTCGACCTCGACTTCAGCGGCAACTACACTCGTGAGCACGTCCTCAACCGTCCTGCCCTTGGAGACTCCAAGTCAAACATCGGCAAGAACCTCATGACTCTTGCAACGACCTACGACTCACGTTGGCTAAAGACTTACGAGAATGCCAACGGCGAATACGCCAACTGGAACGGCAACGACCCATATAACGTAAACCCATACTGGGATGTCTACAAGAATAAAAACACATCCGACAAGGATGCTTTCCGCTTGACAGGCAAGGCAGTTTACAACTTCGACAAGCACTTCAAGTTGCAGGCAACCGTCGGAGCCGACCTCAACTACTTCGACTTCGACGACTTCAAGTATCCTACATCTCCCGGTTTCGAGTCTGGCCGCTTGCAGCAGCAGAACTTCAAGAACCGCATGTACAACTTCGAGCTCCTCGCACTGTATAACAATTCGTGGGGACAGTTCGACTTCAACGGCACTCTTGGTGGAAACATCTATCGCGTAAACAACTCAACAACAACTACTACCGGCCAGGACATGTCTATCCGTGATGTCGTCTCTATCAGTTCATTCAACGAGGTTGCCACCGTACCAAGCTCCTACCGCAAGCGCATCAACTCTGTCTACGGTTCTGTAAGCCTGGGTTGGAACCACCTCGTTTACTTGGACGCTACAGTCCGTGGCGACCAGAGCTCTACTCTGCCAACAAGCAACAACGAATATGTATATCCTTCTTTCTCAGGAAGTTTCGTATTCTCTGACCTGCTAAAATGGAAGGCAATGCCTTACGGCAAGGTGCGTATGTCTTGGGCGCAGGTAGGTTCTGACACCGACCCTTACCAGCTCGGCCTCAACTACACCAAGGCTACATACGCTTACAGCGGCTACAACATAGCGTACATCAATAATACGATGATTCCAAACAAGGATTTGAAACCGACAAAGACAAACTCTTTCGAGGTCGGTCTTGAAGCCAAGTTCCTCAACAACCGAGTCAGCCTTGACATGACATACTATCGCCAATCAAGCAAGAACCAGATTATGGGAATACCTACATCTTGGACTTCAGGTTATACATACCGCCTTATCAATGCCGGCGAGATAGACAACAACGGTATTGAGATTCAGCTCGGAACACGTCCCGTACAAACCAAGGACTTCTCATGGGACGTAAACCTTAACTTCGCAAAGAACAGCAACAAGGTGAAGAAGCTGGTAGACGGCATGGACAGTTTTGAACTGGAAAAAGCCACGTGGTGCAATGTTGCCGTAGAAGCCGTGGTAGGCCAAAACTTCGGATCTATTGTCGGAGAAGACTTCAAGCGCAACGAACAGGGCCAAATCATTATAGACCCTCAAAGCGGTTTGCCAGAATACGAGATGAACCACATTGTGGGAAATGCAAGTTGGGACTGGACAGGAGGTCTCGCCACTACACTTACATACAAAAATCTTTCTCTTAACGCAATATTCGACGTAAAGGTTGGCGCCGACCTCTATAGCATGTCCGCCCGTGCCGCTTACGAGTCAGGCAAGGCTAAAGAGACTCTCGCAGGTCGCGAGGAATGGTACAAAAGCGAGGAAGAACGCAAGGCTGCCGGCGTACAGGCTGGAAATGCCAATTGGAAGGCTACAGGAGGTTTCATTGCTCCTGGTGTCATCGACAATGGCGACGGCACTTATCGCGAGAATGATATCTACGTAAACCCTGAGGACTATTGGATGAGCGTAAGCCGCAATGCGTCGAGCCAATTTGTCTACGACAACAGCTATGTAAAATGCCGTGAGATAACACTCTCTTATCAGGTGCCCAATTCTTGGTTGTTGAAGAAGCTCAAGTGGGTTAAAGGCGCAAGCATTTCTTTCGTAACGCGTAACCCGTTCATAGTTTGGAAAAACATTCCAAACATCGACCCTGACTCCAACTACAACAACACCACGGGTATGGGCCTTGAATATGGTTCACTACCATCAAGAAAGAGTTATGGTTTCAACGTAAACTTGAAGTTCTGACAAACAAGGATTTTGTTTTTTAAAACATGAATTTCCAGTAATTACCCATCGTATTTTCTGAATTAACTATGAAAAGGAAAAAACTATATATATTAGCGTCAGCCATAGCCATGATGACAGGATTCTCTGCTTGCTCGTCCGACGACTATATGAACAATCTGAATACGGATCCGTCAAAGGCTGCACAGGGAGACGCAAGTGCACAGCTTACTTATGCCGAGCTTGAGACTTACGGCGACCTCAACGAGGTAGAACTTAACCGCAACTACATCTACGGTTTCACCCAGCAGTTAGCAGGATGCTGGAACACCACCAACTATGGAGGCAGGCAGCTTGCCGATGATGGCGAGATGCAACGCCTGTGGACTACGTGGTATAACCAGGGCGTAAAGAATCTTGTTGACGCAATTAACAAGACAAATGACGACCCGGCACAGGCAAATGTCAATGCCGCTGCAAAAATATACTTCGTCTACATGATGTCTGTCATAACAGACACCTACGGTAACGTTCCTTATTTCCAGACAGGACTTGGATACATTTCCGGCATTGCCAACCCGAAGTTTGACGACCAAAAGGACATCTATTATAACTTCTTCGAGAAGCTTGACTCTGCCGCGACCGAGCTTAACGCCAATGGCGGTAAGATACAGAGCGACGTCATCTATCAAGGCGATATTACCAAGTGGAAGAAGTTTGCCAACTCGCTGCGCCTCCGCTACGCCATGCGCATTAGCGACGTTGCCCCTGACAAGGCAAGGGAAGAGTTCGTCAAAGCTCTCAATGCCGACGGCGGCATTATCGAGAATGCTTCCGACGACGCTCTTATCCACTACATGAAAGTGGCAAACAGCTTTGGACAGGAAAGCTATACAGACTTCCGCCGCAACGCCATGACAATGCTCTTGTTCGGCAATGACCCTGCAAACAACCCAAGCTACATATGTTCCACATTCTTCAACCAACTCTACAACACTAACGATCCACGGACATTCCAAATCGCCCGTTGCTATTGGGATAAACTCATGAATACAAGTACGGGCGAGGGGCGCATTGACTTGACAGATGAGGTCATTGCGCAAGGCAAACTGCAACCAAACAATCCCGGCGGCTACTCATGGGAGCCGTGGCCAAGTGGTTACCACAGCACACTGCTGGACTCTCTTGCCAAAAACAATCCAGACATCACAGCACAGGGTACTGATGTTGACCGTGAGTGCGAACCCAAACTGGCAACAAGCTTCCTTGGCAATGACAATCCAGGCGTTGTCATAACTTCTGCCGAAGTTAAATTCCTACTTGCTGAGGCTACATCAAAAGGTTGGGTTTCGGACCACGGCACGGTCAATGAACTTTATAGAGATGGTGTAAGAGAGTCTATGGACTTGCTTAGCAACCATTTTGGTACAGAGCGTGTCAGCGACGAGGCTTTCAACACATTTATACAAAACAATCCTGTAGGTCGTACGTCCGAGAACCAAAAGCGTGCCATCAACACACAAGCATGGATTCTCCACTTCGTGAATCCCAACGAGTGCTGGGCTAACGTACGCCGTTCCGGTTATCCACAGCTGCAATCAGCATCTCATTATAACTTCACTCTTGACCCGACAAGTGAAGGTGACGAGATTCCTGTTCGCTTGAAATACCCGGCTGTGGAATCCAGCTACAATAAGGCAAACTACAACGATGCGCTCCAGCGCATGGGTGGCACCGACAGCTGGCATACACATGTATGGTGGGACGTTCAGTAGTTAGGAGTTAATGGTTAGTAATTTGCAGAGGCGGCTCTTGTGCACGTCCGCAAAAGAATCAACAAATTAAAATAACAATGAAAACACATAATAATATAATAAGGTATAAAGGAATGGCGTTTTTCCCCCTTTTCCTTCTTGCCATTTTACTTTTGCCAACGTCGTGCAGTGACGACGACCCAATATCTACAGCGGGACCAAACGACAACCCGATGATAATCTCACCTGTGTTCCCTGACAGGGTCAATGGCGAGCTACCTACTATAAGCACATTCTATCGTGATTCTGCTTTCGTGTATAGCGTTATAGTCACTCCACACGATTACACAACAGTAACTTGGAACATAGACGGCGAGAAGGTTGCAGAGGGCGACTCTATCAATATCAACCTGCCGGCAGGCATCTACGACTTGAAGATTGACGCTACTACAGTTACAGGGAAATCTACTTCCCGTGAAGGTCTCGTGAAGGTGCTCCCTGCCACCGGTGATCCTTATTCAGAAGCAAAGGGGTATGAGCGTATCATCGCTCCGGGTAAGCCTGCCGTAATCTATGGCGACAACCTCGCCAGGGTTAAGAACATAGTCATTGGTGGACAGTCAGTTCCTGCTACTTATAATGAGAGTGACAAGTCTTTGAGCTACAGTGTTCCCAAGAGCCTTTCCGACGGCACGTACCGCATGCTTCTCGAAGAAGCTTCAGGCAATCAGTTTGGTGCTAATACCGTACAGGTTTCCTCAAACCCTCTCATCATTTCAGGTGCCGACCGTTTCGGCGCCAACTCTACTGTGACTATCACAGGTATCAACCTCGACAAGATAGTTTCTCTGACTATCGGTGACAATACCATCACCGACTTCACAAGCAAGAGTGATACTGAACTTACATTCACTTCTCCTGACCTTGTTGTTGGAGACTACGTAATTACGGGCAAGACCAACGACGGAACCGCAGTGCTATTTTATTCTGCTAAAGGAAACACAACCCAGAACAATCTGACCATCACCGCTGAGACAACTCTTTGGGAAGGTCACCACTACGTTTCTTGGGACTATGCCGACGGCGATCCCCACAAGACGTTCAATCTCATCGACCAGGATGTCTTCGCAAACATCAAGCCGGGCACAACCCTGAAAGTCTACTACTCTGTCGAGCCAAGTGCAGAGTATCACCAAATGCAGATTACCGATGGTTGGTGGGGACCTCTGCCAAGTACACAGCCTAAATACGAGTTCTCCTCCGACGGTGTCATCGAGATGACCATTCTTCAAGCCGACCTTGATGCCATCCGCGACCACAACGGCTTCCTCTGCGTAGGTCATGGCTACTATGTTGACCGTGTGACAACGAAATAGAATATGAGCGGTAATGAGCCCGGAAGGTATAAGCTGCAACGCCCCTTCCAGGCCCATTAACCGCCATTCTTTCAAAATTATACTATGAAAACTCATGTATGCTATCAAACTTGCTTAAAGTTAGTTTTAAACACCTTTGCATACAAAATCAATCCTATTTATCATTTCAGTCAAAAAAGATTCAGGTGCAGGTGCTTCCAATTTTACACTTTCCAGTATCTTCCAAATAGGTTTCATAGTTCCAGAGGCAAACAAAAACATTTATGTTGACAACGTGTACTTCTATACTTACCATCCAGTCCACACTACAACAGGCTTGGCGGTGGCTTCTCTGTCTTCAATGATGAGAACAATTCACCCCCCAGATAACCCATACGATGGGGTATTGAACTTCTGGCATTAAACTTGTTGTCAGTTTTATTGGTGGAAAACATACTCATAAAATCTAATTTATAATTACAATGAAAAAGAAATTATGCTTCGTCTTGTCGCTGTTATTGGCGGCAACGACAACATTTTCTCAAACAAAACCGATGAAGGAGTTTGTTGACGATTTAATATCGAAGATGACTCTTGATGAAAAGATTGGGCAACTTAACCTCTTGCCCGGTGGCGACATCACCACTGGAGCAGGCATGAATTCCCCTCTCGCCTCACTTATCCAGAAAGGAGAGATAGGCGCAGTGCTCAATGTCCTTGGCATTGACAAGGTGAAGGCTCTACAGGAACTCGCCGTTAAAAAGAGTCGTCTTGGCATTCCCTTGCTAATCGGACAGGATGTCATTCACGGCTATGAGACCATTTTCCCAATTCCTTTGGCGCAAGGTTGTTCATGGGATCCGCAAGCTGTTGAGCTCGGCGCACGCATTGCAGCCAAAGAGGCAACGGCAGATGGTGTCAACTGGATATACAGTCCTATGGTCGACGTGGCTCATGACCCACGCTGGGGACGCGTATCAGAAGGCTATGGCGAAGACCCGTATCTTTCAGGAGTGATGGGTGCCGCTACGGTCAGAGGCTACCAAAATGGCGAATATAATGTCATAGCATGTCTGAAACATTTTGCACTATATGGAGCCACAGAGGCAGGAAAGGACTATTGCTCGGTAGACATGAGCCGACTGCGCATGTACAACCAGTATCTGCCGTCTTACAAGGCAGCCGTAGATGCGGGTGTCTATAGCGTGATGTCATCTTTCAATTTTCTTGATGGCATTCCCGCTACTGCCAATAAATGGCTCTTGACGGATGTGCTCCGCAACCAATGGCATTTCAACGGCTTTGTGGTCACAGACTATGGCTCTATCAACGAAATGGCAACAATGGGATACGCCGATACATTGACAGCTACCGTACAAGCGTTCAAGGCTGGAACAGATATGGACATGTGCGCCAACGCATACAGCAACAACTTAAAGAAATTCGTCGAAGACGGCACTGTGCCAATGGCAGAAATAGACCTGGCGGTGCGTCGAGTGCTTGAGGCTAAATACAAACTCGGCCTCTTTGCCGACCCTTACCGCTACTGCAATACAAAGCGTGCAAAAAAAGACATGTACACAGCCGACAGCCGCAAGGCGGCAAGAGACATGGCTGCCGAGACTTTCGTACTCTTGAAAAATGACAACAGCCTGCTTCCTCTTAAAAAACAAGGCACAATAGCTCTCGTCGGCCCTCTTGCCGACACACGCAACAACATCCCAGGCACTTGGTGCTTCGCTGCAAAACCCGAGCTATATTCAACAATCAAGGAATCTATGCAACGCTATCTCGGCAATGCGGCAAGAGTTGTCTATGCACAAGGGGCGAATATCTATGCAGACTCTACGATGCAGCAAAACGCTTCATTTGGCAAGCCTATCAAATGGGGCGACCCAAAGCAGATGCTTGACGAGGCAGTGGATGCTGCCAAGAACTCCGATGTCGTAGTGGCTTGCCTTGGTGAACTGGCAGAGATGTCAGGCGAGAGTTCTACACGTACCGACCTCACCCTGCCCGATGTGCAGATGAACTTGCTGAAAGCCCTGCTTGCAACAGGCAAGCCTGTCGTATTGCTCAACTTCTCCGGCCGTCCCACCGTTCTGTCTTGGGAAAGCGAGCACGTCCCTGCTATAATGAACGTATGGTTTGGCGGCAGTGAGACCGGCGATGCCATCTGCGACATCCTCTTTGGCGACAAGTCGCCGTCAGGCAAGCTCGTAAACACCCTGCCACGTTCCGTTGGCCAGATTCCTATTTTCTATAACCATCTGCGTTCCAGCCGCGACATTCCTGACGGGAGCAACAACTTCCAGAAATATGTCAGCAACTATGTAGACCTGCCCAACGGCCCGCTTTATCCTTTCGGCTACGGTTTGAGCTATACAACCTACAGCTACAGCCCTGTGTCTCTATCCGCTACAAGCATGACCGAGGATGGCAAAGTGACAGCATCCGTTACTGTAACCAATACCGGTTCCCGTGATGGCGACGAGGTTGTGCAGATGTATATCCACGACAAATACTGTTCTGTCATACGTCCTGTGAAAGAGTTGAAAGGCTTCAAGCGCGTGCATATAGCAAAGGGCGAAAGACAGACAGTTTCCTTCGACATCGATGCAAAGACTTTGCAGTATCTTGATGCCAATGGCAACCCTTTCTTGGAGCCGGGTGATTTCGAGATATTGATAGGGCCCAATAGCCGTGACGTACAAACCGCAGTGCTGAAAGTCAAAAAATAACAAGTTTTATTTGCCAATATCATTTAATATTCCTACTTTTGCGGCAGGGTTAAGATCTAAAACTAAAAATGATATTTAAGGCATACCAATATCTACCAACAAGAGTGAGGGCATTGATAGTGCCTTTGCTCTTGTTCGTGTTTCACTGCATCCCGGTATCGGCAGAAAACATTCACGGTAAAGATGTCAGGAACATATTTCGATTCTCGCATCTGTCTGCCGTCGACGGGCTTGTCGGTCAAAGGGTGTTCTCCATCGTCGAAGGCAACGACCACGCCATTTGGATAGCAGGCAAGAATGGCATCGGGCGATACAACGGCGTTACAATGCAACAATATGACATCGAGCACAATATCAAAAGCTATAGCGAGCAAACATCACGCATTGTCAAATTGTACAAGTCGAAGACTGGCGACCTGTACGCTTTCACCAATTCTGGCAAAATATATAGCTACGACATTGTAAGCAATTCGTTTGTGCCTCGTTATGACCTCACCAACCTTTTTCCCCAGGAAATAATCCTCAATGACATTGCCATTGTCGGCGATAAATATTGGTTTGCCCTCAACACCGGGCTTTATAGCTGTCGGCGTGGCGGCAAGCCTGTTGCGGTAATTCGCAAGGCATACATCAACGACTTGATGGAAACAAGAGAAGGCATCTTTGTCGGGGCAAACAACGGCCTTTACTACACCGGTTTCGCCAAGCCTGAAGCCCGTTTGCTCTTTTCAGGCATGCAGGTAATGTCTTCATATTATGACAAAGCCAATCAAAAGATATTTATAGGAACATTCAACAAAGGCGTTTTGCTTGGCGACATCGGCACAAGAAAACTCCAACCCGAGTCTCCGGACATTCCCCATAAGCCCGTCCGCGCCATTACGCCTTTCAATCGCCAAATCATGCTTGTAGGTGTAGATGGCGGAGGAGTAATCGGCATAGTGCGCCGTACAGGCAAGGTAGCCTTCAACCTGTCTACCGATGACGAGACAGGAGCCGCCCTTCATGGCAATGGGGTTTATGACATCTGCTGCGATGAGTGGGGGAACATCTGGATGGGCTCTTACAGTGGCGGAGTAGACATTGCATACGCTGTGGACAACACCATAAAAGTCGTAAGCCATGAATATCTCAATCCACAATCGTTGTTCAACAACAATGTCAATGACATCATGGACGACGGTCATGGCAATGTCTACTATGCCACGGACCGCGGCGTGAGCATCTACAACGCCTCGTCTGAAACGTGGAGACACACCATGACCGACATGGTGTGCCTGAATCTTGCCCGCGACATCAACGGCAGAATCATAGTAGCCACATACGGTGGCGGCGTAAGGACAATAGACGGCAATGCCGTCTATACCAAGGAGAACGGCAAACTGAAGACCAACTATGTCTTCAGTTTGTATAATGACGGCAAGGGTAATTTGCTGACAGGATGCCTCGACGGCGACTTGGCATGCATTTCAGCATCGGACCAACGTTTCTTGCCCATACAAAACGTGCAGTCCATAACAAGCATGCCCGACGGACGTATTGCCGTAGCTACCGCCAACGGCTTCCATGCCATTGACAGCAAAGGGCGTGAAAGCCATTATTTCACGGCAGGGGAGTTTCCGTCCAGAGATGTAAACGTGTACGTCATGTCAATGTTATTCACCTCTGCAAATGAGGTCTGGCTCGGCACTGACGGCGGAGGAGTATATATCTACAACATGCGTTTGCACAGCTTCCGCCAACTGACCGTCAATGACGGGCTGCCCTCCAACAGCGTGAAAGGAATCGTACGCGACCGCTCCGGGCGCATTTGGGTGACGACAGACCGTGGCATAGCCTGCGTCACGACAAAGCCAAACGCCAAACTGTCCGCCCTGACTATTCCGCACAGAGGAGACGTGGAGTTCAACCGGGATGCCACGGCAATGCTTCCGGACGGGAGAATAGCGTTCGGGAGCACAAGCGGAGCCGTGTTTCTAAATACAAAAGCAATAAAGGACATAGACTATAAAGCGCCAATAAGGCTGTATGACATCACGGTTTCCGGACTCGGCAGCGAGGAGGCAAGCAAACTGCGCCCACACGTCTACAGCATGCTGAGCAAAGGAAAGGTGACACTACCCTACTCACAAAACACGTTTACGTTGACTTTTGAGAGCATAAACCTGAAATATCAGTACGACATCATCTATCAATATTACATTGAGGGACAACAGGACAGTGCCTTGCAAACCGTAAACGACGGCCGCATAGCCTTTAACAGCCTTTCGCCGGGAAACTACAGGCTGCACTTGCGCAGCGTCAGCCGCGGCACAGGAAGGGTTATCTGCGAGCGCGTGCTGGACATGCAAATAAGGCAACCGTGGTGGAACACGCTTTGGGCTTGGCTAACGTATGTCTCCATCGCCGCTGTTCTTGCTTATTACGCCTGGCGATTCTACCGCAACCGCTTGCAGCGCGAATATGACGCCGAACGCATCAACTTCTTCGTCAACACCGCCCACGACATCCGCACGCCGCTGTCCTTGACCCTTGCACCTCTTGACGATATGGCACGAGACAAGACTCTCAGCGAAAGCGCGCGCGCCTATCTCGACATAGCACGGGAGAACGGCAGGCAGCTGATGACACTTATTTCCACCCTGCTCGACTTCCAAAAAATAGACACCGGCAAGGTACAATTGCGCGTCATGCAACTTGACTTGCGCGAACTCTTGACAAACGCCTGCTCCCGCTTCAAGCTTCTCGGCGAGCAAAAACACATTAAGCTTTCATTAGTTTCATGCCCTGAAGGAGCAACAGTGTGGATGGACGGGAAAGCCGCCGACAGCATTCTCGACAATCTCATATCAAACGCCATAAAGTATTCACACGAGAACGGCAAAGTGGACATAGGAGCCAAGGCCGACGACTCGCACGTCATAATATACGTGCGCGACAACGGCATTGGCATCCCGGAAAAGTCAAGGGAACAGATTTTCAGCACGTTCTATCGTGCCGAGAATGCAGTCCGCTCCAAGGTTACGGGCAGCGGCTTAGGGCTTATGCTTGTCAAGAAACTCGTTGAAATGCACAAAGGCACGGTCACGTTCGAGAGCAAGGACGGGGAAGGGGCTGCTTTTTTTGTCACTTTGCCAAAGGGGTTCTGCCTCCATCCCGACCAATCATCCGGCACGTCCGCCCGTACAACCTCACATCCCCGGGCAGCCGCTCCCGGGCAGTCATGCAGTCCAAGCCGCCCGGTCATCCTCTTTGTCGACGACAATGCCGAGCTTCGCCGCTACGTGAAGCTTGCCTTTGGCAATGAATACGATGTAGTGACAGAGCCTGACGCCCGGTCGGCTCTCGACTATCTTGCCGACAGCACTTGTGACATAATCATCTCCGATGTCATGATGCCCGGAATGCAGGGAGACGAGCTCTGCCGGAAAGTAAAGGAAAACGCGGCAACATCGTTCATACCGGTCTTCCTGCTTACGGCAAAGGTTGGCAGAGACTACGCCATCGAAGGGCTCAACTGTGGAGCCGACGACTATATCTCCAAGCCTTTCGACACGGAGGTGCTACGGGCAAAGATTGCGTCAATGCTCCGCAACCGACAGGCCGTGAGGGATTATTACCTGAGCCGGGCTGCCGGATTGGCGCATGGAGTTCCAGAAGAAGAAAGTGACGACAAAGCCCCGGCTCTCATGGAAAACAAAGCTACAGCAGAGCCTGCTTCGGTAAAACTCGACGAGGAAGACAAGATGTTTATAGACAAAGCCACACACATAGTAATGGAAAACATGCACGATGAGAATTTCGACATCAACCGGCTGTGCCGTGAGATGGCGATGAGCCGAACGCTGTTCTATAGCCGCTTGAAAGCACTCACAGGCCAGACACCCCAAGACTTCTTGCGCATGCTGCGCCTGGAGAGGGCGGCAAAACTGCTGGGCGAAGGCAAGAATGTCTTCGAGGCAAGCACGGATACAGGCTTTGCCAACACCAAGTATTTCAGCACACTGTTCAAGAAGCATTTCGGTGTCAGCCCGAGCAAGTATCGTTGAAGCCATGCCATGCTTTAGCAGATACGTTCACGCCACTCGTAAATCAAGTGCCATGTGAACTATCTACATACAAAGCCGCAGCAGACGATAAAAAACATGCGAGCTTATTTTGTATTGTCTCCACTTTGCAGTAATTTTGCAGAAACATGAAAGCAGAGACGACAACAGACATGCACACAGACCATTCACAACGCATAACCCCCGACTATATCACCTCCCTCAAGCCGAACGAGATATTCGTCTTCGGCAGCAACCTTGCCGGAATGCACGGGGGCGGAGCCGCACGTACGGCACACCTTCGCTTCGGCGCAATACTCGGTAATGGCGACGGGCCACAAGGCCAGAGCTACGCCATACCGACAATGCAAGGCGGCACGGAGACCATTAAGCCATACGTGGACAAGTTCACAGCCTATGCCAAGGAGCACCCCTGGCAGACGTTCCTCGTCACGCCCATCGGCTGCGGCATAGCCGGCTTCTCTCCCGAAGACATTGCGCCGCTGTTCAAGGATGCCGTGAACGCGGAGAACATACACCTGCCAAAGAGCTTTTGGGAAATCATCGCATAGGTTTCACCACCCATTCCTTAAGTAACCAACTTTGTACAACGAACGTTAGCCGTAAATCCAACGAACATTATACTTATGTCCAACGAACGTTAGCCGTAAGTACAACTAACGTCGGACAACATTAAAACACCGCAAAAGAATTGAAAACATACCTTTCTTACTATAGCCAACTGCTGAAACTCGGGCTGCCCATCGTCATAGGGCAGCTCGGCGCCATAGTGCTCGCCTTTGCCGACACACTGATGATAGGCCACCACATGACGATAGAGCTTGCCGCGGCAGCCTTCGTGAACAACATGTTCAACCTTGCCATAATCTTCGCCCTCGGCTTCTCCTACGCCATAACGCCAACCGTAGGCACGCTCTACGGCCGCTGCGAGACACGCCGCATTGGCGAGGTCGTGCGCAACGCCATTGCCGCAAACCTGCTGCTGGCAGCGATACTGGTGGCTGTGATGTCCGTGTTCTATGCCTTCATAGGCAGCATGGGCCAGCCTGTCGAGCTGTTGCCCTACATACGGCCCTACTTCCTGGTACTGTTGGCTTCGCTACCCTTCGTCTGCCTTTTCAACGTCTTCAAGCAGTTTGCCGACGGCATCACCGACACGTCGCTCTCTATGTGGGTGCTCATCAGCGGCAACCTGCTGAACATCCTCGGCAACTGGGTGCTGATATACGGAAAGTTCGGCGCGCCGGAGCTTGGCATCGTGGGCGCAGGGGTCAGCACGCTTGTCTCGCGCATTGTCATGACTATAGCTATGGCAGTTATCTTTGCCTTTGCCCGCAGATACCGCGAATACTCCCGCGGCTTTGCCTTGGGAAGGCTCAACAGGGCAGACTTCCTCCACCTCAACAGGCTTGGCTGGCCCATAGCCTTGCAGATGGGGCTGGAGACGGCGGCGTTCAGCCTCACGAGCATCGTCGTAGGCTGGATAGGGACAACCGCCCTTGCCGCCCATCAGGTGATGCTCACCATCAGCCAGCTCGGCTTCATGGTCTACTATGGCATGGGAGCGGCGGCGGCCGTGCGCATAAGCAACGCGATGGGACAGCACGACAGGGAGGCGGCACGCTGCAACGCCTTCGCGGCTTTGCAGATTGTCTTGGTCATTGCAGTGATAGTGAGCATCCCCGTTTTCATGTTCCGCTACAGCCTTGGCGCACTGTTCACGTCGAGTGCCGACGTAAGCCGCCTGGTGGCATTTACGGTCATTCCGTTCGTCATCTATCAGTTTGGCGACGCCTTGCAGATAATCTTCGGCAACAGTCTCCGTGGGCTGAGCTACGTCAAGCCCCTCGTGCTCTACGCCTTCATAGCCTATTTCATAATCTCCCTGCCCCTCAGCTATGTCTTCGGCATAGTCATGGGGTTTGGCCTTGTAGGCGTTTGGTTCTCGTTCCCGTTCGGCCTCACCGTCGCCGGCCTGCTATACCTTTCCGCATTCAAGAAGCGTCTGAAAGCGATGGCAGAATGAAACATGCCAATAACAGGCATCCATGAAAATCCATTATCGTTTAAGTAAATGAACTAATAATTAGAATTTTACGAAAACTTACAGCAAATCAAAGCCAACAGCGCCAACCTGCATACAGAATACCTCAGATGACCCACTTTTATTAAATGAGTGTGTAAAAAAATGCACATTTACCTTTTTTATTATTACTTTTGCAAATAATTGGGTATCGTCATTGAGTCTCGATAAGAACAAGGCAAGTGCATAACAACTTTAAAACGTAAAAACGATTTGCAATCATGTCAATTTGGAGTATGCTGATGGGAGGCAAGAAGTCTGTGGAAGCATGGGCGGAAAAAGACGACTGCGAAAGCAGAATCATGCCTTTTGATTCGACGCGTTATGCTTTTGTGGATGTTGAGGTTGGACTGAGAGACCACAAGATACACGACATCGGCTCCATCCGGCATGATGGTGCGTCGTTTCATTGCGCTTCGAAAAATGAGTTGCTGAAATTCCTGGAAGGAGTGGATTATGTTTGTGGCCACAACATTATCCACCATGATGCCAAATACCTGTTTGCTGACAATCCAAGCGGGCATGTCTTGGTTGACACGCTTTATGTCTCGCCTTTGCTGTTTCCCGAACGCCCGTACCACAAGCTTGTAAAAGATGACAAGCTCGTGATAGAACAGATGAACAATCCCGTGAACGACTGTGAGAAGGCGAAGGCATTGTTGCTTGACGAGATAGAGCGATGGAGGGCTTTGCCCACGGGGAAGCGCAAGATATTTGCAACACTGTTGCGAGACAGAAAGGAGTTTGCCGGCTTCTTCAGCGTTGTGGGAGAAAAACGGGATGCCGGCAAACGTCTGCCAGAACTTATAAGAAACATTTACCAAGGGAAAATCTGCCAGCACGCAGACCTTGACATGCTGGTCGCGCGGCATCCTTGTGAGTTGGCATACGCATTGTCCTTGGTTGACACTACCGATTATCGTTCCATACCCCCGGGGTGGGTGCTCAGAACTTATCCCTACGTAGAATACGTCTTGAGGCTTTTGCGACATACCCCCTGCCATGCAGGGTGCTCCTACTGCAATAGCAGGCTGGACGTGCACTATAACCTGAAAGCTTTTTTCGGGTATGACAGCTTTCGCACTTACGAGGGTGAACCTTTGCAGGAAGAGGCCGCACGTGCAGCGGTGAAAATGAAGTCGTTGCTGGCCATATTTCCTACCGGGGGCGGCAAGTCACTTACGTTCCAGTTGCCGGCTCTCATGGCAGGGCGTTCGGTGCATGGGCTTACGGTTGTCATCTCGCCGTTGCAGTCGCTGATGAAAGACCAGGTTGACAATCTTGCCTACAAGGGCATAACAGATGCCGTGACCATCAACGGGCTGCTTGACCCCATCAGCAGGTCGCTTGCCATACAGAGGGTGGCAGACGGCGAGGCTTCGCTCTTGTATATCGCTCCTGAGATGCTCCGTTCTAATACCATTGGCAAGATACTGATGTCGCGCAATGTCGTTAGGTTTGTCATTGACGAAGCCCATTGCTTTTCGTCGTGGGGACAGGATTTCAGGGTCGATTATCTTTACATAGGCAAGTTCATACGTGAATACCAACAAAAGAAAGGAAGCAAAGAGCCAATACCGGTCTCCTGTTTCACCGCTACGGCAAAGCAAAAGGTTGTTCAGGACATTTGCGATTATTTCAAGCAAGAATTGGGGCTGGACTTGGAGTTGTTCGCATCAACGGCTTCAAGGGAAAACCTACATTATTCGGTCATACACGCCACTGCTGACGCTGACAAGTACCTGAAGTTGAGGAGCCTTGTCGCAGAGTCGGATTGCCCGACAATAGTTTATGTTTCGAGGACAAAACGCACGGAAGAACTTGCCGCAAAATTGACTCGTGACGGCTATCAGGCATTGCCATTTCATGGAAAGATGGACTCTGACAAGAAAATCGCAAACCAAGAAGCCTTCATGAATGACCATGTTCGCATAATCGTTGCCACTTCGGCGTTCGGCATGGGAGTTGACAAAAAGGATGTTGGACTTGTGGTGCATTATGACATATCCGATTCGCTGGAAAACTATGTTCAGGAGGCGGGACGAGCCGGGCGTGACCCAAGCCTCAGCGCACGTTGCTACGTGCTTTACAGCGATGCCGACTTGGACAAGCATTTTATATTGTTGAACCAAACAAAGCTGAGCATAAGCGAGATACAGCAGGTGTGGAAAGCCGTGAAGGCTCTTACCAAGCAGCGCATGAACGTTAGTTGCTCTGCGCTGGAAATAGCGAGGAAGGCAGGCTGGGACGATTCTGTGTCAGACATGGAGACTCGCGTGAAGACGGCATTGGCGGCTTTGGAGCAAAGCGGTTACTTGGCAAGGGGCAATAACGTTCCGCATGTATATGCAACGGGCATTACTGTAAAGAACATGGACGAGGCGAGAAAACGCATCTCCGAGTCTTTTCTCTTTGGCAGTGATGAACTGGAAAAGGCTGTCAGGATAATAAAATCGTTGATATCCCAAAAACACATAGCAAAGGCACAGGATTCTGAGGCCGAGTCGCGCGTTGATTATCTGGCGGACATATTGGGGATAAGCAAGTGGGAAGTGGTGTCGGTTGTTGAGCGAATGAGGCAAGACGGCATTTTGGCAGACAGCAAGGATATTTCAGCTTACTTATTGGATGGCGACTCGGAGCGTAAGTCGCGAGTCCTTCTCGAACGCTTCGCCAAACTGGAACAATACATTCTGAACAGCATTCCTGATGGCGGGCTGAAGATTTCGTACAAGCAGCTGAATGACAATGCCGTGAAGGAAGGCATAAGTACATCAAGGGAAAAGGACATTCGCACGCTGCTTTACTTTCTTACTGTAAAAGATTACACCAGGAAGAAAGAAGATGCCGTGCATAATATGGAGATAAGCCGCCATTCGGCATTGGAGACCACCGTCAGGCGTTTTGAGAAACGATTTGAAATAAGCCGTTTTACGGTAGAGTGGTTGTATGGGTTGGCTGCAGGCATGGATAAGGAATGCCTGCCGGAAAAGGCTGTCCAGTTTTCTGTGGTAGAGCTTTTGAACCAGATAAAGGCAAAACGGCAATCCATGTTCAGCAATCTCGAAGACATAACGCTTGAAGACGTGGAAGAAGCCCTGCTGTATTTGTCGAAAATAGGAGCGCTTAAGCTTGACGGAGGCTTCTTGGTTCTTTACAATGCCATGAACATACGGAGGATAAAGGACAACAAGTCAAGGTATAAGCTGGACGACTACCGTATGCTCAATGAGTTTTACAAGCAGAAAATACAGCAGGTGCATATTGTTGGTGAATATGCCAACCTTATGGTCAAGGACTATAATGCGGCATTGCAATATGTCCACGACTATTTCCAGATGGATTACAAGAAGTTCATATTGAAATATTTCAAGGGGGGCAGGGAAAGTGAAATACAACGCAACTTGACACCACAAAAATACAACCAATTGTTTGGGCTCCTGTCGAAGCGGCAAATGGAGATAATTTCAGACAAGGAGTCGCGTTGCATTGTTGTCGCAGCCGGGCCAGGCAGCGGCAAGACGCGCGTGCTGGTTCATAAACTGGCATCGCTTCTGTTGCTTGAGGATGTGAAACACGAGCAATTGCTCATGCTGACATTTTCAAGGGCTGCCGCTACGGAGTTCAAGCAACGCCTTATGGGCTTGATAGGCAATGCCGCTCATTTTGTGAGAATAAACACGTTCCATTCATATTGCTTTGAACTTCTTGGGAGGATAGGAAACCTGGAGGATGCGAAAAGCGTAGTTGGCAAGGCAGCCGAAATGATAAGGCTGGGAGAAGTTGAGCCTAACAAGATATGCCATACGGTGTTGGTAATAGACGAAGCCCAGGACATGGGGGCAGAGGAGTATGCGCTTGTTGATGCGTTGATGTCGAACAATGAGGAAATGCGCGTCATAGCGGTGGGGGATGATGACCAAAACATCTATGAATTTCGTGGCTCAGACTCTTCGCACATGTTCCAATTGGCAAAAGGTAGCGGAAGCCGCTTCGTGGAGATGACGGAAAACTACCGCAGTTCGCGCCATGTAGTGGAGTTTGCCAACATTTTCTTGAAAAATATTGGCAACAGGTTGAAGACCACGCCAATCGCCTCGATGAGGAAAGAAGACGGTTGCGTAGAAGTCACAAGGCATCTTTCCACTTGTATGTATGAACCGCTTGTTGCCGACTTGCTTCTTCATAGAGGGAAAGGCACTTCGTGTGTGCTTACCCAAACCAACGAGGAGGCGGTCGTCATGATGGGTCTATTGCGGAAAAGAGGGGTGAACTGCAAATTGATACAGTCAATGGGCGGACTGCGTTTTTGGAACATGGCGGAAATGAGATATTTCCTGAAGCGTATCGGCAAGAACGTGACGTTGATTTCAGACGAAGCTTGGGAGAATGCGAAAAAAGCCACTTATGCCGCTTATAATAGAAGCGATGCGCTGGCACTTGTCAAGAGGTGCGTCGAGCAGTTTGAAGAAACTAATAAGAACAAATATTACACAGACTTCAAAGAGTTCGTTTTTGAGTCGTCAGTTGAGGACTTCTGTGATATATCAGGCGCCGACGTTGTTGTGTCAACCATCCATAAGGCCAAGGGCTGGGAATTTGATGACGTTTATCTCCTAATAAGTGGCAGGTTTTCAATGGATGCCAAAGTACTTCGACGCTATTATGTCGCTATGACACGTGCCAAAAACAGGCTTTTCGTGCATACTGACTGCGAAGGCTTTAAGCTTGCCGCCGCTGACAGATATTTGGTTGACCAACGGCAGTATTCCATGCCTTCGGAGGTTGTCCTGTCGTTGTCTCACAAGGATGTTTTCCTTTCATATTTCAAGGAACTGAAAAAAGATGTGTTGGCGTTGCGGGGAGGAGATACTCTTAAATATGAAAATTTCATATTGTACAGTTCATTGACAAATAAGCCCGTGGCAAAATTGTCACAGAGGATGCGTGAGTCTCTATTGGAATGGGAAAAGAAAGGGTATGCGGTGAAATCAGCCTCTGTACGTTTTGTCGTGGCATGGAAACCCAAGGATGCCGCAAAAGGAGAAGAGGAAACTGCCGTGCTGTTGGCCGACTTGGTTCTTTCCAAGTGACAAGATTATTGTGTACCATCCATAGATAAGCTTTTACGGATTCGTTGGCTTGTTATTGACAGTAGCTTACCACAAATAAAGGTCTTTGCTGTAGTAGATAGTGCAAATGTATCTTATAATCTACGAAGTTTGCGCACATACCTTTTCCTGTTATTTTATATCTTCTCTTAATTTTAAAATGGAGTTTGTATATATCCGCTTATATCTTCACTCGCCATTGAGCAGCCTCGCGATTTATGCAGGTCTTTAGGTTGGTTGACGCAAGAATCATTCGGACGAGCAAACGCAATTCACCAATTAATCATATTGACATTCTTCAATCCTGCATGCATAGCGACAACCCGTCCATAATCTAAGAATTGCACACGAGACTTAATAGATTTAAACATTGAAACGGTAATCTTGTCGTAGAATTCTTCTTTACGGCATACGTCTGCAACAATATAAAACTTAGAGAAAAAGTCTTGTAATTCATAGAATTTGGATAGCGAGTTCTTCATGTCTGTAGTATGTTCAACTTCATAAAAATCAGAAGGCATTTCACGCTCATTGAACCATATTACATCTACAGTCCTTGCCTTTCTTAATAAGTTATCATAGGTAAATAGAGGAAGTTCATAGGTATCTGCAATTTCACCTAAATGCTTACCAAGAAACATTCTATTTTTGTCTTGTGCCGGAATATATGTCCTTCTATTCTTATATTTCCCAATTTCAACAAGTAAGCCTTGATAGTATCCATGACTGAATATTTCCTCGCTATGCCTGTCACCTTCTTTTATTTTAAACTTTTTGAGAACCTGTTCTCGACAATCTTCCAAAGCCCAAAGACCTGGCTGTATTCGGAAAACATATTGGCTATCTTGAACTATTCTCCTTATTGTTGCTTCAGGTGTCTTTGTCTTCCACATCGAAAAGTCAACAATTTCATTGAGCCTACGAAGAGTAGCAAAACCACCTTCTTTTCTTAATGCCTCTATTACTTGATATTCTTGTGTATTCTTTTTCATATAAACTTGGTGGTGTTCTCTATCGGGTCAAGATTTTTCTCATTGTAACGTTGGCGAACAGCCATAAACATATCACGTTTGGCTTCCATGTCCTGCAAAGCGTAATATTGCGCCTGTATTTCTTGCAAGGCAGGAATCAACTGCTCAACGTTGTCGCGGACTGTTTTGTAGCAAGTAATCAAGTCAGAATTAATATCATTGATTACTGCTCGTTTGATATTAGGATGTTGTTGCAGCATATAATACAACATTGCCCCGCCGCCAACAAATGGCTCTATGTATGTCACATTGTCCCAATTATCAAAGTCAGCAGGAAGCTTTGCTTCCAGTTGTTCAATGAGTTGCCCTTTGCCGCCAACCCATTTGATGAATGGTTTTGCTTTTGTATTCATATTGTTTTTGAACAGATGGTTATTCATCAGTGTTAGATTTTTATTGATGAGCTGACGAACGTCAACATCCAATAGCTCTGCTACCAATAGCTCTGCTACCCTTATCAATGTTACTAAATCTGATTGTTAGGTATTAGTACACCATTTTTGAGATTGTTGTCGAATCTTTTCCTAACTGTTCAGACAGCCATTTGCTTGTCCGTTTCTTCTCTAACAATACGACTTTTATGTGATTTATATCTTTCATCGTTTGCCTTTTTTATTACTTTCATCACAAAGATAATAGAATATGCTTGAAATTAGATTATTCTTGCTACATTTTTATTGTTATTTAGCATGTCTCTTTGCTTTTAATTCAAGACAAAGTAGTTTCTTTGCACCCAAAATAATTAACGGTATCTACAATGTTGCATTGAAAATCACAGAATTGTTTGACAAGCAAAGGTATGCATATTGCAGAAATTAGAACCATTGCCAAATCATTATTTCTGTTGAGGCAAGAAACTCATAAAATGTTCATTTTAAGTCTTTCTGTGAATTTAGCAAGATTTTCAAAATAAAACAGTAAATTTGCAGCATTAATACAGTTAATATATAGAACATGACCACAGCCATTTATTTCAGCGCAACGGACACGACAAGAAAGATAACAGAAAAGATAGCCTCCTATGCGCCAGAGGATTTTTCCTCCATCAATATAACGCATGCTGGCAGGGAAGTTGCGTTCACCCACGATGATTGTGTGGTTATTGGCGTGCCTGTTTATGCAGGGCGCGTCCCGGAGATTGCAGCCAGGCGACTTGCCTCTGTTTCCGGGAACGGTGCCAGATGTATTGTTGTGGTAGTGTATGGAAACAGGGATTACGATGACGCGCTCCTTGAGCTTTGCGACATTGCCGTGACACGTGGCTTTAATGTTGTGGCAGCCGGAGCTTTCATAGCCGAGCATTGTGTCTTCCCACAAGTGGCAACAGGCAGGCCTGATGACGAGGACATGGCTGACATTGAGAGATTTGCCACGGCTTGCCTTGGAAAAACAACGGCATTGGACTTGTCGAAAGTCAAAGGCAACCGCCCCTACAGGACTCCGTCCGCCATTCCCTTGCATCCCGTTGCCAAAAAGGAACTGTGCAATGCATGTGGAGCATGCGCTTCGCAATGTCCTGTGGATGCCATAGACAAAAACAATCCTCAAGAGACGGACAACGGCAAGTGCATAACATGTTGCCGCTGCATCCATATTTGCCCTCGGGGAGCGAGAACACTTTCTGGACTTATGTACAAGCTCGCCGGGCTTAAATTCGTCAAGGCAAATTCTGCCCGTCGCTTGCCGGAATGGTACTTATAATGCAACATATAACACTAAAGATAAGGATTTATGATTTTATCCACGACACCAACAATCGAAGGGCATCCCGTCAGGGAGTACAAAGGGGTTGTAACAGGCGAGACCATCATTGGAGCCAACTTCGTGAAAGATTTCTTCGCGAGTATCCGCGATGTAATAGGCGGACGCTCTGGAAGCTATGAGAAAGTGCTCTCTGAAGCACGAAACACCTCAATGCAGGAAATGCAGGAGCGCGCAAGCCGTCTTGGGGCAAACGCCATAGTCGGCATAGACATCGACTATGAAACCATAGGCCAAGGCAATTCCATGCTGATGGTCGCCGTAAGCGGCACGGCAGTGGTTGTTTGATATTCTCTCATAAAAAAAGAGTGTGCAAGGATGTGTTTTTTTGTGTGCGCACTCTTTTTCGTTTACCTTTGATATCTTTGCGGACGGGCAGCGGCAGGCTGCAAGGTGTCATCAAGGGAAAAGAGACAAGGCTAAGCCTTCCACAGGGCAAGTACACAGTCACCATTCGCAGCATGTATAAGTTCATAGAGTCGACAGTGGATGTCAGTGTGCCTGCGAATGCAACCAAACATCTCATCTTTACCGACAGGGACAAGATATGGAACCTGCTTTTCAACCTTGACCTCGCGCTTTGGGTCATGAAACGCATCCTTCATGTTCCCGAGCCGTGGAGCACCGTCTACGAGATTGTCAGCAATGGCTTCTTCGCCGTCTGGCTTCTACGCATTTGGATAATAAGGAAGCATTATTTTGAAATTAAAGAAGTGGAATCATAAAAAACACCCTACCCTTGCATAAGTTGGTCAATGGCAGTCGGGCTTAACAAAAATTCCAAACGGCTGTGCGCAATCATGAACCATTCTCCCTGCGCTTCGAGAATTTAATGCCTCCTCTCATCTCGACCACCCATAAATTTAAAATTCTTTATTGTAGACTGAAAATAATTTATGCCAATTGCCGATAATTGCTGCTTAAAAAGATATATCGTCTTTATAACGGCAATTATCGGCAACTGCTTTACCTCCCCTACGGGGAACAGCCAGCTTCGCAGTGCCGGCAATTAGCATAAATTATTTTCCGTACTCAATAGACGAATATTAAATTCATGGCTAATTGCTTGGTATGTGCTGATAAATAAAAAAATATAATTATTCTTCCCCCCCTACTCCATCGCGAACGCTATGCGGCTGCCGCGCGTCAGGGTGGAGTGCTCTATGAAGTTGGACGTGTCGGGCGCGCCGTCGACGGTCTTCGAGCGGATGAAGCGCTTGGAAGCGTCGTCCGCGGTGATGACGGTGGTGTTGCCGTTTTCAAGGTGCAGGGTCATCTTGCTGAAATAAGGCGTACCTATGGCGTACTGCGTGCTTGCGGGGCATACGGGGTAGAAGCCCATAGCCGAGAACACATACCATGCCGACGTCTGTCCGTTGTCCTCGTCGCCGCAATAGCCGTCGGGAACGGCTCTGTAGAGGCGGTCCATGACCTCGCGCACCCAGTACTGCGCCTTGCGGGGCTGGTTGCTCCAGTCGTAGAGGTAAATCATGTGCTGTATGGGCTGGTTGCCGTGGGCGTAGTTGCCCATGTTCATGATCTGCATCTCGCGAATCTCGTGGATGACCTGCCCGTAGTAGCTGTCGTCGAAGACTGGCGGCAGATTGAACACCGAGTCCATCATGGCGTTGAACGTCTTCTCGCCTCCCATGAGCTGTATGAGGTCGTCGGGGCGCTGGAACACCGACCACGTGTAGTGCCAGCCGTTGCCCTCGGTGAACACGTCGCCCCATTTCAGCGGGTTGTAAGGCGTCTGCCACGAGCCGTCTTTCTTTCTGCCGCGCATGAGGTTGAACTCCTTGCTAAAGATGTTGCGGTAGTTGTAGCTGCGCTTCAGGTAGGGCTCTATGTCCTTTTTCTTCTTTCCGAGAGCCTTTCCGAGCTGGTAGATGCACCAGTCGTCATAAGCATACTCCAGCGTTCGCGCTGCGCTCTCGTTGACGCCCACGTCGCAAGGCACGTAGCCGAGCTTGTCGTACCACTCCCAGCCGAGCCTTCCGGTGCTGCTCACCTTCGGGTGGACGGCGTGTGCCCCGTGGCATACAGCCTGCCAGAGCGTCTCAATGTCATAGCCTCGGATGCCCTTTATCCAGGCATCGGCTACAACGCTTGCCGAGTTGTTGCCCACCATGCAGCCACGGTGCCCGGGGCTTGCCCATTCGGGCAGGAAGCCGCTCTCCTTGTAGGTGTTGACCAAGCCCTGCTGCATCTGCTGCGCCATCGAGGGGTAGAGGAGGTTGACCAAGGGGAAGAGGCTGCGGAACGTGTCCCAGAAGCCCGTGTCGGTGAACATGGTGCCGGGGAGCACCTTGCCGTTGTAAGGGCTGTAGTGGACGGTGTCGCCCTGCGCGGTAATCTCGTAGAACCGGCGCGGAAAGAGCGTTGAGCGGTAGAGGCAGGTATAGAACGTGCGCAGATGGTCGGTGTTGGCGTCCTCCACCTCCACACGCCCGAGGATGCTGTTCCACTGCCGCCTGCCTTGCTCCTTCACCTGCTCGAGGCTCTTGCCTGCCACCTCTTTAAGGTTCTGCCACGCCTGTGCCTCGCTGATGAACGACGAAGCCACATGAGCCGTCACCTTCTCGCCGCGCTTGCAGGAGAAAGTGAGGATGGCGCCGCTGTGCTCGCCGTGGTTTTCATAGCTCACGCGGAAGTCTCGGTCGAAAGTCACCACGAAGTAGTTGCGGAAATTGTCGGGCACGCCGCCGCTGTTGCGCACGGTGTAGCCCGTCACTGTGCGCCGCGCCTTGTCCACGGTGACGGACGAGCCTTTGTCGAAAGCGTCCACGATGACGTTTGCCGAGTCGGTGGCGGGCATGGTGAATGAAAAGACGCAGGCGCGCTCCGTGGGCGCAAGCTCTGCCGTGATATCATAGTCGGCGAGGTAGACACTGTAATAATAAGGCGCAGCCTTCTCAGCCTTGTGGGAGAACCACGAAGCGCGCTTTGCCTCGTCGAAGACGGGCTTGCCCGTGGTTGCCATGAGGGAGAACTGTCCGTAGTCGTTAATCCAGGGGCTGGGCTGGTGGGTCTGCTTCAGGCCGCGAATCTTGTGCGCCGTGTAGTTGTAAGTCCATCCGTCCCCCATCTTGCCGGTCTGCGGAGTCCAGAAGTTCATGCCCCACGGCATGGCTATGGCGGGATAGGTGTTGCCGGTAGACAGTTCAAACGTCGACTCGCTGCCCATCAGCGGGTTGACGTAGCCCACGGGGTTGCCGACAGCCGAGGCGGCGATAGCGAATGCCGATGCGAAGAACATCGCGATTGATCTTTTCATGTCTTTGTCTTTATTTTTATAGTTTTCCAAGCTGCCCTTTCCAAAGGGCGCTTCTGTTTAGTAACAAGGCTATATTGATTATCCGCAAACGTCCAAATGAGCCTGCAAGGCCCGCCGCATTCAACAAAATAGCCCGTCAGAAGTTATTCCTTAAACGGTCACTTGCCGCCTTTCAGCATCCTGTCAGCGAGCACGCGCATCCAGTAGCCGCCGATGACGGAGCGGGCGCGGAAGCCGACCCAGAGCCCGGTCTTCGTATCGTGCCAGTCGGAGACAGGCACGCGGCTTTGCGTCTCGTTGATGTAGTTGTACACCGGCTCGACGAACTTCAGGAACGTCTTCTTGTCCTTGGCCATGCTTGCCGTCCACATTATCCAGTCGCTCTTGGTGTAGTCCTTTCGGCAGTCGAGCGGCAGCCCGTACTTGTTCTGCTTCTTGAGGTAATACTTTATCTCGGTGTCGGCCACCTTGTCGGAGAAGATGTGAGTGCCCCATAGCTTGTCCCAAATGAGGTTATATTTCTGGCTCCATGTGTCCTTGCTGCCGAAGGCGAGATCGTAGTGGTCGCCGTCGGCGGCTGTCCGCTCCCACACCTTTGCCATGTCCTTAGCCTTGGCGTTATATTTGTTGTAAGCGTCGGTATAGCCCAGCATCTTGGCGAGCTCGGCATAGGCTGCTATGCCCATGATGGCTTTGACGGAGAGGTTGGCGTTGTGTGCCCAGTGGCCGGCGAAGTCGTCGGTGCAGAGCTGGTTGGCAGGGTCTTGCCCGTTCTCCACGAGATAGTCCACCCACGTGGTTAGCACGCTCCAGTAGGGCTTCACGTAGTCGGCGTTTCCTTCCTCCTTGGCTATCTGTGCGCAGAGCGTGAGGATGTTTCCCGACTCCTCGAGCGGCATGTCGCCGCCGTACACCTGCCCGTCGGCAATGGGGTACGTGCCTATGTCGTGGGCTGCGAAGGGCTTTGTCCAGCGCCCGCTGAGGCTATAGTCGAGGATAGATGTTATCATGCCCTTCTCCAGGCCGGGGTTGTAGAGCAGGAACAGCGGAGCCGACGGATAGGTCAGGTCTACGGTGTTCACGCAGCCGTTGGAGTTGTTTTCCTTTGAGAAGAACAGCAGCTTGCCCCGGTCGTCGCGGAAGAGCTTGTGGGCGGCAATGACGTGGCGGTAGGAAGCTGAGAGTATTTCGGCATACTGCTTGTTGCCGGCGTTCATGCCGTCGTCGTAGATCGTGCGGTCTGTCCGGCGGCACTGCTCCATGATGTCCGCGTAGTTCCGGCGCAGGTTGTCGAACGCGTCGAAGATGGTCACCTGCCCGTCGCGTGCCCACAGTGCCTTATAGCGCTTGAACATATACTCTATGTCCTGCACCTCGTCATAGCCTATCATGGCGAAGCTGCGCGCGTCGGTCACGTTTCCGAAGTCGTGGCAGTAGGCAAGCGTAGGCATCTTGTCGACCGAGTAGGAGCGCACGTAGTCGGCGCCCCCGGCAAGCGTTCCGGTGCTGACGAACGTGGAGCGCAGCAGATGGTCGTCGCCGAGGCTCACCTTGCCGTTCACCTCGGGCAGGTATAGATAGCCCCAGTCGATGCCGATGTTGTCTCCTTTCTTTGCGAGTATGGGCTGCTCGATGGTGCCCGTGCGCACGTATTTCGTTCCGCCCACGGTCATGGTGCGGCTCTCCATAGGCTGCGTCGCCTTGTTGTTGGCAATGAGCGGGCTTGCCGTGAGCAGCAGCTTCACGTCGTGGCTCTTGCCGTCGGCTGAGCGCACCTGGTAGGAGATGAAGTTGATTGGCGTTGACAGCAGTTCGAGATTGTCCATGAGCATAGGAGCCGTGAACACGAGGTCGAGGTATACGGGGCCGCACCTGAACGTGTAGTAGGTGCTGGTGGCGAGCACGTCCACGCCGGTCTGCTCAGCCTGCTCCACCGTGCCTGTCGCGCCGTAGGTGTTTTCGTAGATGCCGAAGTCGGCGTAGGCTCCTCCAGTGTCGTTATGGCAGTGCACGGCAACGACGTTCTCGCCCTCGTGCAGGCAAGCCTTCTGCTCGTCGCCGAGGCGCAGCCTCACTCCCTCGAGCCATTCCCGGCCGGTCTGCACTATCTTCTTGCCGTTGATGTAGATTTCCATCATGTTGTCGTGCGAATAGACCATGTAGAGCTCCTTGGCGAGGTCGGCTGCCGAGAGGTTCACCACGCGCCTGACGTAGAGGTCGCTGTTCAGCTCTTTCCACCCCGTGCCCACGTGGCTGTAGTCGTCGCTGCCCCATGCCGCCTTGCCCGTTTTCCACGCCGAGTCGTCAAACGAGGGGTTCTGCCATCCGTCGCCCGGGTTCTGCCGGGTGTATTTTCCTTCCCACGCCTTTTCGCCCGCCATCGGCGCAACCGTCTTCAGCCTCACGCGCTCGTTCGCGCCCATGAAGGAGTAGGTCTTGCCGTCCACGCGCAGCATTCCCTCGAGGGGCTTCTCCTCGTTGTCCCACAGGCGCGTCGTGCCCTCGTTGAGACGGTCGTAAGGCGACCAGATTGAGAAGTAAGGGTCGTTCACCACCAGCGGCACCGAGGGCAGCCGCAGGTCGGTAGCCTTGTAAGGCACGAACGTCTCCGCCGTCTGCGCCACAGCCGTCATGGCGCATATGCAAAGCAAAGCAAATACCAATTGTCTTTTCATCATAAATTCAAACGAATACCAAGTTAAAGGACTGCACGAAGCGCGCCGCGCCACTCTGTCGTGCAATTTTTCATATTTTTTCGGTTTTGAAGCGTGCTCCGTGTCGCCGACGTGCCTCGCCCGCGCCTTTCCAAGCTGCCTCCTGCGCCGTCCTTGCCTGCCGCGCGCGGCGCTCGCGCCTGTCTCGTCAGCCGCCCGTGCCTGCCGTGCGCGGCGTTTGCGCCCGCCTCGCGCGCCGCCTGTGCCAAGCCTTTTGCAAGCCTCCACATCGCTTGGACTTTTCACTTTGCAAAGATACGAAAAAAGCCACAGGTCTCCAAATAAAACATCAAAAAATCGCTCTTTCAAGAGGTGCTTTTTGTAAAGATTTATTCCTTTTTCGACGATTCAAGCACTTGTTTCATGAAAAAAACAGAGCATCAAAACTTGCGAATCCGCCGCCTAACTTTTTCGCCTCGCGCACGTGTTATATCTAATAATAAAAAATATAAGACTCTATAAAAGATATAAAAATAAAAAGAAAGAAAATGCAAAAAAGAAAGACAAAGAAAGTTTTTCCCGCCAATCCGCCGCCAATTTTTCGACTTTCGCCAAAACTCTTTTCGCCAATCCGCCGCCAATTTTTCGACTTTCGCACTTGTATGTCTAAATATAAAATATTGAGCTATAAAAAATATAATAATCAAAGAAGAAAGAAATTGTAGAAAAGAAAGAAAAAGTTGCGAACATTGCCTGCCGCCGCGCCGACATGTTAAAATATTAACAATCGGGCGACTCGTAAACCGCGCGTATAAACCATTTCATAATTTTTAAAAAATGCGAGAAAAAGAGTGAAAAGATATTTGGCAGTCTGCAAATTTTGCTTTATCTTTGTAACGGCTTTTTAAAAAAGCCTATGTCAAAACTTGAAAATTCTTTATCGCATGAATGACGAACAGCTCACGATGAACGCCAACAGCGTGATTGGGCAACTGCAAAAAAACACCTACAGAGTTCACACGCGAAGACATCATAAACTTCGCAAGAAAGAACAACATCCGCCATGTGAGCTTCATGTACCCGGGCGGAGACGGCAGGCTGAAGACCCTCAACTTCGTGCTCTCCGACCTCGCATACCTGCGCACCATCCTCACCAACGGCGAGCGCGTGGACGGCTCCAGCCTGTTCTCCTTCATAGAGGCGGCAAGCTCCGACCTCTACGTCCTGCCGCGCTACGCCACGGCGTTCATGGACCCGTTCAGCGAGGAGCCGACACTGTGCATGCTCTGCTCGTTTTTCAACCGCGACGGACAGCCCCTGGAGTCGTCGCCCGAGCACACGCTGCGCAAAGCCGTCAAGGCGTTCCGCGACACCACGGGAATGGAATTCGAGGCAATGGGCGAGCTGGAATACTACGTCATAAAGCCCGCCGGCGAAACGGGACGGGCGGAGACAGGGAAGACACACGGCAGATTACAAATCTTGACATTATTCAAGGGGGGGTAAACGCCGATTCGGCAAGTGCCCCTTCCCTTATTTACTTCACGTAACACTTTTAACCATATTTTAAAAAAATACATGAACCTAAGATTTACATCGAAAGGACATGCGGTGCTATTGGCATGCACGCTGTCCTTGTCAGTGCCAGTGACCGGTTACGCACACGGCCAGGCGCAGAAAGCGTCCGCGTCAGCCTCTCAACAAGCCAGCTCGCTGCTGAAAGGACGCGTGGTGGACAGTGAGGGCGCAGGCGTTCCGGGCGTAACCATCTACGCAAAAAACAAAAAGGCTCTGGCAGTGACCGATGCCGACGGCCACTTCACCATCCCCACCCCCATAGCCAAAGGAACCACGCTGAGCTTCACGTCAATCGGCTTGAAGGCAAAGACCGTGACCTACCGCGGCGAGGCCGTGCTGAAAATATTGATGGAGGAAGACCGGAACGAACTGGAAGGCGTGGTGGTCACAGGCGTGGTGAACAAGATGAAGGAAAGTTTCACCGGCTCTGCATCCACCTTCACGGGCAGCGAGCTGAAAGCCGTGGGCACGCAGAACGTCATCGCCAGCCTGAAAACGCTCGACCCTGCATTCAACGTGCTGGACAGCGAGTTCGGCTCAGACCCCAACCGCATGCCCAACATCGAGATACGCGGAAAGTCCAGCCTCATCAGCACACGCGACGAGCTCGCCGAGGACCCCAACCAGCCGCTCTTCATCCTCGACGGCTTCGAGTCGTCGCTCGAAGCCGTTTACAACCTCGACATGAACCGCGTAGCATCCATCACCATCCTGAAAGACGCCGCCTCAACAGCCATCTACGGCTCAAAGGCTTCGAACGGCGTGGTGGTGGTGGAAACCATACGCCCCAAGTCGGGCAAGCTCAACCTCTCTTACAACGGCAACGCCAACATACAGTGGGCCGACCTGACCAGCTACAACCTCATGAACGCATCAGAGAAGCTGGAATTTGAAAAGCTCGTGGGACGCTACAGCAACTTCAGCACCACCGACCAGGAAATACGCCTCATGCAGTCGTACAACGACAAGCTTGCCGACATAGCCCGAGGCGTGGACACCTACTGGCTGTCCGAGCCGCTGCAAACAGGCGTCAACCACCGCCACTCCATATACGCCGACGGCGGCGAGGGAGCGTTCATGTTCGGGCTGGGGCTCTCCTACAACGGCATCAGCGGCGTCATGAAAGACTCCAAGCGCAACAACATCAGCGGGAACATCGACCTCACCTACCGCCTGAACAAGCTCCAATTCTCCAACAAGCTCTATCTTGACAACACCGACAGCCAGGACCCGATAGTGGCTTTCTCATCCTACGCCAACGCCAACCCTTACTACATGAAAAGGAACGAAGACGGCGAAGTGGAGAAATGGCTCGAATACAACGACGACATCAGGGCTGCAAACCCGCTTTACAACGCCGCGCAAAACAGCTACAACAAGAGCGGAGGCCTCTCCCTCTCGGACAAGTTCATAATGGAATACACCCCGACACGCGAAATGAAAATACGCGCGCGCTTCGGCCTCACGCACTCCGGCAACGACGCGAAATCGTTCACCTCGCCACGTGACACACGCTACAACGAGACAGAATACACCAAGCGCGGCTCATACAGCTACAACGAGACAAAAATAAACAAGTATGAAGGCGAGCTGACATACACCTACGCCAAGGTGCTGAAGGACGTTCACACGTTCAACATCGCCCTGGGAGGATACCTCTCCCAAACCGACACCAAGTCTACAGGCTATTCGGCAGTAGGCTTCCCCGTGGGCGACTACACCCTCCCCTCGTTCGCCAACGGCTACCCCGACGGGGGCAAGCCAAGCTACTACGAGACAACAAGCCGCTCCGTAAGCGGATACGCCATCGGCAACTACGCTTACGACAACCGCTACCTGCTCGACTTCAGCTACCGCGTAAACGGCTCGTCGGTATTCGGACGCAACAAGCACTACATCGACACATGGGCAGTAGGCGTGGCGTGGAACCTGCACAACGAGAAGTTCATACGCCAACTCTTCGACGGCATTTCAATGCTGAAAATACGCGCCTCAGTCGGCAACCCGGGCAACCAGAACTTCTCGTCGTCGGCAACCATCACCACGTTCCGCTACAACTTCAACTCGTTCAACTACTTCGGCATGACCACCTCCCTTGCGCAGCTGGGCAACCCCAACCTGGAATGGCAGACCACGCTCGACCGCAACATAGGCTTCGACATCACCATCCTGAACGACCGCCTCAAGCTGGTCGGCGACTATTACTATAAGACCACCGACCCGCTGCTCATCACCATCGACATGCCTGCTTCTTCCGGAGCTACGAACAACCAAATCTACAAGAACTTCGGCAAGCAGACCTCCAAGGGCTTCACCGGACAGGCATCATACTATATCTTCCGCAACATGAAGAACCGCTTCTGGTGGTCGGTAAGAGGCACTGTCCGCACAGGCACAAGCAAGCTTTCGGGCATAGGCAACCAGCTGGAATCGTTCAACTCGAAAGAGCGCGAGGGCGAAAACAAATCTACCAAACGCTTCTACGACGGAGCCAACCCCGACGCCATCTGGGCCGTGCGCTCGGCAGGCATCGACCCTGCCACGGGGCGTGAAATATTCATCAAGAAAGACGGAACCACCACCTACGACTTCTCCTACGATGACGAAGTCATCATTGCCAACAGCCGCCCGAAGATGGAAGGCGTGCTGGGAACAAGCTTCTCGTGGAAAGGATTCTCCATGAACGCCGACTTCCGCTACCGCACGGGCGGCTATTCGTTCAACTCGGTACTGTTCAACAAGGTGGAGAACATCAGCACATCCTCGCTGATCTACAACCAGGACAAGCGAGCACTGTACGACCGCTGGCAGAAACCGGGCGACCACGCTCAATTCAAGAACATAGCCAACTCCACGTCCACGCCCATGTCTTCACGCTTCGTGCAGAAAGACAACTCATGGTCGCTGGAATCGCTGCGCATCGGCTATGAATTCTCGCCCGAGCTGGCACACAGCATGGGCATGAGCTCCATACGCATCAACGCCTACATGAACGACCTGTTCCGCCTGTCCACCATCAAGCAGGAACGCGGCACCTCATATCCCTACGCACGCAGCGTGTCGTTCGCCCTTTCTTTAACCCTCTAACAACAACGCATCATCATGAAATTGAAAACATATATCATCGGCTTGTCCGTAGCTCTTGGCGCCATGTGCAGCAGCTGCACCGACTGGCTCGACACCCAGCCCAACGACAAGCAAAGCGAAGAACAGCAGTTCGCTACAAAAGACGGATTCTATTCGGCCGTGAACGGCGTCTACAACCTCATGGCAGGCTCGTCGCTCTACGGAAAAACCCTTTCCTACGAAGCCATCGACATATTGGGCCAATACTACACCGTGGAGCAGAGCAACCAGGGCAGCTACTACGAGTATCTGCGCGCGCTCACCACATGGGACTATAACCAGGAAGGCGTATCCTCCACGCTGAGCTCCACCTGGAACGCCGCCTACTCCACCATCATGAACATCAACGTGGTGCTGGAAAACATAGAGACCCGCGGGCTCAACGCCATCCTCCCACAAAGGGAATACCAGATGCTCAAGGGCGAGATGCTTGCCGCACGGGCCATGATTCACCTGGACATGCTCCGCCTGTTCGGCCCTGTCTACGAGAACGGCCCCGAGGGACGAGGCATCCCTTACAACGACAACACCGACCCGCAAATCCTGCCCATCCTAACGGCGAAAGACGTGCTGGAGAACCACATCCTGAAAGACCTGAAGGAAGCTGAGGAGCTGTTGCTCGACTCCGACCCCGTGGTGAGCGAGGGCCCGAGAGCCGAATACGACGAAGTGAACATGGACAACTCCATGCGCTACCGCCAGCTCCGACTCAACTACTACGCCACAGTGCTGCTCACCGCACGAGCCTACCTGTGGGGAGGCGACTACGAGCATGCCCTCGCCGAAGCCCGAAAGCTGACCGACGACCCGAAGGTGCGCGAGTTCTTCCCGGCCGTTGACCAAGCAACCCTGCTCGGCAACTATAACGACCCTGACCGCATGTTCTCAACCGAAGTGCTCTTTGGCTATTATAACAAAGACAGAGGCGACATCTACGACTACACCTTCGGCGGAGCCAACACCGGAAACAGCTTGCTCATACCGCGCAGCGGATATGTCTCTGAAATAATGTTCAAGGGATACGGAGCCGACGGCGACGACATCCGCCTGAAATCGCAATGGGAGCTGGGCGAGACCCTGGACGGCAGGCAGAGCATGAAGCTGACCAAGTTCAAGGAAATAAACGACCAGAACAAGAACAACGCCGAAAGCAACAAGGAAGACGAGTCGGGCGTGCTGAAAGTGCAGAAGTTCTACGGTACGTTCTGCTCGCTCGTCAAGCTGAGCGAAGCCTACTACATAGCCGCCGAGGCAGCCACCAAGACGGGCGACCTTGCCAGCGGCTGGAAATACCTCGATGCCGTGCGCACCTCTCGCGGCTGCCCGGGATACAGCGGCAACGCCGAAATGTTTTTCTGGGTATTGCTAACCACCGAGTACGTACGCGAGTTTGTGGGCGAGGGGCAGAAGTTCTTCTACTTCAAGCGCCGCAACCTTGGTTTCGACAACGACAACAACGGCCGTCAGGAAATAGATGTGGTCACACCGTCTCCATTGCCTTGGTTCCCACCCAGCCACGACTACATTGACCATGCCACAGACGAAGAAAAAGCCAAACGCTTCGTGGCCCCGCTGCCCGAAAGCGAACTGAACAACCGTTAATCACAAATAAAAACGATACGAATATGAAAATAAAATGGATACTGCCGATTCTTGCCATTGCAAGCATCGTCTCGTCTTGCAAGGAAGACACCATCGACGTGTACGAATCGGACAACGCCAAGATATATTTCCAAGAACAAACCTCCTCAGGGGCAAACGGATCCGAGGGGTATTCCACGTCCATCAAGTTCTCTTTCGTAAACCGCGACCTGGACTGGACTTCAGTAGTGTTCAGGGGCACGGTGAAACTCATGGGGAACATCGCCGGCCACGACCGCGCATGCAAAGTGACGGTGGACGATGAAAACACCACCATGATAGCCGGCGAAGACTACGAGATAAACCTCGACACGCTGAAAATAAAGGCGGGCGACAACTACGGTTACATCGGCGTACGCTTCCTGCGCAGCGCCAACATCAAGAAGGAAGCCAAGAAGCTGACCCTGCGCCTGGAACCCAACGAGAACTTCGATATCCTGAAAGCTTACAAGTCCACCAACGTATGGTCCAACACCACGGCCGACACCATCGACGGCTCACGATTCACTTTCGTCATCGACGAGATTTATCAGAGACCCAGCCAATGGGACCGCGTGGGAGCAGGCACTTTCTTCGGCGAATGGACGGCAACCAAGTACGCCTACATCAACAACCTCTTCGGCTTTACCACAAACGACTGGGAATGGGCGAACAACAAGATTTCGAAAGCGCGCATGCCTTATTACGCCACTACGCTTCAGAAAGACTTGCAGCAGAAAGCCGATGCAGGAGAACCCGTCTACGACGAGGACGGAAGCTACATGCAGCTGGGAGACAGCTACAAAGTGAATTACGACAATGTGAACGTAAAACAATAACAACGATACTGACAATGAACAAGTATATATCCAAACTCATCCTTGCCCTGGGACTATGCACGCCGTTAGCTTTCAGCGCATGTTCAGACGACAAAGGCAACTACACTTACAGCGAGAAGAACGTGCTTACCATAGAAAGCATTCCGGCACAGACGGCACTGCTGGCAGGAGCCGAATACATTGACATAAAGCCCACCGTAACCTCGGCTATAGAAGGCGTAATCAGCGACGACGACCCCAACTACTCTTACACCTACAAGCGGAAAGACTCTGAAGGCAACTGGGTGGAAATGGGCAATACAAAGAACCTCTACCTCCTGGCAACCCTCAGCGCAGGCACGCACAACTGCTATTTCGCCGTGACCGACAACCGCACCGGCGTGCAGACCGTCTGCCCGTTCACGCTCCGCGCCACCACCATCACTTCCGAAGGCTGGCTCGTGCTTTGCAACGAAGGCCCTGACGAGAAGGCGCGCATGGACATGCTATCGCAAATCTCCGTAGGCCGCATCATCCCCACACACGACATCCTGCGCACGGAGAGCGACGTTCCGCCAATGTACCACGCCACTCAGATTGGCTACGTGAGGACATACGCCAACTTCGGCAGCAAGCTGGTGATGCTGACAGAGACCGGAGCCTATCTCATCCCGACCGCCGACGACAGGGCTTACGGAGAAATAACCTCCGTCACGCCTGCCGACGAGCTGAAGACAAACCAGTTCCTGGCTCCCACGACGGACCACCCGGTCTCCTACACGGTAATCCCGTTCTGCTCCTATGGCCGCCCCAACGCCATCATCATAACGTCGAAGGAAGGAAACGCCTACGCCATGAACTGCCGGGCTACAGACATGGCAGGCGCATTCGAACTTCCCGTCAACACGTCCGCCCGAGGCAAAACGCCCGAATACAAGATAGCGCCCTACGTGGGCGCAACCGAGCTGAGATTTGACGGCCTCAGCACGGCATACGGCAACGCTCTGCTTTACGACACTGACAACAAACGCTTCATCAAGTGGAGCAGCAAAGGCCTTGACGAAAGCATAGGAAAAACCGACGACGACCCACAAGGCATCACCCAAAAATGCACTCCTCTCGCCGACCCTGCCGAAGGAAAGAAATTCAGCTTCCAAACGGGCATGGACTTGGTTTGCATGCTGAACACCGCCAGTCCGTCGGGTACCGTATATTGCATCATGCAAGACGGGAACAAACGCCACGTGTATGCCATAGATGTCATTACGGACGAGTTCAGGCAGCTGGACGCCTTCGAGGACATCCAGGCTCCCAACTTCGACAAGGCAACCTGCTTTGCCGCCAGCTCCCAGTATTCCGTGATTTACTATGCCTGCCAAAACAAGATTTATTCTTATAACCTGAGCACGAAGGCAACCTCCGAAATAACCCTCGGCGCAAACGAAGAAGTCACCATGCTGAAATTCAACCGCTACGACGAACCGTGGGGAGTGGGAAGCCAAATAGGCTCAAGCTTCATGAAGAACATGGATGAAGCGACACGCAACATCTATCTGGCCCGTGAAAAGGAACTCATCGTGGGCGCCTACGATTCTTCCGCCACCGACAACAACGGCGGCATCTTGCGCTTCTACGAAACGGGCGGAGGAGGACTGACGCTGACCCTTAAGAAAGACAAAGACGAGAACAACGCCGACCGCACATGGGAGTTCAAGGGCTTTGCAAAAATCAAGGACGTGCGCTACAAAGAAGTAATGTAATATCACATGCGGCACATATTACATATAGTCATAATAGTGGCGGCACTTTGTAGCGCCACTATTTCTTCCACCCGCGCACAGGGCATCAAGTTCGAAAGCAGCGAAACGACTTTCCGGCAAGCCGTTGAAAAAGCATCGAAAAGCCGGAAGCTTATTTTCATGGACTGCTACACCACATGGTGCGGCCCGTGCAAATGGCTTGCCGCCAACGTGTTTCCCAACGACACGGTGGGAGCTTTCTTCAACCGCCATTTCGTTTCCGTGAAAATGGACATGGAAAAAGGAGAAGGCCCCAACCTGGCAAAGCAATATCAGGTAAACGCCTACCCCACACTCTTGTTCATCGACCCTCACACGCAGAAGATGGTCTACCGAATGGTGGGAACGCAGAAAGGCGCACAGTGGCTGGTAGACATTGCCCGAAAGGCTTTAGACGACGACAAGAACCTCACAGGCATCGCCGCCCGTTATCGGGAAAACAAGCAAGACGCCGCCATCGTGAGCAAATACCTCGACCAACTGCAAGCCGCACGCCTTTTCCCGTTGCGCGACAGCGTGCTGAACGCATACCTGGCAAACATCGACCCTGCCGACGACCACTCCCAACTGACCTGGCAAATACTGAGCAGCCAGGTAAGCGACCCTTACGGAGCTCCGTTCGAATACATGAACCGGCGTGCCGACAGGTTCCGCGCCACGGTAGGCAAAGAGGCTGTAGACGAAAAGCTGGAAAGCATCTACAGGCAGGCAGTGATGAGCTTCGTCCGCCGCAAACGGATTCCTGCCGAACAGTTCCCGGGCACAGAGTTCGCCCGTCTCAACACCCTGTTGAAAGAAAGCAGTCAAGAAAAGAGCCGAGACTACTACCTGGCACTGCTGAATATGGTTGACTGTGTGCAACGCGGCGATTACAACGCCATGCTCGACGGGCTGGACAAGGCTGACAAGAACGGCACGCTCACTTCCGAAACGTGGTTCTATTTCGTATGGCTGAACCTGACCTACCTGCGCGAAAGCTCTGACACCAAAGCCATAGACCGTGGATTGGCATGGCTGGAGCGGCTGCGCCCTGATGCCTCGGACGATAACTTCAAGCGGGCTTACCAAAACATGAAAGATGCTTTGTCGAAACAAAAAGCAAAATAGGAGGCAGCGTCAAAATCCGACAATCGGTTCTCTTACATTTGCACGGACGGCGTACCAAGACCATACGATCGCTTTTCTTACACTGCACGGACGGCGTACCAAGACCATACGATCGCTTTTCTTACACTGCACGGACGGCCATTGCGGCCGACCGATTGCCTTGAAAAGGCAAATAATAAATTATTTGAAATCCGGTCTTTACGACCAATCGGACTCGCTTCGCTGAAGGCGAATATTCATATAAAAAAATTGCC
>CAZEEP010000006.1:44083-51764 GCA_964511295.1 uncultured Prevotella sp.
GGTAATTGCTGGCAATTGCTGCTTAAAAAGATATTACGTTTCTCATAACGGCAATTACCGGCAATTACCGGCAATTGCCGGCAATTATCATAAATTATCATTGTCCACCCCCACGCCAAACAGCGCGAAGTCGCCCCGCACGGGATCGTCGGGAAAAGCCTCGCGCAACGAGTCGGTAAGCTGCTCCACCGTGTGCCAGCTTGCCGACTTGCTGTTTATCAGCCCCAGCCGCCGTGCCTCCTGCAACACGTGGGTGTCCATCGGGATGAACAGCGTGCCTCTGTCGATAAACGCCGACCAAAGCCCCAGGTCGACGGGCGACCCCGGGCGCACCATCCACCGCATGAACATGCACGGACGCTTGGCGACGCTCGTGCGCGGCGACGCCACCATGCCCTTTATGCCGTGCCCGAGGTAATGGGCAGAGAGAGCCGTAAGGGCTTCAAGGGTCGTGCGGCCAGGCGACTTTGCCTTGACGAAGCCGCCAAGCGAACCGTACTCGGCAAGCAGCTCCCGCGTGGCGGCGAGCAAGCGGCGCATCATCCGGTTGCTGTACAGGCGGTAGTAGCAACGGTCGTCGGCGGGAATGTCCCGCTCGTAAGCCTTTTCCAGCACCCAGCGGAAAGGCTCGCCGCCGCTTCGGTCGAGCATATACTGTATTTTCGGGAAGAACAAATCGCGCCGCCCATAGCTCAAGACCGAGGCGAGGAAACCCATCACCTCCCGGTTCTCGCGCCCGCTCACCTGATGCATAAACCACGACGGGTCGCCGTTCAGGAAGTCAGCCGTCTCGTATTTGTCGGCAAGCCGCCGAAGCAGTGCCAAAAGTTTTTCGTTCAACACGGTTGCCATAAGCACATTGTTTTCTGCAAAGATACCCTTTTATTTTCATAACAAAGGCATTTAAAAGCCATATAATTATCCACAGCTACCAATTCCTTTGAGAAATACTTGCGTATCTTGATATTTTTTGCGACATTTGCATAACAGTAACTTTTCGTTTGCAAAACAAAATTGCATAGAAACATAAAAACACGCTATGGATAATAAATTTAAAGTAGTTCACCATCCTTTCACGCCGTTGGAAGCCATCACCGAGGCAAAACGATGCCTGCAATGCAAAGTGCCGCAATGCGAGAAAGGATGCCCTATAAGCAACCATATCAGAGACTTCAACCACGAGCTCTCAAAGGGCAACATCGGCAATGCGATGAAAATAATCAACGAGACGAGCAATTTGCCCGCCATTTGCGGCCGCGTCTGCCCTCACGAGAAGCAGTGCCAGGGCCATTGCGTATTGAGCCGCAAAGGCAACCCTGTACAGATTGGCAGGCTGGAAGCCTTCATAGCTGATTTCGACACCAACATGAACCTTACGCGCGAACCAATCCCGCAAAAGACCCGCGGAAAGGTTGCGGTGATAGGCTCAGGCCCGGCAGGACTCACCGTTGCCGGCGACCTCTCCCGCCAGGGCTTCGCTGTCACCATCTTCGAAGGCCAAAGCGAGCCGGGCGGAGTTCTGATGTACGGCATTCCCGAATACCGCCTGCCGAAAGACATCGTGCGCAAGGAAATCAACAAGATTGCGGCACTCGGTGTAGACTTCCGCCTGAACACACTTGTCGGTCAGGAAGGCGTAAACGTAGACAGCATCTTTGCCGAAGGTTTCGATGCCATTTTCATGGCTACGGGCACGGCTCTGCCCCACGAGATGAACGTGCCGGGAGCAAACCTGCGCGGCGTAAGCCAGTCGGTGTATCTTCTTCATAATGTCAATGCCTTCAACGAGGGAGCCATCGGCAGGAACATGGTTCCTGTCACCCCCGGCGAGAAGGTGGCAGTTATCGGGGGTGGCAATGTAGCTATGGATGCAGCCCGTACTGCCATCCGCCTTGGCGCGGACACTACCGTCATCTACCGCAAGACCCGGGAGGAGATGCCTGCCATACAGAGCGAGTATGACGACGCGGTAAAAGAAGGCATAAAATTTGTTTGGCAGACGAACGCCGTAGAGTTTATTGGCGATGAAAACGGCAATCTAAAAGCCGCACGCCTGCAAGGCCCGCAGGGAGAAAAGGTAGAAAGCTTCGACCGTGTATTCCTTGCGATAGGCTCCAAGCCGGCAAGCCGCATCGTCTCTACCACCAAAGGAATCGATGTAGACGACAAGGGCTATGTCATCGTTAAGGAGAGGCCTTACGGCATGACGACACGTGCAGGCGTTTTCGCAGCCGGCGACGTTGTGCACCGCCCCCAGACGGTTGTTATGGCAATGAAGGCTGCCAAGGATGTGTCCGTAGGCATAGCACAATATGTCGATGCAATAAAGTTGTTGCAAGACATCGGAATGAAGGTTGAAAATGAAAATGAAAGCGAATAAGCGCCGGCAACAGGTACATTGCCGCCAAAGCCAGGCGCATATTTGACTTCCCTTATATTAAAAGAGCGCGTATCAAAATCCACCAATCGGCTCTTTTACACTTGCAGGGGCGGCACTCGTGGCCGCCCCTGCAAGTTATTGAGAGTTTCTATAGAATTTTGATACACCCCAAAAGTTCAAAAGAATCCTGTACTTAGTCAAAGTATGCGCAAGGCATCAATCGCCACCCCAATTTATAGGGTTGTCATACCATTTGTCAGGGTCAGAGCCATCCGGCGTGCCGTCCTCGTCTATGTTGAAGGTCTCGTCGGTATTGAAGCCATTATTAGGGTCAGTGCGACCAACAGACGCCCTGTCCAAGCACAAATCATCGTTCAATCCAATCACCTTAACGTGTGGTTTAATATATTTCTTCTTCATTTCTTTATCTGAAAAATCATCACTTAACCAAAATTTTCTTTCCGCCAACAATATAAACGCCAGCCGGCAATCCCTCAGTGCCGTTGCCATTGCGCACGCGCTTGCCGCTAATGCTGTAGACGCCCTCGGCCGCCGCGGCTTTTTCAGAGACTCCGTTACTTGATACGAAGGTGATGCCGGTAGTGCCGCCATTGTCGAACACCGAAAGCTCGTCATCGTCTACAAAAGCCTTGGGTTTTGCATCCGACGAACCCTTGGCGCCCTGCTCAAACCATACACGGAAAGCCTTCAAGCCATAAACCTTCCCCGACGGCACACGGTACATCGCGCCCCGTGACATGTAGTAATCGTTAGAGAGATTGTCGCGCCCCTCTATTATCTTTCCCGTACCATCCGTGGCGACCTCGTAAGTCATTCCCATTGTTCCCTTTGCGTCAACGGTCCCGTCCGCGAACACAGCCTGGTGGCCTTCGTTATTGGCATTCCAAGCGACAGTCCAGTCAGAGGGGTCAAGATAGTCAGTGCTCTTAAGCAATGCGCGGTCAAGCGTCACCATAGGAATGATATAGTGGTTTGCCTTCACGTGCAGGGTAAGGGTGTTGCCTTCGCCGCTCCAGCCCTCTTCCGTGGCAGTGAGCTTTGGTGTCCTGTACTCCGGAGTCTCGCCCGGATCCTTCGTCGGCTTTATGATGTATGGATGATAAGCCTGAATGAGCACGTCGCCGCCGGCTTTGTCAACCACCTTCTCAAACTGCATTGAATTGCCGGTAAGGTTCTTCAAGTAAGCCACCTGTGTTTCCGCGCCAAAGGCATCGTTCACTTGGCTGCGCGTCAGGTTCACGGGCAGCACCAGCGTGTTCCACTTGCCGAGCGTGAACTTGCGGTTCAGGTGGAGCGTGGAATTGGCGTAAACGTCGGTGGTGTGGTACAGAGTGTCAAGTCCCGTGTCCTCCTCGTCAAGCACGAGGTCAGGCGCCTGCGTGTCGCCGGCATAGAGCAAGCGGAAATTGTCCAGAGCCGTCCACTCGTCAGCAACAGCATCGTGTTCCGTCACCGTCATGCCAAGGCGTATAGTGCCTCCTGCCTTTGAAGCGTCAGAATTGTGGTTGCCGTTATTGATGTGTATCATCACCTGGTTCACATACTGCCCTTCGGCAAACGCCTTACCGGCATTTGTCCAGTCGTTCCCCTTAAGGTTTTTACTTGTTATCTCGTCGTTGGTAATAGGGTTAAGCGGCGTAGAGACTGCATTTTCCGTCTCGCCGTCGTCTTTAATCTCACTGGCACGAAGCTTTGCAAAAGTAGAGCTCTCGGTATTGGCATTGCTGAAACCGTTGCAGCACACTATGTACCAGCCATCCCTGTCCACCGTCACGTCCTGATAAAGCTCTACTGCCTTGTTGCTTTCAGTATAGGCATCGTAATATGCACCATAGTCACGCTGTATATATTGATTTTTATAAGGAGTTAATGATAACACTCTCCAATTTTCATACTCTTGGGAATTCTTGTAACCAGGAGTAGATGGACGCATAGCTGTTTGTCCTCTTTTGAACAAAGTCTTTGTTCCAAACCTGAAGTCTTCTGTACCATCTCCCTCCACCTGCCACTCGGTAAGGTATCTGTTGTTCACGCTGAAACTGGCATCGCGAATAAGGAATGTCGCGTCTGTAGGGCTTGTCAAGTCAGACGGTGCGACATTGAAAAGCTCAATATAGTCGGCAAGGCAAATAACCTTCCAATGGCCATTATCATCAGCAGGCGCAGAAGTGAGAGACTGCACATAATTGCCATTGCCATCATCAGGAACGGCTGTAAGATAATAAGTCGCAGAGCCTACCGTGGTGCTTAATGTATATATATTATGATTGTTGGGAATTGCTACCTTTGTGAAAGTCCATCCGCCTCCTGTGCCATCCTGTGTGGCTCTCGAATCCATATATGTTCCAACAGGCTTTCCGCTCGAATCATATTGCAAATAGCCTACTATCCCACCACCGGCATCGTCAATCGCATCGTTTACAGCCGTTTGGTTTGTGTGCAGGTTCAGCTTGCCTTCCGTGTCGGTTTTTTCTATCCATAAAAACATGCCCACGTTGCCAAGCGAGGCGCTCGTGCCCCAAACTCCCCCGGAAGTCAAAAATCTTTTTTGACCTACATTATAAAGTACGAAAATCTTTTTTCTCTGATCTTCCGTCGGCGTGCCAATGCTGCCAGGCCGCGCGCCACCGGTAACAAAAAAATCGGCTGTAGCTGACAGCACATCCGTACCGGGAAAATCTTCAAGATTTGTATACTGCTCTTTTCCTAAACTGTTACCCCCCCCGGCAGGATTACTATCATCCTGAGCCGTAGCAGGCATTACAAACATAAATGTCGCCAACAGCACGACATTTAAACGAAAAACAAAACTCATAAAACTATACTATTACTTTTTCTATTTTTTCTTACAGCTGCAAAGTTACGCAAAAGTTAGGTTTCAGTAATTATAATTGCCATTAAAAATAAGTTAAAAGGCAGGTAATTGCCACAAAAAACTTCATTCCCGACAAAAGCCTTTTTCCTTGCCAGCCGCCACCTGAAGCCGTAACTCGCTATGTTTCTTTCGCTTTGGGCAGAAGACTGTTGGCTGCTAAAGAAATTCAAAGAAAAGGCCCTTGCACGCGTCTCACGACGCACGCAAGGGCAAGTGAATGTATATGAAAAAATAAAAAAAGTATCAGGGAAAAATTACCTGACGGCAACCTTGACGTTGTTGACAAGGTAAACGCCCTGCGGCACCGCCAAGCGGCGTGTCTCGCCGCCAGCGAGGCTGCCCTCCGCCACCAGTTGGCCAGCCACGGTGCAGACCCTGAGCGTCGTCGCGCTGCCGGCGGTAACGGTTATCGTTCCGTTGCCTGCATTGACCGTCAAGGCTCCATTGCCTGCCACCACATCGCTTATGCCCGTCACCGAGCCAAGGGCAGAAGCGTCAAACACCACGCCTGCCTTGGCGCCGTTGCCCGTGTTGCCATCGGTGGTGTAATATGCGCGGAACGGGCGAATGTTGACGTGGTTGTTCTGCTTGAGCGCGCCCGACTTCCAGAAGCAATCCGAAGCAAAATACCACAGGTTGTCTGCCTTCAGTGGTTGCACGCCGCTGTATGTTCCCACAGCCGTCCACGCTCCTTCGTAGCCGGAGGCTGGCTCAGTGGCGCGCTTCAGGTCGGCAAAAGCAACGCCCTTGCCGGCAGCTACGCTGCCCGTAGGCTCAAACTTGGCTCCAAGGATGTTGAACGAGAAGCCAGGCGTGGTTGACGTCACATAATATGGTTGGTTGGCGTTCGCAACGCCGTCGGCAACGCTCTCTGCCAGCATGGCATACGTGGCGGCAGCGCCCCCTGACACTACGCCCGTCACCTCGCCATAGCCCGTGATGTCGCGGAACGTCACCGTTGCGTCCACCACGTCGCCGGCAGTCATAGGATTGCCTGCGTCGTTGAGCGAAATGGCGAACGGCAACACCGCCGTCATGTTCTTCACCGTTGCCTTGCGGTCGCCCGATGCCGTTTCCACCGTGCCCTCGCGCTCATACTTGGCGGTGTATGTTCCCGTCACGAAGCCATAAGGCGTAAAGAAGGGCTGCTGGTCGTAAACCACCACGTCGCCCAGAGCCTCAAAGCCGCTGTCTGTCTTGCGGAGCGTGTTGCCTACCTTGCGCTGGAAGCCCTTCGGCATGAAGTAGAGGCAGTTGTCGGCGGTAGCCTTGTGGAACGTGTCCCAGAGGTTCACGCCGTCGGCATCGGTCTTGTTGGTCACCGTGGTCAAGCCGCTCATGTCAACATACAGGATGCCACGATACGGGTCTTTCTCGTCGAAACCATAGTAGTCGTTGGCTTTCAGTGCGTCGCCAATAGCCTCTATTATTTCCTCGTTTGTGAGCACGCCGTACGCCTGACTGGCGTTTTCAGTCTCCGACGTAACGGTAACGCCGACATACGTGCGCTTGTCGTCAACAGTGCCGCCGTCGGAACCCAGCGTGTTGCCCTCGGTCTTGTGGGGCGCGCTCTTCAGCGTCTCCTCGTATATCTTGGTAATTGCCACCACCGCTTTCTCGTTCTCCACCACGGGGCGCACCTTTATGGTGTAGTAACGGTAATCGATATGCGTCCCCAGCCCCGTGCCCTCAGGCATTATGCGGAACGTAGGCACGTCGGCGGAATAAACATAAACCTCCCGGCTCTCATTGTCGGCAAGCGACACCTCTTTAAACTCAGCAGCAGTCTTCACGAACTCGTTGTCCTTGAGTTCGGCTGCCTTGCCGGCAAACACATCGGCAATATTCGTGGCAGGCAACTTTACCGTGCCTACCACGTCAGAGCTGACGCGCACGTCAGGGAACGGAGTCAAGTCAGCCGTACCCTTTATGTCGGCTTCGCTTCCCACGAGATAATAGTTTGAGAAACCACCCCGTGAGGTGCTGTTGTTGTTCACGCCGGTGCTGTACCACAGCGTCTTCTCTTCATTCTCCGCATCGCGGAACACCATGTGGAACGAGCTTCCAGCATTCTTCGGCACAAGCACGTTTACGTCATTGCCTTCGTTGAAAATGTAGTTTAGCGAAGTGACCTCGTTGGCTCCCACTACGCCGGAACCATACTTCGCCGCCACCTTCAACGTCTGCACTTCAGGGTTTAACGGCAACACCGTTAGGCTTACATTGTAAAGCGCGGCTGTGCCCGATGCCAGCCCTGCGATATTGAAGTGTACGGCATCGTTGTTAAAGTCGGTCACGCTTACCGTGGCTTCCTTCCGGGCTGAGGTAAGCTCGTTCGTTCCGTTGGCGGCAGGGTCAGTATTCTCACGGTTGTAAACCGTGGCGGTGAAGTCGTGGGCGGAATA
>CAZEEP010000006.1:51864-148377 GCA_964511295.1 uncultured Prevotella sp.
CAGGGTCAGTATTCTCACGGTTGTAAACCGTGGCGGTGAAGTCGTGGGCGGAATAATTTATTCCATCGCTATCAATTGTTACTTTTTTCAACAAAGCATTTGAGCTTCCTGCATTCGAAGTAAAGCCCCAAACATCACCATAATAAATGTATTTAGTTGACCTATTCAGATTATAACTAAATCCATAGCCTGACTGAGAACTATAATTCCAATAAGCCGCCGACGTTCCGACCTTTATGGCAGCAGTTTCATTAACCATGTAAAGATAATAATTGCCATTTTTAATGGTATAACCTCTGTTCCTGTCATAAGTCACCGTCCACCTTGTTGCGTTCTCCAGGCTCGTACCAGCCTCAATGGTTCCGTTATTGTTATTAAGGTAAACCCCACTTGAGGTTCCGATAACGATAACATCGCCATTGGCAGATGTCGAAGGCGTATAATCAGAGTATGTCACCTCGGTCTTTCCCTTTGCGTCGCTGCGCAGGAAGTTGAGCGTTGCGCCCACGACACGGAACTTTTGCGGAGCCTCAATGTAGTAGTCGCCATTGGCAGCAGCCACGAAGTATTTGCCGCCATCAACCGTTACCACCTCCGTTTGCTTCTCGCCTGCCTTGTTCACGATGTTCACGCTCTGCTCGTCGGTTATGGTTCTGGCATCGTCAAACGACCAATATCCATCGCCGCCATTGGCTGACGTATGGCCATCCTCCTTGTTGTTTGAGAACGTGCCAAGGTCGAGAAGGCCCGTGTGCATGTCCAAGCCTCCGTTGGCATCGGGCAGCTGCGCCGAGAACGGGTCGTCGATGACGTAGGTCAGCTTCAGCGATTTCAGGGTTACCGGCACGCCGGATGCCGTGGTGTTGCAGTTGAAACGGAAATAAAGCACGTTGGTGCCATTTCGCAAGCTAACATCCCACGGAGACATTCCCGAGGCAACGGCAATGCTGTCGCCAGCCAGGTCTTCAGTGCCATCCTCTTTGTACGTGTAACGCGCAATCGTGGCGCCAGTCGTAGAATGGTCAGGCAGCACCTCCATCTGGTAGCGCGTGAAGCGGTACCCCTTTGGCGCAACAATTGCCACGAAGCAGTAAGGTTGCCGACCTGCCGTTGTCAGACCGTTGTTTATCTGGAGATAATGCCCGGCGCCAGAACCGTCAACGTCAAGCTCGGCGAAGAGCATGTTGTTGTCAATCTTCTTGAAAACTCCGGCACCCTCGGTGGAAAGCGTACTCGTGCTCGACGAAAGCATCTGCACGTGTGCTATGTCATGGCGAAGGTAGCTGAAAAATTGGTTCGCCATGACAGACCCGTTAGCGCCGTTTGAGAACAGCTGGTGGCTTGAGTTGTAATCGAGAGAAATGGTTGTGCCAAGCTTGCTCTGGTCGTTGTCCTCGGGCGCGACTATGCTGTAAGAGGCTGACGCCACACGGCTCTTGTTTCCGTCAGCATCCACGGCAACGGCCTTCAGTATGGTTGCCGCCCCGATGGTTATCGGCCCGGTGTATCTTGTGCTTTGCTCCGTCGGCGTACTGCCGTCGGTAGTATAATAAATGGTGGCACCGTCAGTGGCGCATGTCAGCTCAACGGCAAACTCGCTTGAGTAAGTGCCGGAATTGACAGAGAAAGCCGGGGCATCCACACTAACGGGCGCGCCCCAAGCAGGATCTGACGTGGTAATGTATTCGCCTTTCGTGCCGGCGGAATAAACATAAGCTCCACCGGTAATGTCGGAAAGGCTGATGGTTTGAAACACCATGTCGTAACCCTCAGAGCCATTCCAATCCCTCTCATACCAAAAAGCCACGTCGCCCTTGCTGTCAAGCACCATGGTGGAATAAGCAGAAGCCTGCGTTGTGACAGAATATTTTTTCCAGCCACTCTTGTATTGGCTCAACTCAGTGTATGAAGCTGACAGCTCCCTGTAATAGATTCCGACTTTCTCGCGAGTGGTTGACATTGGCGAAGACAGCAAGAGGACATAAACCTGCTCATTGTCGCTCGTGCGTCTTGCAGGCACCAACAGCAACTCTGCGTCAGAGCCTCCCGACAGCGTCTCGCCATCAATATCAGTCTGTCCCGAATGAACAGGCTCACTATACCAAGAACCAGTTCCATTCATAATATCGGTAAACCTGAATATATTGAAACCACGCCCAACGCCGTTGCCGTTTACATTCTCTCCCGACTTCAATTTCGCATTCAGCATAATGTCGCCGTTTGGAAGTTCCTCTACCTTGCACTCATCACCCCACGTTATGGGTTTCGCAGAAATGCCACCAAGGTAGTTCCACGTCTGTCCAAAGTCGTCGGAATAAACCACACGGCTACTCCCAATACTAACATTTGAAGAACGGGTATTGACTCCAGCATAAAGACGATAATACTTGCCTTTCTTGATTTTTGTACTTTGGATCATACGTCCACTGCTGAAGAAGAAATGCGAAACGTCACTATCGCTCTTGAACAACTCTGAAGAAACCTCAACCGGTTCAGACCACGTACCCGTTTGGCTGGAATACACGATGCGCGCAACACGGTTTTTCGTAGTAGAACTCAAGAAAGAAACCTCACCAGCTGCCGCCATAAGCAAGATGTCTCCCGACTCGCGGTCAACCACCGTGCAAGCATCACCAAAAGCCTTGTTAAACCCAGTTGCGTTCTCAACGTGCGTAGCAACGCTTTCTCTGTCACTCCACGTCTTACCATCGTCCTTCGAAGTCTTGCAGATAATGTCAATCCAACCAGAACCAACATCCGCTCCAGCGCTCTGGCGCGAATCGCAAATAGCCATCAAGGTTCCGTCGTTAAGGCGAACTATCGACGGAATGCGGAAGTGGTTGTTTGCTGCCGTAGTGCTCTTGAATAAAACAGATTGAGCCTCTGCCCTGCACAAGGCAAGACAGAGGAACACAAGAGATAGAAATGTAAACTTTTTTTTGTTCATACAATCATCAGTCATTCCAGGGGCCAAAGTCTCTCACTCCCCAGTCATCGGGCAGGGCATCGGCACCGTTCTCAAAATCCGTAAATGGATTCTCTTTGGCGTCGCCATCAATATCCTCCTTGAGGCTAACCACCTGCAACAGAGGCTCGTCCATGAGAGCGAAGACGTTGATCTTCGGGATAATATATTCTTTTTTCATAACTTTATATGTTCAAGTTTTGTTTATTTCACTACTACCTTAACACCATTGACGACATAAACTCCCTGCGGAAGTGCCACGCTGCGGCTCTCGCCAGCCGAAAGAGCGCCCTTTGCCACGAGGCTGCCAGCCACCGTGTAAACGCCAAAGCCTGTTGCGCCGCCTGCCGTAAGGGTCAGGCTTCCCCTGCCAGCCGAGACAGCAAGCCCGTTGCCGTTGCCTGAAGCCACGCTGCCGATGCCCGTCACTATGTCGTTGAGGCTGAACACCACCTTTGCCTGTGAAGCGGATGTCTTGTCGGTGGTGGTGAAGTAAGCGCGGAACGGACGTATGTTGACGTGATCGTTGTTGACGAGGTTGTCGGCGTTCCAGAAAAGATCCTGCGAGAAGTACCACATGCCTTTCAGCGCATCCTGTGCCTTACCAGCCTTTGGCTGCACGCCTGCGTAGGTGCCGTGGCCTGTCCACGTGCCATTAGTACGTGTCATGTCGGCAAAGCTGACATTGTTGTCGGAAGCCACGGTTCCCGTCTTGCGGAACTGCGCGCCATGTATGTTGTATGTGAAACCGTCGCCCTCAGTGGTGACATAATAAGGGCTGTTGGCGTTTGCCGTTGTCACGCCCGTGGCAGGATCTGCCAGGATGCCGTAGGTAAGTCCCTGTCCCTGGTTGCCAACGCCTTCAAGCGTGCCCGATGACGTAATGTTGTGGTAAGTCACGTTGTTGTCGGTAGCGTCGCTTGCCGTCTTCAGCTTGCCGCTGCCGTCGAGGCTCACGTCGAAAGGCAGCACCACCGCCATGTTCTTCACCCTTTCCTTCACTCCACCTTCCTTCTGCACGGTGCCCTCACGTTCGTAGGTCACGGTGTACTGGGCGGTGTTGAAGTCGTATGGCGAGAAGAACGGTTGCTGGTCGTACACCACCACGTTGCCGTCTGCCTCAAACGTCTTGCCATCGGCAGCAAGAGCCATGGTGTTCGTGACGTTCTCGCGCGAGAAGCCGTTGTACATGAAGTAGAGGCAGTTGTCAGCCGTGGAGAGGTGGAAGACGTCGTCAAAGGCATCGTTGTCGGTGCGCCTCAGGCTGCTCATGTCAATGTAAAGGCATCCGCGCAGCTCGTCGCCCTCCTTAAACTTGAACCCGGCATCCTCCTTTGCCTTGTCAGCCACGGCGGTCTTTATAGCCTCAACGATGTCATTACTGGTGAGGTAGCCCTGCGCCTGGCCCTCGCCCTCGGCGAGCTTTGCCTTCACGGTCACGCCATAGAACGTGAGGCTCTTGTCAGCCGTTCCGCCGTCTGACGCGATGGCCGTGTTCTTGTGGTTTTGCGCCTTCAGCGTCTCATGGTATATCGGCGTTATAGTAACGGCCGGCTTTTCCTTCTGCGACTTGCAAGCCACCTTCAGCGTGTAATAGCGGTAGTCGATGTGCTTTACGCCTGCGCCTTCAGGCATGATATTGAACGTAGGCTGGTCGGCGGAGTAAATGTAGAAAGTCTTTGCGGCGCCATCAACATCGAGCGTTGCCTCGGCGTAGCCAGCCTCTTCCTTGCTGAAAGGATTGTCTATGAGCTTCTCAGGGCCGTTAGCCACTTCGTCCTTAAGGTTGGTGTTGTAAAGTTCCTCTATGTTGGTGAACTTCAGCCCGTTGGTTCCTGCCTGCGTGGCTTCGGTACGCGGACTCTTGGTGACATCAAGCAGCACGTCCGTGACACCGCCCTGGTCAGCCTCGCTGTTCACGAGGAAATAGTTTGAGTAGCCACCCTGCGGCGTGTTCTCGTTTCCTCCACCAGAGTACCACAGCGTTCCCTCCTCGTTGTAGGCGTTCAGGAAGTCAACGCTGCACGTGCTCTGCCCCTCGGGAGCCAACAGCGTAACCGCCTCGCCATCATTGAACACGTAGTTTACAGACTTAAACGAGGTGGCGTTTTGTATCTTGTCGCTGCCAAACTTGCTTGCCACCGACAGGTTCTGCACCTCCGGATTGAGCGGCATAAGCTTGAGGTTGACATTGTAGAGAGCCGACTGACCCTCCGCCAAGTCGCTTATGCTGAAGTGGATAGCGTCGTTGTTGAGGTTGGACAGCTCAACCGTGTAAGCGTCATCGCCATCCTTAAGCTGGTGCCCCTCCATTACGCTATTGTCGCGCGCATAAGGCGTAGCCTTGAAGTCGCCAGCCACAATGGTTGTTGTTGTTACCGTCAACACATACGGCTTTGCCAAAGAAGAACTTGTGGTAGAAGCCTCCCAAGCACTATTATTATAGCGTATGTAATAATCATTATTCCTTGAAGTTTGATAAAAACCTTTGTTGGATGAAGAATAATTCCAAACATTATTATTAGAATTAGAAGTTGACAAATTCCCATTATTCCCAATAAGATAATAGCTGCCACTCTTGATGGTGTAACCAGAAGAACTGCTGGTTATCGTCCACTTCGTGGCGGTTGCCATGTCTGTGCCATTGGTCAACGATGAGCCATTGAGGTTCAAGTAATTGCCATTGCCATCACCCAAAAGATATTCGCTGCCACTTTCAATGCTTGTTGCCTCAGTCACAGAATAAGACTTTTCGTTTAGACTACGGCGCAGGAAGTTGAGCGTGGCACCAACGATGCGGAACTTCTGCGGAGCCTCAACATAATAGTCGCCATTGGTGGCTGCCACATAATACTTGTCGCCATCTACGGTTACAACCTCAGGTGTGACAGCCGTTGCACCATTATAAATAGCAACATCCTGAACATCGGTAATTTGGTCTTTGTTGAAGGCCCAATATCCTTTACCGCTATTAGCCTTATAATCGGTGGAACCCATACCATTATTCTTGAACTTTCCCAAATCAAGAACACCAGTGCTAATCTGCGTACCACCGCTCGCTGAAGGCAACGCACCTTCAAACGACTGGTCAATGGCATAAACAACCTTTATAGAGTTGAGACACAATTCTTCTTTGCCTTTTGCTGTTGTCACCCTGAAATAAAGGATGTTGTCATTGCCATTCAATGTCTCCGACCATATTTGACTGCTACTTCCTTTATCAACGGTAACGCCATTACCCTCCACAGCATTAACGCCATCCTCATAAGTAACTTGGTTTATCTTAACTCCTGAAGACGAGTTCCGACCATCAATATTCCATTCGTAAAGCAAAAAACGGTATCCTTTTGGCAAAACCAAGGCAACGTAAGGAGCCAAATAGAAATCGCCACTTACCACCTTCAATTTTTGCCCGTCAAAAATCATATCATTGGCAATGTCGGTATAAAGCCCAGTCCCATCATTGCCAAACTCACCTTTATTGGAAAGCATAACTTGCCCATGACTGATGTCATGCTTCAAATAGCCAAAATACTGCTTTGTAATGTCCGAACCAAAAGCTCCACTTGCGAACAGCCCATGACTCGTAGTGGCATCGAACACGATAGTCGTGCCCGTCTTTCCTTGCGCCATCATTCCCGTAGCAGCGAGCAGCCCCATGAAGAGCGTCGCCACACAAACGACAGAGTGAGATAAAACACCTTTCATATTATTCATTATTATTTAAAATTGATTGCGTTCCAATCAGGTTCTGGCAAGATAACATGAAAGAAGGTGTGGGCAAATTTTCACTTGTTCCATCCGAGGCTCTGGACTGCCCTATACCGAACAAGAAAATTCGCCCACACCAATGATGATAGCACGCCGTGCCGCCCAAGTGCATGGGCGAAAGCATACATAATCAGTGGGAGAACGTCTTCAGTTCACTTCGGTATATGGAATTGTCCAGATTCCGGCATGGAAGTGAAGCCTAACGCTTCCTAAAATGTCAACTTGTCAATGGAAAAGCCTTTCGGCAACTGCGTGTGCCTCAGAGCCTGCCTTGTGGCGAAACTGGTGTCCGCCCGGCGGCCTTCGGCTCGGCAACATTCCACGACAGCGCAAAGTTAGGAAGAATTTTTGAATTACGTTCGTTTGTGGGCGATTATTTTTTATTTTGAACCTATTTGAACCGATTTTTTAACAGTTCGGTTTTACATTCGTTGCAAAGCTATACAAAAGTTTTGACACCCACAAGTTTTTTAGCAAATAAATTTTTACAAACAATACTTTTTAAGTTTGTCATCTTTTTAGTATCTTTGCACCGCAGTCCCGGTAATTCCTCTCCCTGATATCAGGTGGTATCGTTGTTTTTCAAGCCTTCTTTCAATGTGGCAATCGAAGCATGCGTCCCCTGCTGACGCGCATAAGCCCTCATCAGGCGTTGCACCCTCGCCGACGCCCGCTTTACCCCATCAGCCTTGGTAACGTCCTCCTTGATATGGCATAACAATAGTGAAACAAGACCATTAATAATCATAAAAAGGGAAAGGCTTTCTTTGACTTGTCATTTAATTTTTCTACCTTTGCATCAGAAACATATCTTTTTTATGATTATGAAGAAGATTCTTTTCATTATCATATCGGCACTGCTACCATTGATGGCTTTCGCCGACGGTTACACGGTGCTCTGGCAGAAGGTCAGGGACGCTAAGGAAAAAGACTTGCCCAAGACCGAGATTGCCGTCTTGAAGCAAATAGCAACAAAAGCAACCAAGGAGAAACAATACGGACAGCTGCTAAAGGCGCAGTGCATGATGGCCGTGGCTGAGATTTCCATTTCGCCCGACTCCACCGAGAAGAACATTGCCGCCATAGAGAAGGACTATGAGAAGGCAAAAGACCCTGCGCTGAAGGCAGTCTATGCCGCCGTGCTCGGCAAGATACATGAGGAAACGAGGGCTGACGACCCAACGAACGCCCCCGGCAAGAGCCGCGAATGGTACGGGAGGGCGATGGCATCCCCCACCATGCTCGCCAAGCACAAGAGCCGGGAATATGAGCCGGCGGTGGTGAAAGGCGTTGACAGCAACGCCTTCGGCAACGACCTGCTACACGTCATCGGCTTCATGGCAGGCGACTACACGACACTTCACGATTATTACGAGAACGCCGGCAACCGTGCAGCCGCCTGCATCTGCGCTTGGAAAATGCTATCGGAACAAGCTTCCGACGGCTACGCCATGACCGACAAGATACGCGCGGCATTTCTCCATACCGCCGACTCGCTCATCAATGCTTACAAGGACTTGCCCGAGGCAGGGCTGCTCGCAATAGAACATTACAAGGCGTTTTCAAGCAACGGCAACGCCAAGCCAGAGGAATGCGTCAGCTACATAAACCACGCCCTCAGCCAATGGGGCTCGCTGAAGCAGATGAACTACCTGCGCAACCAGCTCAACTCCCTGCAACAGCCGACGTTCGAGATAAGCGCAGGCAAGGACATGCCATTGCCCGGCAAGCCCATAAAGCTAAGCATAAACACAGTACGCAACATAAACGCCTTAAGCATAAAGGTTTACAAGGTCAGCATTGACGGAGACACGCAACTCTCGCCAAGCCTTGACGCTGACTTTGCAAAGCTGAAACGCCTGATGGCGGCAACTCCGTCGTTCGCCGTAACGAAAAGCTATCCCAGACTGCCGGCATGGAAAACCAGCACCGACTCGGTTGAGATAAAAGGGTTGCCCATAGGCGTTTACATAGTCGAGGCAACCATCGACAACCCGAAGATAAAGCCCCAGCGCGAGCTGCTGCGCGTAAGCGACCTGTTCCTGATGATGCAGGGACTGCCCGACAAGCAGGCACGCTACGTCGTGGTCAACGCCACAACGGGCGCGCCGGTCAAGGACGCTCACATCCGCCTCTCCACAGACAATGGAAACAATAAGGTTGCCGTGACGCTAACCACCGACGGCAACGGCGAGGCTACATACAAGACCGCCAACGGCAGGCGGCTACGCGCGTGGGCTTACACCCAAGCCGACCGCGCCGGCAAGGAGCAAAACGCCCAAGCCTACTACAGCTATTGGGAAAGCGAGAACAAGGTCATCAAGCGCATGAACGCTTATACCGACCGCTCGATATACAGGCCGGGGCAGGCGGTTCACGCCACAGCCATAGCCTGGACGGCATACAGAGACAGCCTTAAGTCGAAGACGGCGGCAGGCGTGCAGGTGAAGTTCACGCTGAGCGATGCCAACAGGAAGACCGTTGCCGAGAAGACCGTCAGGACAGACGGCTACGGCACGGCATCGGCTGACTTCACGCTGCCCACGACAGGACTGACGGGCAACTTCAGGGTCGTCGCCTCCGCCGAAGGCATGTCGTCAACCGCCGCCTTCAGCGTGGAGCAATACAAACGCCCAACGTTCCAAGTGTCGTTTGACAACTACAAGCAAGCCTACAAGGCAGGCGACACCATCAGCGTGCGCGGCGTGGCAACGACCTACAGCGGCATGCCCGTGCAAAACGCGAAGGTGGCTTACACCGTAAACCGCCGACAGGGGCTGAGCTGGTGGCGGCGCGCAGGCTCAAGGCAGGTGGCTGCCGACAGCGTGACAACTGCCGGCGACGGCTCGTTCACGGTGCGCGTGCCGATGGCCTATCCTGAGGACGAGACCCTAAGGGGAGCCGTTTACTACAGTTTCGACATAAGCGCAAAGGCAACCGACACTGCCGGCGAGACCCATGAGGCAACGACCTCCCTGCCGCTGAGCAACCGCACGGGAATGCTGAGCGTTGACTTGCCGGGGAAAATATTGAAAGACAGCCTGCACTCCATCACCTTCTCACACAAGAACCTGCTTGGCGAGGAACTCGGCGACAAGGTTTCCTACCGCTTCGACAACGGCTCGTGGCATACCGCCGACAGCCAAAAGCCGACGGCGGTGGCAGGCTTGGCATCGGGCAAGCACACGCTTGAGGCCGTTTGCGGCACTGACTCGTTGAGGAACGACTTCATAGTCTTCTCCTACAACGACAAGCGTCCAGCCGCCCCTACCAACGACTGGTTTTACCTCTCCTCCAACACTTTCCCTGCCGACGGCAAGCCCGTTTACCTGCAATGCGGCTCATCGGCAACAGGCACACAGGTTTATTGGGCCGTGTGCTCGGGCAACAAGGTGCTGTCAAGCGGCTCACGCGCCGTCAGCAACGAGGTCATGACCCACAAGCTGCAATACAAGGAAGCCTACGGCGACGGCATCACCATCTCGATGGCGTGGGTCGCCGACGGCAAGCTTTACAGCCACACGGGAAGCATAAGGCGCGCAATGCCCGACACGCGGCTGCGCCTGTCGTGGAAGACGTTCCGCGACAAGCTAACGCCGGGGCAGAAGGAGACGTGGACGCTCACCATCCTCTCGCCCGACGGCAAGCCTGCCAACGCCCAGCTGCTCTCCACGCTGTACGACAAGAGCCTCGACGCGATAAAGCCACACCGCTGGAGCCTCTACAACACAATGCAACTGAACGTGCCTTATCTCACGTGGGCAAGAACCATCAACGGAAGCCTAAGCCTCAACGGCTATCAGTCGCAGAAGACGCTTGCCGAGCCGTCACCCGACTTCTCCCATTTCGACAGCGACATGTTCGGATGGCTTTACGCCAAACAGTTCACGGCTGGCACCATAGCCCTTGCCGACGGTGTAAGGATGGCAAAACACAGCCAAATGCTTGCCGCGGCGGCACAGACGACTATGAGTTCCGTCGAAGAAGTCAAGAGCAGCAATGCCGACGCGGAGTCGAAAGTATTTTATACGCTTGAAAGCAGCACCCCGGCAGAGGAGCCTAAAGGCGAGACGACGCAGCTGCGCGAGAACCTCAACGAAACTGCTTTCTTCTATCCCGCCCTCACCGCCGACAAGCAAGGCAACGTGAGCATTTCCTTCACCCTGCCCGAGAGCGTAACCACGTGGCGGTTCATGGGGCTTGCCCACGACTCGCTGATGAACCACGGCTTCATCAACGCCGACGCCGTGGCTTCAAAAGACATAATGGCCCAGCCGAACATGCCGCATTTCCTGCGCGAAGGCGACAAGGCTACAATCTCCACACGCATATTCAACACCACCAACAAGGACGTAAGCGGAAAGGCGCGCTTGGAAATACTCGACCCCGAGACGGAGAAAGTGCTGGCCACCGAGGAAGCCACGTTCAGCGTTGCCGCCAACAGCACGGCAACCGAGACGTTCGACGTTGACCCACAATCGTTTGCCAAGGCAGGCACCGACCGGACGCTGTTCATAGCCCGCGTTGTTGCCGAGGGCGACGGCTTCAGCGACGGCGAGCAGCACTACCTGCCGCTGTTGCCCGACAAGGAACAGGTCGTGAACACCGTTCCTTTCTACCAGAACGAGCCGGGCGTGAAGACCGTTGACCTCACGAAGCTTTTCCCAGCCGACAGCAGGGACAGGAAGCTGACTGTGGAATACACCAACAACCCTGCATGGCTCGTGCTACAGGCTTTGCCAACAATCGCAAACCCGAGTGACAACAACGCCATGTCGCTTGCCGCAGCCCTCTACGCCAACATCATAGGCAGGACGGTGCTGGCATCGTCGCCAAAGATTGCGCAAACCATAAAGCTGTGGCAGCAGGAAACGGGCGGCAAGACCTCGTTGGCAAGCAACCTCGAAAAGAACGAGGAACTGAAGACGATGGTTCTTGACGAAACGCCGTGGGTGGCAGACGCAAACCACGAAAGCGACCGGAAGAAACAGCTGGCAGGCTTCCTCGATGAGTCGACCATCAACTACCGCACAAGCACCTTCACCAACAAGCTGAAAAAACTGCAAAACGCCGACGGCTCATTCTCATGGTGGCAGGGCATGGGCGGCAGCACACACATGACGGCGGCAGTGGTGAAGACGCTGGCAAGGCTCAACGTTATGGTCGGGCAACAGCCTGCCTACGCCGCCATGCTTGACAACGCGTTCGGCTTCCTCGACAAGAAGATGGCTGAGGAAGTGAGCAAGCTGAAAGAGCTGCAAAGAAAAGGCGGGAAGAACCTCCAGCCGAGCGAGACGGCTTGCCACTGGCTCTACGCCTCGGCACTTGCCAAGCGCGCCTCGTCTGCTGACAAGCTTTACCTCGTAAACCTGCTCGACAAGGCTACGACGAAGCTCACCATCTACGGCAAGGCAGGAGCAGCCGTAATCCTCGCGCACTACGGCCGCATGGCGCACGCCAAGGAATGCCTGCAGAGCATACGCGAGCACACGGTTTACAAGGAAGAAGTAGGGCGTTATTTTGACACGCCGAAGGCGCAATACAGTTGGTTCGACTACCGCATTCCTACGCAGACGTTCGCCATCGAGGCACTGCAAAGGCTTGCGCCAAACGATACCACAACCATTACGGAGATGCAGCGTTGGCTGCTTCACGAGAAGCGCACAACGGGCTGGAGCACTGCCATAAACGCCGTGAACGCCGTCTATGCGTTCATGTCAAACGGCAAGTCCTCGTTTGACAGCTCAAAGTTGGAAGGCGGCGCACAGCCAACGCTCAAGCTGGACGGCAAAGCTCTCGAACTGCCCAAGGCTACGGCTGGCATCGGATACGTGAAGATTGCCAAGGACGCAGACGGCAGCGCAAGGCAGCTGACCATTGAAAAGACATCCAAGGGCACGTCGTGGGGAGCCGTCTATGGCAGGTTCTTACAAAAGGCAAGCAACGTTGGCAATGCCGCATCGGGCTTGAAGGTCAGCCGTGAAATCATCAGCGGCACCACCCATAGTTCTTCACTCCCAACTCCTAACTCCCAACTCCTAACTCCCAACTCCTCACTCCGTGTTGGCGACAAGATAACCGTGCGCATAACCATAACCGCCGACCGAGACTATGACTTCGTGCAGGTGCAGGACAAACGGGCGGCATGCCTTGAACCGGCAACCCGGCTCAGCGGCTACCAGTGGGGCGGAGGATATTACTGCGCACCACACGACAACGCCACCAACTATTATTTCGACCACCTGTCGAAAGGCAAACACGTAATTGAGACATCTTATTATATAGACCGCACGGGCGACTACGCATCAGGCACATGCACCGTGCAATGCGCCTATGCACCGGAGTTCAGCGGGCGCGAGGCAGCAAAAGTAATAAACGTAAACAACCAATAATGAACAAAAAGGCACTATCCATTGTTTTCTCTTTTTTGTCGGCTGCGGCATTCGCACAGCAGATAACCACCCCCAACGCCACCATCAACTGCGGCCAAGTGGCGTTCCGACAGCCCGTCAAGGCTGAGTTCCAGATGAAGAACACCGGCACCGAGCCGCTCGTCATAAGCAACGTGCGCACCTCCTGCGGCTGCACCACCACCTCCTACCCCACCGAACCCATCGCCGCAGGGGCATCGTTCACAGTCACAGCCACCTACGATGCCAAGACAATGGGACATTTCCAAAAGCTTATAGGCATCTACAGCAACGCGTCGAAGGAACCGCTGATGCTCACCATCAAGGGCGTTGTAGTGGAAAAGAAAACCGACTACGAAGGCGACCTGCCTTATCAGATAGGCGACTTGAAGACTGACATCACCAACATAGAATTTGACGACGTGAACCGCGGCGACATGCCCGTGCAAAAAATTCACCTTTTCAACACCGGCGACGAGGTGTTGGAGCCTCAGCTCATGCACCTGCCCAACTTCATTAACGGCGAGGTGAAACCGCAGCGCATTGCCCCGGGCCACAGCGGCACCGCCACCATACAGCTTGACTCTCACAAGTTGCGCAGCCTCGGACTGACCCAGACCTCCATCTACCTCGGCATGTTCCCCGGCGACAAGATTTCGCCGGAAAAGGAAATAGGCGTTAGCATAATCCTCATGCCCGACTTTGAGAAGCTCACCGACAGCCAGCGCGCCAACGCTCCCAAACTGCGGCTTTCGAAGGGCAGCCTCGACATGGGCACGTTCGGCAACAAGGAAAAGAAGAAAGACGAAATCACCATTACCAACGAAGGCAAGTCTACGCTCACCATACGCTCGCTGCAAATGCTGACCGCAGGGCTCGAAGTGTCGCTCAACAAGCAGAACATAGAGCCGGGCGGCAAGGCAAAACTGAAGGTCACGGCAATAGCGTCGATGCTGAAGAACGCACGCTCAAAGCCACGCATCCTCTTGATTACCAACGACCCCGAGCAGCCGAAGGTGATGATTGGCTTGTCATTTGAATAAGGCAAAAGCAAGGTTTATGAACGTAACCATTGAGATAGACAGTGGCAGCGGCTTCTGCTTCGGCGTGACCACTGCCATCAGAAAGGCTGAGGAAGAACTTTCGGCGCAACGCCCTGAAACTTTTACCGCACAGCGGCAAAACCTCAAGGGGGAGGCGACAAAAGTTTCATCGCCCCACCTCTACTGCCTCGGCGACATCGTGCACAACGGCATGGAGGTGGACAGGCTGCACCGCCAAGGTCTCATAACCATTGACCATCAGCAGCTTAGCCGTCTCCACGGCGCAAAGGTGTTGCTGCGCGCCCACGGCGAACCGCCCGAAACCTACGAGACGGCACGGCAGAACAACATAGAAATCATTGATGCCACGTGCCCCGTGGTGCTCGCCTTGCAGCGGCGCATAAAGCGGCAGTACGGCGCCAACCCGGAAGCCCAAATAGTAATCTTCGGCAAAAACGGCCATGCCGAGGTGCTGGGACTGGTGGGGCAGACGCACCAGCACGCCATCGTGGTGGAAAGCCTCGACGACGTGAAGCGCAAGCTCGACTTCAACCGCGACATCTACCTGTATTCGCAAACCACAAAGAGCCTCGACGAATACCGCCACATCATCGACTATATAAAAAGCCACGTAGCGCCCGACGTGACGTTCAGGAGCTTCGACACCATCTGCCGCCAGGTAGCCAACCGCATGCCCAACATAGCCGACTTTGCGTCGCGCCACGACCTCGTGCTCTTTGTCTCAGGCAGAAAGAGCAGCAACGGGCACGCCCTCTTCACGCGCTGCAAGGCGGTAAACCCCAACAGCCACCTTATAGAAAGCGCAAGCGAGATAGACTACGGCTGGTTCGAAGGCGTGAAGACCGTAGGTGTCTGCGGAGCCACGAGCACGCCCAAATGGCTGATGGAGGAATGCCGCGACGCCATACTGGGACACTGATGAAGAACACAACAATACTTTTTGATTAACCCATCTATTATGAAGCAAAAATTACTTTTGGCGTTGCTATTGCTGGCTTCGATGTCGGCAAGAGCCAAACATTTCATCACAAACGAAGCCTACAGGCAAACCGTGGACTCCGCCTTCAGGGAGAAGCTGCGGCTCGTAGGCGCGAAATTCTACAACATCAAGTCGCTCAACGCCAGCGACGAGGAGCAGGAGGCACTGCGCTTCCTCTATGCCTACATGCCCGTAGCCGACGTTACCGACTACCCCACCGCCTACCACCTCGGCAACGTGCGCACGGCACTCAGGGCACGCACGGAGATGTCGTGGGGCAAGGAAGTGCCCGAACTGCTGTTCCGCCATTTCGTATTGCCGATGCGCGTCAACAACGAGCCGCTCGATTCCTCACGCGCCATTTTCTACAAGGAGCTTAAAGAGCGCGTGAAAGGCTTGCCGATGAAAGACGCAATACTCGAGGTGAACCACTGGTGCCACGAGCACGTGACCTACGAGCCTTCCGACGCACGCACGTCGTCGCCCCTGCAAAGCATACTCACGGCAAAGGGACGCTGCGGCGAGGAAAGCACGTTCGCCGTCGCCGCCCTGCGCTCCGTGGGCATCCCGGCAAGGCAGGTCTACACGCCGCGCTGGGCACACACCGACGACAACCACGCATGGGTAGAGGCGTGGGCTGACGGCAAGTGGTGGTTCCTCGGCGCATGCGAACCGGAGCCGGTGCTGAACCTCGGATGGTTCAATGCGCCTGCGTCGCGTGCCATGCTCACCCACACAAGGGCTTTCGGCGACTACCGCGGCCCGGAGGAGGTGGTGCTGAAGACAAGCAACTTCACCGAGATAAACCTCATAGACAACTACGCCACCACGGCACGCGTTGACTTCCTAATCCTTGACGAACAAAACAAGCCCGTGAGCGACGCCAAGGTGGAATTCAAGATTTACAACTATGCAGAATACTACACCGCCGTGACCAAATACACAGACGCTGACGGGCGCACCTTCCTCTCGGCAGGCAAGGGCGACTTAGTGGTGTGGGTTTCGAAAAACGGACGCTACGGCTACGGCAAAGCTTCGTTTGGCAAGGACAAGACTGTCACGATACGCATTGCAAACGATGCCAACACCACGCTCAAAGGGCAGGAAATGGACATTGTGCCGCCACCGGAGCACACCAACACGCCATACGTATCGCCAGAGCAGAGGGCAGAGAACGACCGCCGCTTCGCCTACGAAGACTCAGTGCGCAATGCCTACACCGCCACTTTCCCAACCAAGGAGAGCCTGAAGGACTACAAGTTTCAGGATGCCGTACCTTATATAATAAAGAGCCGCGGCAACTGGAAGACCATAGAGCAATTCCTTGACGAGACCAACCGTACTATTAATCTGAACCCCACTCCACTTTTGCCTGTTGACGCAAAGGCAAACGGCCACAAGATTGCCATCGAGCTTCTCTCCACACTGTCGGACAAGGACTTGCGAGACATGCCGCTCGAAATCTTGAACGACAACTTCTACGCATGGGACAAAACCCACCGGCAATTGTGCCCCCGCGTAGAGGACGAGATGATAACCCGCCCCTTCAAGAGCTTCCTCAGAAAGCAATTCAAAGGCAAAGAAAAGGAATACAGGCAGAACCCGGAAAAGCTGGTAGAATGGGTAAAGAAGAACATACGCCTCAACCCCGACAAGCGCGCCATGCGCATAGCACAGACTCCGGCAGGCGTGTGGGAGAGCCGTCTGACCGACGAGCGCAGCCGCGACATCTTCTTCGTGGACGCGGCACGAAGCATCGGCATCGAGGCAAGGAAAGACGAAGTGACGGGCAAGGTGCAATACAAGAAGGACGGCGAATGGGCCGACGTGAACTTTGAGACGGCACGGCAAACAACCGCCCCGACAGGTACGCTTGTCTTGAACTACACCCCTACGAAGACCATCGACAATCCAAAATACTACAGCCATTTCAGCATAAGCAAGATTGTGGACGGACAGCTTCAGCTGCTTAACTTCGACGAAGGACAAGTGGACATGGGCGGAGGCACGTCGTGGGCAAACACCTTCAAGGACGGCACGAAGCTCGACGAAGGCACATACATCCTTGTCAGCGGACAGCGCATGGCAGACGGCAGCGTGCTTGCCCGCAACACCATATTCAAGATTGAATCCGGAAAAACCACGAATGTAGACCTTGCTATACGCAGTTCTGAAGAAGGAGTGAGAATAATCGGCAACTTCTCGAGCGAGTCTCGCTTCGTAAAGGACGGCAACGAGGTGAGCATACTCTCGCAGACAGGCCGCGGCTACTATGTTCTCGGCATCATAGCCCCGGGCCAAGAGCCAACCAACCACGCCCTGCGCGACATATCAAAAGTACGCGAACAACTTGACAAATGGGGCCGCCCGTTCGTACTGCTGTTTGAAAGTGAGGCTGATGCCGCCAAGTTCCGCGCCACCGACTATGGCACGCTGCCCGAGAACACAGTGTTCGGCTTGGATAAAGACGGCAAGATACTGGAAGCTATCCAAAACACAATCTTCAAGAACAAGCATTCTACATTGCCCATATTCTTGATTGCCGACACGTTCGACCGCGTGGTGTTCTCGTCGCAAGGCTACACCATAGGACTTGGCGAGCAAATACAAAAGGTTGCCGACAAGCTGTAGGCAGCCTTGGACTACTTCTTGATCTCAACCCATTTGTCATCGTAATTTATCAGCCCGTGCTCCTTGGCATAGCCAAGCAGCCAAAGGGCTTCCTTGCGATGGCAATTGTAACGACGTTGGAGCGCAGCGATGAAATCGTTGCGCTTCATCATTTTCTCCGGCTGCACGCTCAGGATGTCCTTCACCGTCTGCGCGAGCTTGTCAACATTGTAATGATGCTGGTGATGATGATAGCGGTTTACCACAACGATTACTACACAGACTGCAACTAATGCCAAGATAACGATAGTGACTGTTTTCATATTTAATTCCCGTTTTAGTTTTATGCCCCAAAAATATGAAAAGTTTTCCATACTCGCAAATTTTGGCACGTTTTTCTTTCAAAAAACAAAAACAAATGACAAAATGACACAATCAAAACATGAGGTATGTGCTTTGCAAGGTGGCTGTCAGTTTAAGAACCAAAAGAAAAAACAGAAAGGAGAACAAAAGATGACATTCGACAAATTTACTATTAAAGCCCAGGAGGCAATACAAGAGGCTGTGAACACAGCCCAAACGAACCGCCAACAGGCAATAGAGCCTGTACACATCTTGCAGGGCATAATGCAGAAAGGACGCGACGTTACCAACTTCGTGTTCCAGAAACTCGGCGTGAACGCCATGCAGATAGAGAACCTCGTCCAGCAGGAACTGAAGCATCTGCCGAAGGTTGACGGGGGACAGCCATACTTCTCCAACGACTCCAACAGGGTTTTGGAAAAAGCCGTGGAGAACTCTCAGAAGATGGGCGATGAGTTCGTCTCCACCGAGCCTATACTGCTCGCACTCTTACAGGTCGACTCTACCGTAAGCCGCTTGCTGAAAGACGCAGGGTGCACGGAGGCTGAAATGGCGAAAGCCATTCAGGAGCTGCGCCAAGGACAGAAGGTGCAGAGCCAGAGTGCCGACGATAACTATCAGGCTCTCTCCAAATATGCCGTCAACCTCGTTGACAGGGCACGCCAAGGAAAGCTCGACCCGGTGATTGGCCGCGACGAGGAAATACGCCGCGTGCTTCAGATTCTCTCACGCCGTACCAAGAACAACCCTATACTTATAGGTGAGCCAGGTACAGGCAAGACAGCCATCGTCGAAGGCCTTGCAGAGCGTATCGTGCGAGGCGACGTGCCTGAGAACTTGAAGAACAAGCAACTCTACTCGCTCGACATGGGCGCCCTTGTAGCAGGAGCTAAATACAAAGGCGAATTTGAGGAACGGCTGAAAGCTGTCATCAAAGAGGTGACCAACGCCAACGGCAACATCATCCTGTTCATTGACGAGATTCACACCCTCGTCGGCGCAGGTGGCGGAGAGGGGGCTATGGACGCTGCCAACATTCTGAAGCCGGCACTTGCCCGTGGCGAGCTCCGTGCCATAGGCGCAACCACGCTGAACGAGTATCAGAAATACTTCGAGAAAGACAAGGCTCTCGAGCGTCGGTTCCAGACCGTAATGGTAGACGAGCCTGGCGAGACTGACGCTATATCAATACTGCGCGGCTTGAAGGAGAAATATGAAAACCACCACAAGGTGCGTATCACCGACGACGCCTGCATTGCAGCCGTGAAGCTCTCTGAGCGTTACATATCAGACCGTTACCTGCCTGACAAGGCTATCGACCTGATGGACGAGGCTGCCGCAAAGCTCCGTATGGAGCGCGACTCCGAGCCTGAGGAGCTTGACGAGATAACGCGCCACTTGAAACAAATAGAGATTGAGCGCGAGGCTATCAAGCGCGAGGGCGACGAGGACAAAATCAAGCAGCTCGACAAGGAGATTGCCGAATACAAGGAGAAGGAGCAGTCGTTCCGTGCTAAATGGGAAGCCGAGAAAGGACTGGTGAACAAGATTCAGCAGGACAAGCAGACCATCGAAGACCTTAAGTTCGAGGCTGAGAAGGCTGAGCGCGAAGGCGACTACGCCAAGGTTGCCGAGATACGCTATGGCAAACTGAAACAGCTACAGGACGACATCGACAACATTCAGGTGCAGCTCCATGCCACACAGGGGGGCGACGCTATGGTGCGCGAGGAGGTCACGGCAGACGATATTGCCGAGGTGGTGAGCCGCTGGACAGGCATACCCGTGACGCGCATGATGCAGAGTGAGCGTGACAAGCTGCTGCACCTTGAAGACGAGCTACACAAGCGTGTAGTAGGCCAAGACGAGGCAATCAAGGCTGTCTCTGATGCCGTGCGCCGTTCACGTGCCGGACTGCAAGACCCGAAGCGTCCTATCGCTTCATTCATCTTCCTCGGCACAACGGGTACAGGTAAGACTGAGCTCGCAAAGGCTTTGGCTGAATACCTGTTCAACGATGAGAACATGATGACGCGTATCGATATGAGCGAGTATCAGGAGAAGTTCTCGGTCAGTAGGCTCATCGGTGCACCTCCGGGGTACGTAGGTTACGACGAGGGCGGACAGCTCACCGAGGCTGTAAGGCGCAAACCATACAGTGTCGTCCTCTTTGATGAGATAGAAAAGGCTCACCCCGACGTGTTCAACATCCTGTTGCAGGTTCTCGACGACGGCAGGCTGACCGACAACAAGGGCCGCACGGTGAACTTCAAGAACACCATCATCATCATGACCAGTAACCTCGGCAGTCAGTACATACAGTCGCGTTTCGCCGACTTGAACGACTACAACCGTGATTCAGTCATCAATGACACCAAGAGCCACGTGATGGACATGCTCAAGAAGACTATCCGTCCGGAGTTCCTGAACCGTATCGACGACATCATAATGTTCTTGCCGCTGACGAAAGAGCAGATTGCAAAGGTTGTGACCTTGCAGATGAACCGCGTCAAGAAGATGCTTGAGCCGCAGGGCTTCACCCTCCAGTGGACACCCGATGCCATCGACCGGCTTGCAACCGTTGGCTACGACCCCGAGTTCGGCGCCCGTCCTGTCAAGAGAGCTGTTCAGGACTATGTCCTCAACGACCTATCCAAGAAGATACTTGCCGAGCAGGTGCTTCGTGACAAGCCTGTCATCATAGATGCCGACGACAAAGGCTTGACATTCAAGAACTGATGCCAAAGCAGGGAGCGGCACTCGCTGCCGTCCCTACCGCCCCACAGGGCGGTTCTCCATATCCAACTGCTAAATGTGGCTTGCAGCCACATACGGACGGGCACAAGGGCCGCCCCCTGCAACACACACGGTTTACGTGATGGTCACACACGGTTTACGTAAGCGACTCATACGGTTTACGTGATGGCCACACACGGTTTACGTAAGCAGCTCATACGGCGGTTGTAGATTTCACAAACGGCGCATTAAAGAAGCCAATATACGGCATGGAGATAGCCGCAAAGCCGATTTGGCAAGACACAAAAATCCAAGAATACGTGCAAGCCGTCATTACCGACCTGCAACATATTCTCGGAAAGATGCTACCTCTTATGAATAAAAAGAGAGACTATTTGACAACGAGAGGTAGCTATTGGTAAGCCTCTGCAGTACTCAGGCTACTGACAAATTCAGTCTGTGAATAGATGTTTCCCCATCCATCAACAGCCTCCACTCTCACCTTCGCCTTAGGGTTTTGCAGTTTATAGATAAACTCGTGGGCACTCGTTGGCGAATAGTTCTTTGGGTTGCGATTAAGCATGCCGAGCATATATCCGCCAGCCCAAGCGTCAGGCTTATAGGCACGGTAAGTCATCTCGCCCATATACTTGTCATCCTCATAAACGCCCACGTGCCACGTCGGGTCGTAGTTCCAAATATTGGCAACAACATAGTCGGACGTAAGGGCATAGTCAAAGCTGCCATATGGCCCGCCGAAAGAGCTGTCGCCACGATGCAAGCGAATCTGGAAACTCTTGTCAAAGCGAGTAGACTTATAATAGTTGTCCACAAACTCATTGCCATTGATTTCATAGACCTCATAACCATTGGGCGTGCCATCCGCACAGATGACGCCATGCCACCATGCGCCGCATGCCGCGCCCGTAATGCGCTCCTCCACTTGGACAGGAGAGGCAATCTGGTAGTTTTGGTTATAATGAGTATGGCCGCACATCAGCTTTACATGGCCGTAGCCTTTCAGCAAGCTCAGGATTTCCTCACGGTTCTGCACATCGCTCTCACGGACGGGGATGTGATAATAGAGGATGACGAGACGATCCTTTGGCACATACTGCAAGTCTTGACGCATCCACTCCACTTGCTCGTCGCTGAATCCTGCCTCATAGTCTTCCGTATTGCTGAAGACGATGTTGTCCAAGCAGATGAAATGCACCTTGCCACGATTGAAAGAGTAGTTGAGCGGCCCGAACTGTGCCGTATAACTCTTCGTGGTACGAGGTTTTGAAGCGTCCGCCTGAGGGTCCTTGTCATGATTGCCAATACAAGCGAACATTGGCATGGAAGTGGAGTTGAGGAGCGTATTCATCGCTTTCATGTGCTCCATCTTGTTGTTCACTATGTCTCCAAGGCAAATGCCATACACCGGCAACGAAAGCGAGGCGAGCGTAGCCTTTACGTCAGGCAGCGTCTCCTCGGTAAAGCGGGTGATTTCGGCATTGTTGGTCACCTGTGGATCAGCCATTGCCAACAGGTAGAAATGGTTCTCGTTGTCGGCAAGCTTCTCCAACTTGAAGTCATACTCCTCCTTGTCCCCTTTCAATTCCTGATAAAACTGGTTGCTCTTAGCCTTAAAGCCCGACGGGATGGAATAGTTGACAAACTCAGCCTTGGCATCGCGCTTCATCTGATAGAATCCGCTGTCATCGGTAGAGACACATTTGAATCCATCCGAAACAACAATGCCGCTCAGCGGTTTGCCCTCATTGTCGCTCACCACGCCATAAAGGTCATTGCCGGCATCCGGCGTGGGAACCACAGGAGTCACCGATGGAGGAGCGTTGTCACCTCCGTCACCGACTGCATCGGAACTGCCGCTACAAGCGACTGTGAAAAGGGCAAGTGCCATTGCAAGCACCACCCCCATCACTCTTGGCATTCCTTTCTTCATATCACATTCCCTCAGAAACAACGATGTCGTCCATGCAGAAACGCATGTTGCCTTCAGTGCTGAACTGAATCTTGGTCTCACTGTTGGCGCCGGCTATGGTGAAGCTAACGTCCTCCCATGTGCCGCCAGTCTTGGTGCCGGCATACTTATAAGTATAGCTTGCAATCGAAGGAGTTCCCCCATTCAATACCGTTATGGTGAGGCGACCGCCACTCTCGCTATTGTACTGAGCCACGCGGCAAGTCACCTTGACGTTAGAGACGCCTTCGGAAAGAGTACCCAACGCGGGGGTGACCAGGCAGCCGATGGCACTTGCCGTACCCATCTTCACATATCCGGGATGCTCATATATCTTGACACCATCCCAGCCGGAGAAGCCTCTCAACTGACGATAAGACTCAGCCATAGTGAGAATCAAGTCGTTGCTGCCATCGGTGGTTGCCTTACATGCAGCCACGGGCTGGGAAGAATCGATGACCTTGCCTCCGTCACCTGACATAAACACGCCTTGGACACCGGGCTTGTTGCCAACTACGTCGCCACCCCAAAGCATAAGGTCGAAATGCTGTTCCAAGACCACCTTGGACAAGACAGAGGTTTGAGCCACAACGGTATTGGCAGTTGGCTCGTCGGTTTCTATCTTGATGACCAACGGGCCCGAAGCTACCGGAGTGCCCGACAAAGGAAGCAACAAGGTTCCCTCAGAGGCTTCCAGCGTAAAGTCTTTGCTTGATGCCACGACACCCTCGGAGCCTGCACCACTCAAAGTGGCACATACGTTCAGCTTCTCGCCCTTATAGCCATAGGTGTATGGAATCTCAATGTTCACCTGATTGATTTCTTGACCTGCCTGCAAGGAACCTGACACCTTTGCCTGGCCAAGGGTGAGAGGCGCGCCTTCAGCCTGAGAGCAACGCACCGGCAAGTCCATGCCGGCAGCATGGAGCACGAACTTTGCCTCACGGGCATTGCTGATATTGCGGGCTGCCGTCACGATGACCTTATCGCGAGTCGTTCCGTCACCCTTGCCTTGACTGACGCTGAAGGTCAGCCAGTCGCAATCGGACGTAATACTCCAGTCGCCATCAGTACACACCGTAAACTCCTTGGAGTCTTGCGCATACGAAAAACTAAGGTTGTCATCACTTCTCAAGACGAAGGAGTCGGAATCGTCGGAGCACGAAGTGAATACGCTTCCCATTGCCATCATGGCAACCAGTATGACATAGAAAAGTCTTGTTCTCATTATTGTTCCCATCCGTAGTTTTGTTTTAAATCAGGATTCTTCACAAGTGCAGCCTTTGGTATTGGATGCAAATACTTACGGTCTGTCCAGTTGTTCTCATTGGTGATATAAAGCCTTCCGTCCTTGAAAGTATAATAACTCGACTTGCTCAAGTCGACGATGAACACGCCCGAAGGAGTGGAGCTTGGTTTCTTGTCAACCACCTCCAGGTCATTCACGCCATCGCCGTTGGTATCATAAGCCACATTCTTGCTTCCAATATAGATGCTACTCCACGGCTTCATCAGCATCTCGCCCTCAGCCCAACGCATCAAGTCGTCATAACGCAGTCCGCCACCCTCGAAGAAGAGCTCTATGGCACGCTCGCGACGTATCTCCAGAATCCACTTGTCGGAAACCTTGTCATTATAATAAGCAACCAAGTAAGGGTCGGCTGTGGCAGGAGCCTTTCCATTGACACCGGCACGCTCACGTATCGGCCGAATGGTCTTGTCCCATAGGCTTTCATCCATCTCGCCAAGCTCAGCCTTAGCCTCAGCCTCGTTGAGCAGTATCTCGGCATAGCGGAAGATTGGAATGGCATTGCTGCATCGGCTGGTCTGCTCATAATAGGTGTCATCCATATTGAACTTGATGACCTGATAGCCCGTCATCGTCACCGCCCATGTGGCATTGTAACGGCCAGGCGTTCCATTCATGTTCTTGATATAAGTCGGGGTGATGACACTCTGCTGAAGACGATAGTCGCGGTTGGCGCAGTTCTCCACAAAGGTCTTCTTGTCATAGTCGGCATCATCCGTGAAACGGCTTCCATCCAGATTGAGATAAGTGTTGACGAAATCCTGGGTTGGCGACCAGCGGCGTGTGTCGTTACCGGCAGAATTGAATTTCTGCGTCACATTGTGAGTGGATTGCAAGTCGGCGCTGTATTCCCTTGCCATGATAACCTCTGCGGTATTTGGTTTCTCCGACTGGAAAAGGCTGCGATAGTCAGTAGCCGGCTTGCCTGTGTTGACCAAGCTGTATTCACCGGAGTTCATCAACTCTTCAGAAGCTTCCACGCAAGCAAGCAAGTACTTGCGCGACGCTTCACTCTCCTGCCAAGGTTGGTTGGTAGAAGGATTGACGGCATGATACTTACGATAAGTGCCCTCGAAGAGGCAGATACGCGACTTCAAGGCGAGGGCGGCATAGCGAGACACCAATTCGTCCTTTCCACCACGGATATACTTGCAAGCATAGTCGATGTCTTGCAGCACACTGTCCATGACAAGCTCACGACTGTCACGCGTCTTGTAAAGTTGAATACTGTCACCCGCGTCTATCGGCTCGCTATACCAAGGCACATTGCCATAGGTCTTCACCTTGTCAAAATAGAAATAAGCTCTCCAAAACTTAGCCACGGCACGATAATGGTTGAGAGTGGCGGCATCGGTGGTCGACGCTGCCTTGTCGATATTCTTCAAGAAGTAGTTGCAACGATAGAGGTTGGTCCATGCACCATATGTCCAACCCGACATCTTGTCGGCATTGAAATCAGGCATCAGCAACGAGCTGGTTGTGCTGGTGGCGAGATAGTCGCAGGTGCCGCTACCACTATTGGTCAAGTCCTCGGCACTGGGAATCATGTCTACATAAAGTCCGTTGGCATAGAGTTCCAACTCTCCCTCATTGGCAAAGAACTTATTGGCATCCAACTTGTTGGAAGGCTCCTTGTCAAGGAAGTCGCTACACGAGGCAAGCGTCACGACAGCCAAGGCAAGGGCATATATTATCTTCTTCATAAACTTTGCGAATTAATCTTTTTATAATGCTATTATATCATGCTTAGAATGTCACGTTCAGGCCAAAGGATATGGACTTCATCATTGGATAGCTATATCCATCGCCCGCACTTCCCACCGGATTCCATCCGTCAGGGTCGCCTGCGCCGATTACCTCCGGGTCGAAGTTCTTGGCATACTTGTGGAGAGGAGTGAACGTAAGGAGGTTTTCGCCAGATACATAGAGCATCAGCTTCTCAATGCCAATCTTGCTGGTCAACACTTTAGGAAATGTATAGTTGACCGTCACATTCTTCAGGCGGAGATAAGCCGCACTCTGCAAGTACTTGTCGTTGGCTTCCGCCAAAGGTCCCTTGGAAACCTCGGCAATATAAGAACGGAAGCGAGGCCAGTAAGCATTCGGATTGGTGATGTTGCCATCCTCGTCTACGCCAGCCTGAGTGCCTGCATTATGCCAGGGCAAGTCAAAACCATAGGCACGACCATACTGCCCCCAGAAGAGTGAAGACTCCTTTGCCGGATACCAGTCGCGCTTGCCTACTCCCTGCCAGAACATGGAGAAGCCAATGCCATTCCAGTCGGCACCAAAGCTTAAGCTATAGCAGTAGCGCGGTGTTGTGTTGCCGATTTTCTTCAAGTCTCCATGATTCTCCAAGGTGTTGTTGCCGTTGTCGATGGCATTGCTGCCGTCCAAGTCCTTGAATTTCAAGTCGCCTGCCTCCCAAACGGTACCGCCGCCATTGTAGTTGGTGAACCAACTTTGGGAAGGCGAGTTGGCGACGTCCTCCTTGCTCTGGAAGAAGCCATCTACACAGAAGCCCCATATTTCACCTACTTCCATTCCCTTATAATACTTTGTGGAATAGATGGTAGGCAAGGTGTTGGTGGTGGCTGTGTATTTGGTAATCTTGCTATGGTCGTCCCACAAGGCTCCCTTCACATGATAGTGGAATGGCTTGCCGGCAAGATTGAATCCATCCTTCCAACCGATGCTCAATTCCCATCCGTCGGTACGCATGTCGGCATTGTTGCCCTTTGGAGCGCTGTTGCCATAGACGGCAGGCAACTCGTCTCCCACCACATACATATCCGTGGTGTTCTTGCGATAGATGTCGAAACAGAGACTGAATCGGTTCTTGAACATATCCAAGTCGATACCAAAGTCGTAGGTGGTCACCTTCTCCCAAGTCAGGCTATTGGGCACGGGCGTAGGCGCATTGGTATAAGTGAGGAAATTGCCATTATGCACGACACCGCTCTTGCTGACTGACATGGTGGACAAATACTGGTAAGGACTCACCAAGCCATTGCCTGCCTCACCTATAGAGAAACGCAACTTGAGATTGTCGAGGAACTTGTCACGCAGTCCTTGCATCCAGGGTTCTTCCGACACCCTCCATCCAACGGAACCGGACGGGAAGAATCCCCACTGTTGGTTACTCGGGAACTTGGAACTGCCATCATATCTGCCACTCGCCTCGACGAGGTAACGTCCCTTGAAGTCATAGTTCAGACGATAGAAATAGCCGAGGAAAGCCCACTCGTTGCTGCCATTGTCTTGGATGTAGTAACTGTCTCCATTAATCAAGTTGAAGTTAGGCTTGTCTTTCACGAGCAATCCCTGACGCATGATGCGAGTGGTCTTGTAGTCGTTGTCTTCCAAGTTCCAACCACCCATAGCCTTGAGATGATGGTCATCCCCCAGCTTCGGAGTATAAGTCAAGGTTACGTTAGCAGCCTTGTACTCCGTATCATAATAACGATACTCCAAATAACTGAAGTTCTGGTGATCCACCGTAGCTGTAGGAGAAATGTAACCCGTGTAGATGTTGCCTACCTGGTCACGATAGTTGTGGGTATAACTGTAGGTGAAGTCAGCCTTCGCCTGCAACACATCCTTGATGATGTCGGCGGTTGCGGTTGTCGTGTTCTTCAAGGTCAACTTCTTCAACTTTCTATAAGATGTTCCCTCGTACATACCTGCATAGCCCGTATACACGGCAGCCTCAGTCCAAGTGCCATCGAGGTTGCGTAGCGTAGCCACGGGGAAACCTTGGGTCTCATACTGGCGCTGAATAGGAATCAAGGAAGACATGTCCGTAGAAGAATAAGGATACATCACGGCTGGCTCGTGGTAAGTGCGGCGCCAAAACTCCGCATTATTGGAAAGTTTGAGCCATCTGTTCAACTGCAAGCTGCCCACAGCCTTCAAGTTCCAACGCTTGAACTTCTCGTCGCCTATTTTATATACGCCGTCGTTCTGATAGTAAGCTCCCGAGAGGAGGTAAGAAGCCTTCTTGGTGCCGCCACTGATGCTGAGACTGTGCTGGGTGGCGAAAGAATTGTCCTTATAGGTCTCGGCAAACCAGTCGGTATTGCCGAAATAATCATAATATCCTGCCGAGTTGACACGTATCTTCTCCAAAGTGGGATCGGCGTCACGACGCTTAAGTTCTGAGTACCAGTCATCCCAGCTCACGATGAACTTATTGAAACGGTTGTTGATGGTGCTGGGCTCCTTTCCCTTGTAATTGACATACGCATTGTAGAAATCCGTAGTCCACTGCAAGCCGTTGGTCACCATCTCCGGCTTTACCGTACGCTGAAGGACAGAGACATTGGCACTATACTTGATGGTAGGCCTTCCCACTTTTGCTTTCTTGGTGGTGACGAGTATGACACCGAAGGCTCCACGGGCACCATATACCGCCGTGGATGAAGCATCTTTCAAAACCGAGATGTTCTCTACGTCCTCAGGGTTGACAGCATTCAAGTCACCTTCCACGCCATCCACCAACACCAAGGCAGAGCCGCCGGCTCCGATAGAGGTGACACTGCCACGTATCTTGATGTTTCCAGTCCTTACGGGCTTGCCGTCCGCCATCGTGATGGTCAGGCCAGGCACCTCGCCTTGCAACGAACGCACTACGTTCGGATTGCTTCGGTTCTCCAGCACATCGCCTGAAACACTGGAAATAGCGCCAATGATGTCACGCCTTTTCTGTACGCCATAACCGACCACGACCAACTCGTCAAGCGACTTGACATCTTGCTGCATGACGATGTCGAGCGCCTTTCCATTGTAATATACGTCTTGCTCTTTATAACCAAGATAAGAAATATGTAAAGCCTCTCCTTTTTCCAGCTTCATGACAAAGCGTCCATTCTCATCCGTGACGACTCCGTGGCTGGTTGTCCTGTCCGTCACCGTAACGCCAATGAGCGGTTCGCCCTTCTCGTCCCTGATTGTTCCAGTCACCGTCGACTCAGAATCAGCATAAGCAGAGAGACTGCCCACCACCATCAAAGCCGTCAACAGCAACTTTGGCATTCTGTTGTTGTCCTTACGTTTCATGTTATCCTATTATATGAATCTTATCTTGATTACAACTGGTAAGTTTGGGCATACTTCTCACCGAAATGGTTGGTGAACTCGATAGTCACATTCTTGGTGCCCTTCGACGGCTTGAAACGGAACAAGTGCCCGGTCAACCTCTCAGCACTAACTTTCTTGCCAAGCCGGTTCTGCTGATAAATGTAGTGGTCGTCGATGTCGGCAAACTGTTCCATGTCTCCTTTGAGCACACCGTCTTCATAATATTGCACTTTGCAAGCAGGGTCGAAATCCCAAACATTTGCCACGACCATGCCAACCTGTGTACGGAACTGCCCGGGAAGATAAGTGAAGAACTGCTGGTCGAAACCACCCTTCGTAGGCTTGAAACGCCACTTTACGTCATCGCCCTCGACATCTACGACAAGATAGCCGTTAGGCGCGCCGCAAACACTCAGGTCGCCAGCCCACCATGAGCCGCAAGCCGCACCGATGTTGTGCTGGAAGAAATGAGGATTGACCACTATGTTCTGGAAGAAATGGGTATGGCCGCAGAAGAAGTGCACCTCATAACCCTCCAGGAGCTTTGCCACCTCGTTGGCTCCCTTGAAATTGCCGGTGTTATCATACTTGTTCCAACCTGCCGCGTGCATGTTCAAGAAAACGGTCGTCCCCTTTGGCACATAGCTCAAGTCTTTCTCCAGCCAAGCCAACTGGGCGTCGGTCACGGACTCAAGGTACCGCTTGCCGCCTACGTAGTTGATGTTCTTCATCGTGATGACATGCACCTTGCCCATATTAAAGGAATAGTCGGTAGGCCCGAAATACCTGTTGTAGAAATGCTCGCCGTAGATAGGAGTGCCGATGCGCATGTTGTGCAAGCCCTGGTATTTCTTGTCGAAATCATGGTTACCGATGGTCTGGAACATAGTAAGCCCCAGGTTTTGGCAAGACAGCTCATAGTCCTTGTACAAAGGCATGTTGTCGAAGACCAGGTCGCCAAGCGTCATGCCCACCACCTCACGTGTCTTCCTCAGGGAATCGGTGACATGGCGCAAGTCCTTCACCGTCTCGTTGCGCCAACGGTTCATCTCCGCCTCGTTCAACACCTGAGGGTCGGAGATTGCGATATAGGTAAAGTTGTTGGCGACATTCTTGCGGCGTGCAAGCACAAACTTGTTGTCGGAGCTTTTCACAGCCTCGCGCATCGGGATATAGAAAGCCGCCAATCCCTTCTTCTGGGGAAGCTCATAATCAGCCGGGGTCGAGATGCTGACGAACTTGCTAAAAAGTGTATCTGAAGAAAGTGTCCATTTGCCATCCTTGTCTGTAGTAGTGAAGTTGACACCATCATTGACAACCACACGTTCAATACCTTTTCCTTGCTTGTTGACAACACGCCCTGAAACCTCAAAACGAGTTTGCTGCGCAAGGCAAGACATACTTGCGAATGCAAGTGCGAGAAATAAAAATCTTTTCATCTTTTTTCAGTAATTAATAAAACCGGTGCAAAGGTACGGCAGCGAAGCTACAAGACTATTACTGAAAAATTAAAATGGAACTACAATCCCGTTTCGGGAATAAAACAAACATATTTCATTCCTGTTAAAAAAGGAAGATGTCAAGCAAAGAGTACTGTCAAACCATAAAAGCGTAAATAAAAAGTCATAATCGCTGACATTATCACAAAATAAAAACCATCAAAAGACGTTTATATAAAAAATCAACTTTGAAAAAATTAAACTACGAATGATAAGAGAAGAAGCATGGCATGCCCATTGGACACAAATAATGAAGTTCATGGACGAGAATCACCGTAACCCGTCGCGGCATATAGCAAAAGAAAGGAATATGATAAATTGGCTGAAAGCCAACCGCAAGGCAAGGAATGCCGGGAAGATGAAACCAGAACGAGCGGAGAAGTTCAAGAAGCTCACCGACCGCATGGCTCGGTTGCATCGGAAAAACCAATATTCCCCGTTGGAAGAACAAACCCCTTCTCTCTTTGATAAATAAATAACAACTATATAATGTCAGAAACCAGAAAAGTCGCCCTCATAACGGGCATCACAGGACAAGACGGCAGCTATCTTGCAGAGCTGCTCCTAAGCAAGGGCTATGACGTGCACGGAATCATACGCAGGTCATCTGTCGACTATCGCGAGCGCATCGCCCACATTGAAGGCAAGCCAAACTTTCACCTCCACTATGCCGACGTGGGCGACTCTACGTCATTGGTAAACGTCATCGGCAAAGTGAGGCCGACGGAAATCTACAACCTTGCGGCGCAAAGCCACGTGCAGGTGAGTTTTGACTCGCCGGAATACACCGCCGACGTGGATGCCGTGGGCGTGCTGCGCATACTGGAGGCTGTGCGCGTGTGCGGTCTTGCCGACACTTGCCACATCTACCAGGCCTCTACCTCCGAGCTGTACGGCAAGGTGGAGGAAGTGCCGCAAAACGAGAACACCCCGTTCCACCCTTATTCGCCATACGCCGTGGCAAAACAATACGGCTACTGGATAGTGCGCGAATACCGCGACGCCTACAACATGTTTGCCTGCAACGGCATTCTTTTCAACCACGAAAGCGAGCGCAGGGGCGAAACCTTCGTAACGCGGAAGATCACGCTTGCCGCGGCACGCATCAAGCAAGGCAAGCAGGACAAGCTCTACCTGGGCAACTTGTCGTCGAAACGCGACTGGGGCTACGCCAAGGACTACGTAGAGTGCATGTGGCTGATCTTGCAAAACGACAAGCCCGACGACTTCGTCATTGCCACGGGCGTGCAGCACACCGTGCGCGAGTTCTGCACCTTGGCGTTCCACTACGTGGGCATTGAGCTGGAGTGGCAAGGCGAAGGCATCGACGAGAAGGGAATAGACAAGGCTACAGGCAGAACCCTCGTGGAGGTGTCGCCCGACTTCTACCGCCCTACCGACGTTGTGAATCTTTGGGGCGACCCTACAAAGGCTAAGGCAGAACTAAACTGGAATCCCAACGCCACCACCTTCGAGGAACTGGTGAAGCTGATGGTTGACAGCGACATGAAGAAAGTGGCGGCAGACGATGCTGCCGCACGCGTGCGTGTCAACCTTGAGGAATATCTCGAAAAAGGTATCGTGAAATAAAAAGCGTAGACTGCAGATAGGTCACCGCATATATAAGAGGGCGAAGGCGTGTATTCATATAAAAATTGCCGATAATTGCTGATAATTGCTGGGAATTGCTGTTTAACACTTATTTCTTATAACGGCAATTACCAACAATTATCAGCAATTCTTCATAAATTATTTTTCGTCTCAATAGAAGAATTCTAAATTCATAAAATTCAAGAGGGATGCATGGATAATTGCTGGGAATTGCCGATAATTGCCGGAAATTGCTGTTTAAAACTTTTTCCTTATAACAGCAATTATCAGCAATTACCAGCAATTATCATAAATTATTTTCGTCTCAATATATGAATTTAAATTAAATATTTGCCTTTTCAAGGCAATCGGACGGCCACGAGGACCGCCCCTGCAAGTTGTTGAGATTCGATAGTTGAATTTTGATACACCTCTTATGAGTGCGGCGAGCCTTTCAGGCGCATTATGACACCCTATCTTTACTTGAAAGCTTTCATTTCTTACGCCACGATGCTGTCCAAGAACAGCAGCAGGCGGTTGGTGACATTGACCACCGACACGCCAGAATCGAAGTCGAGGCTTACGAGGTTGAGCTGTGGATATTCCTTCTTCAGCTTTTTCTCGATGCCCTTCGACACTATGTGGTTGGCAATGCACCCGAACGGCTGCAAGCTTGCCACATTGTTCACGCCCTGGCGCACCATGCTTATAATGTCGCTCGGCAGCAACCAGCCTTCCCCAAACTGGGCGGCAAGAGATACCACGCCGTTCACCTCCTTCGCCTCGTCGAAGATGTTGGTGAACGGGCGATAGTAGCGGAAGCGCGAGGCAAGCTTGTTCATCTTCTTCTCGCGCCGCCATATCAGGCTGTATATGCTCTTGACCACGAAGTCGGGCACATTTGTGCACGACAGCCCCATGTGCTTCTGCACAATGACGTTCACGAAGTTTTGCAGGAAGAACGGCGTGAGCAACGGCGGCACCACTTCACATCCGTAATCTATAATCTTGCGGGCAAGAAACTGGTGCGCGAAAGGATTCAGCTTAAGGAATATCTCGCCCACGATGCCCACTGCCGGAACGTCCTTGTCGGCGGTTATCTCGTCAAAGTCGGCAGCTGCCTGCTGAATAAGATCCATAAGCCCCTTGGGGTCATTTGCCTTGATGGGCGACGAGGCTATCGTAAGGTATTTGTCGCGAAGCATCTCGGCCTTGTTGGCATACTTCTCGCCAACAAGACAGGCTTCCGGCTTCAGCCTGCTCACGCTGCCGTGATATAACTTTGATATTACGTCGCCATAGAGCAACGTAGTGACTATTATCGGCGCAAACTTGAACCAAGGCACCTCAAACTCTCCGCTCTGCTCTTCATCTTTCCCGGCATCGGCTGACACGCCGAGCGTTATCAGCGGCACGTCCTTGAAGCCGTTGGCATCCATAGCCCGGCGGATGAGTGCCGCATAGTTGGTGGCACGGCATTGGCCGCCCGTCTGGCTCATTGCCACAGACACTTTCTCAGGGTCGTACTTGCCCGAGCGCAAAGCCTTCACGAAGTCGCCGACGATAAGCGTCGCAGGGTAGCAAATCTCGTTGTTGGCATATTTCAGTCCATATTCCGCGCTTTCGGCATCGCTTTCGGGCAGCACCTCAACGTCATAGCCTATCAGCTCGCACAACGGCGGCAGCAATGGCGTAAGATATTCGGTGAAATAAGGGGCAAGTATTTTCCTCCGTGCTTTGATTTCCGAATTTTTAACCGTCTTGTCGCCTTGCGCGGAAGCAGCCTTTGCCGTTGCTTCTTCGCCCGTTTCTTCACCAGGCTCAAGCCTTGAGCCACGCAGCGACTCTATGAGCGACCTCACGCGGAGCTTCAAGCTGCCGGTGTTGCTCACGTCGTCAATCTTCAACAGCGTGAACGGCTTGCCGTGGCGTTTCATTATGTCGCGTATCTCGTCCTGTATGAACGAGTCAGGCCCGCAGCCAAAGCTTGTCATCTGCACGAAGTGCACATCGTCAGGCTGCTCGGCGCACCACTGTCCCGACTTTATGATGCGGTTCATGTAAGCCCATTGGCGCACGAGGCGCGTCTCGCCCGTGCCCGTCTTCATGTCGCCACGCACAATGTCTTCGGATATTACGTTCACGCCAAGGTTGGCGACCATCTCCGACAGCTTGTGCTGTATCAGAGGGTCGGTGTGGTAGGGGCGGCCGGCAATGAGGAGCGTGAGGCGGTGCTCCCGGCGGCTGTCTGCCAATATGTCTACAGCCTTCTGGTGGATTGCCGACACGTATTCGTTTTGCGCTTTCACGGCGGCGGCGTAAGCCTCACGGCGCGTCTTGCGGTCGACGCCATACTGCTTCAGGAAACCGTCTATCTGCTTTTCAAGAAGGTTGTCGTCGCGGAAGTTTATCACCGGCGACACTACCTCATTATTCAGGTTCATAGCCGAGCGTATGACATCGCTGTAGGCTGACACAATGGGGCAGTTGTAGCTGTTGATGTTGCGCGTGTCGTCCTGATGCTCGAAGATGACGTAAGGCATGAAGATGAACTTCGTCCCGATGCCGTCCGTTGCCGACAGCTTCTCGTCGAGCTCCTTTACGTGAGAGTGGACGAGCTTCGCCGGGAAGCAGATGTTGTCGCTCATGACCGAGGACAAAGCGTCTTCGTAGCGTTTGAAATTGCTCTCCGACGAAAGCATGACTTCAAAGCCCGCCTTCGCAAACAGCGCATACCAGAACGGGAAGTCCTCGTACATATTGAGGACACGCGGTATGGCTACCAGCTTTTGAGCCTTTGGCCCTTCGGCTTGTTCTTTCTTATCCGGGCACCTGTCAAACAGCAGATGATACTTATAGGTATAAATGTTCTCGCCCTTGACATCGTTCTTGCCCTTATTGTTGAACACACGCTCGCACTTGTTGCCGGAATAGAACCTCCTGCCTCCGGCGAACTTATACATCGTCACGAAGCAGTTGTTCTCACATCCGTGACAGTTGAGGAGCTTGGTCTCGTAGTTGCTTTGAACCGTGAAGCTTGAGGTTTCAGCCGCACTATCGCTGCCTTGCGCCTTGCTCTTTGCGCCTTGCGTTTCAATGGCATGCAAAGCGCAGCCATACGCTCCCATCATCTCCGGCATGTTGGAGCGTGCCACCTCAGTGCCCGTTAGCAGCTCGAAAGCACGCACCACCGAGTCGTTTTTCATTGTTCCGCCTTGCACCACGATATGGTCGCCGAGCGAGTCGTTGCCGCGCAGCTTAAGCACCTTGTAAAGGCAATTGCGCACGACGGAATAGGACAGTCCGGCGGCAATGTCCTCCACCGTAGCCCCTTCGCGCATGACCTGCTTCACTTTCGAGTTCATGAAGACGGTGCAGCGCGTGCCGAGGTCACTCGGGTTGCTGCCACGGCAGGCAAGGCGCGCAAAGTCATCGACCTTGTAGCCGAGCCCTTGGGCAAAAGTCTGGATGAACGTGCCGCAGCCCGACGAGCAAGCCTCGTTGAGCTCCATGCGCGTCACGGCTCCGTTCTCCACGAAGATAGCCTTCATGTCCTGTCCGCCGATGTCGAGGATAAAACTCACGTCGGGCATCAGCTTCCCGGCGGCACGATAATGCGCCATAGTCTCTATTATGCCCTCGTCGAGGTTGAAAGCCGCCTTTATCAGCTCCTCGCCATAGCCCGTTGAGCACGAGCCCACGACGTGGATGCTCGCGCCGGCATCATCGGCCTTTGCCTGCAGCCGCTTCAGCCCCTCCTCCACGGCGTGGATAGGGTTGCCGAGATTCATCGAATAGTCGGTGAATACTATCTGTCCCTGTTCGTCGCCCTTGGCGCGGACAGCTATTATCTTTGTCGTAGTAGAACCAGAGTCAATGCCAATGGTGACATACTCGTCGCCCTTGTGCATTGGGTAGACGGGCGTGGCATAGCGTTCCTTGCGCTTGAGCCATGCCTCGTGCTCCGCCTCGTCCTTAAAGAGGGGCGAGAGGTGCTCCTCTACCTCCCCCTTGGACTGACGGGAGCCGCTGCATTGCAGCGACTTACACGACGGAGCCACGCCTTGCTGACCGTCTGCCGCGCATTGCTCACCTGCCTTGCATTGCCCTTCTGCCGCTCCGGCAGGTTTGCCGCCTCGTTGCGACGGCGAGCTCTGCCCGGCGAAGCGGGATATGAGGTCATCGATGCTGACATCGGTGCCCTGCTTGCCGCTCCTTATGGCGCAGCCCAAAGCTGGTATAAGGTTGCCTTCCTTTAGGACTATGAAGTCGCTCAGGGGCATGTGAAGATAGTCGGAGAAAGCCTTGCGCAGTGCCGGCAAGAACGTGAGCGGGCCGCCGCAAAGCAGTATTGGTGCCGCGAAATCGCAGCCGTGGCTAAGCGTGGTGACCGTTTGCACGGCAATGCTGTGGAAGATGCTCGCGGCGATGTCGCTCTCAGGCAGGTTGCGCGACATGAGGTTCTGGATGTCGGTCTTGGCGAAAACGCCGCAACGCGCTGCCATAGGGTAGATGTGTGTCGACTCCATAGCGAGGTCGTTCATGTGCTGGTTGTCACAACCCATGAGCACCGACATCTGGTCGATGAAGGCACCGGTGCCGCCGGCGCAGTTGCCGTTCATGCGCAGCTCGGTGCTCTGTCCGTTGAAGAACACCACCTTGGCATCCTCGCCGCCAATGTCTATCAGAGCCTTTGCCTCCGGATAGCGGTGGCGCGCGAAGACCGTGGCGGCGACGACCTCCTGCACGAATTCGGCTCCAAGCTCCTCGGCAGCAGACATGCCCACAGAACCCGTGACGCAAAGCCTCAGCTTTATGTCGCCCAGTTTATGCTTTATCTCGTTAAAGTAGTTGGTTACGAGCTCTTTCACCTTGGCGTTGTGCCGCTCATAACGAGAGTAGACAAGCTTGTCGTCAGGAGAGAGCACTGCTACCTTCGCGGTAGTGGAGCCTACATCAAGACCTACTCTGAAAAAGTTATCCATCACTATTTTGTCCCCTTTATTCTCTATATGATGTTGTTGTTTTTGTCGACCCAAGTGGCTTACAAAAAACCACATTATTAACGTGCAAAGTTACTAAAATTCTGTATATTACAATTATTGTTTAATGTTTTTTTCCCCTTTTAACAACGTAGAGCAGATTGACAGGCTGCATGCGCCCGCAAATTCAACGGCGTGGAATCCACTGTGTCACGGCTTGACACACACAGTGTCACGCCCTGACATTGTTCGTGAAAAAGCGTGGTAATGCCGCCGCAAAAACTCATAGCCGAGGTTTATGAAAAAGTTTACGCGATGGGTCTTGTCCGACCAGCCGAGCGTTGCGCCCACGGGACCGAACATGGTCCTGTAGTAATAAGCCGTCTGGAAGCCGAGCGAGATTATAAATGTTTTACTTGATAACAGAAAAAACATTTTTAATCCATTTATAAGAATATTATTCACGAAAAATCTATTTAAATTTGCTTATAACCAAATTTTATTTTATCTTTGCACCAAATTATAAAGCTAAAAAGCTATGATAGCAGAGTATAGGGTCAGCAACTTTTTCTCCATTCGATCAGAACAGACCTTGAGTTTTGTCGCTACACGCGATAACTTCATGGAGGGCGAATACACACTTAAGGCAGACGATAAGTTCCGGCTTCTTAAGATAGGTATGATTTATGGTTCAAACGCTTCAGGTAAAAGCAATGTATTGAAAGCACTGGCATATTTCCGCAATCTGATGGTAAATGTGCCTGTAGATAAGAATGAAGAACTAAATTGGGTACCTTTCCTTTTGGATGACGAATCACGTAAAGGCCACTGCAATATGTCAATGACATTCTATCTTAGTGGAATAAGGTATATTCTGTCTATAGAGTTTGACAATATCAGAATATATAAAGAGCAACTGGATGCCTATCTTACAAACAGACCAACAGCACTATATCATAGGGAATACAATAAAGATACAGACTCCTCAGAAGTAACCTTCAGCACTAAGGCAAAATTGTCTCAGAAAAGCCAGACAATCATTGAAGGTAACACTATAAACAATAGCACGGTACTTGCTGCCTTTGGCAAATCAAACGTAGAACTGAGTTTATTGAACAGGGTTTATGATTTTTTCTCATTTGGTTTTGCGGACGAACTAACACCAGACAAGTCTCTTTCTGATTATACCAAGGACTTGCTAAAGAAAGATGCAAACGGAAAATTAAAGCGTTTCCTACTGTATATGCTACGGGCATCAGATTTTAATATAGACAACCTGAAACTTGGCAAGGCAAGCGATAAGTCTTATCTGTATTTTGAGCATTCTGCCAACGGAGAAACATTTGAACTGCCCGAAAGCTATGAGTCGAGGGGAACTGTGCGCTATCTTGGTATGGCAGCTATACTCCAAAAGCTGTTGTTATCTTCATGCTTCGTTATGATAGATGAGCTGGAGTCAAGCATGCATTATGAACTGTTGTCATATTTTATCCGAGTATTCCTTGCTAACAGTGAGAACTGCTCACAACTCCTCTTTACTACACACGACATTAATCTTCTTAACGAGGATTTCATACGTCGCGATGCTGTATGGTTCACCGGCAAGGGCAGCGACGCAGAGAGTCACCTTGAAAGGCTTTCGGACATGGGACTGCACAAGACAATGTCACCTTATAACGCATACCGCCAGGGCAAGCTCGTCAACTTGCCGTTTCTCGGTAGTCAGTATTTAGACCTAAATGAACTGGGGAAATGAGAAAAAGTATAGCAATAATCGGCGAGGGAGAGACTGAGTGGTTTTACTTCGACTCCCTAAGAGTCTCTTGCCGTTATCCGTTTAAGCTTGCGCCGGATTTCCCATCACATTTAGACATAGACCATCTTCTAAAATTGTCTAAGGCAAAATTGAATGAGGGTTATGATTATGTTGTCTGTTTGCTTGATATGGACAGGCTTAATGCAGTTCCAGCCGAGATGAAGAAATATAAAAGTTTCAAAAGCCGTAAAGACAATAAGAGAATTGAATTCATAGAGACCAGCCCATGTACAGAATTTTGGTTCTTACTGCATTTTCTTCCTTCACTACAAGTCAAACATTACGCGTCTTATGAGGAACTTCTTCCAGAACTAAAAAAGTATATGCCTGGTTATGAAAAGACAAAGAAGTATTTTATAAGGACTAAGCTCTATGTTTATCTAAAAGAGCATGGAAGCATTGAGACTGCCATGAAAAACGGAGACACCCTAAGCAACTTGGCAGAAAAGAATCCGCAAGATAAGATAGCATATTCGCAAGTCGCAAAAGTAATCAGACTGCTGGAGCAAATAAAGAAAGAGCAAGAAATATAAAAAAGAGGCTGCGCCTATTTTGACGCAGCCTACTGTTTCTTCGTTTTTCTTATTACTTGTTGATGCGCTTCTTGCCGTTCTGTATCACTACACCCTTGTAGTCCTTGCTTACGCGCTGGCCGGCGAGATTGTAGACAGGAGCGTCCTGATTGTCAACAGTTGGCTTCTTCACACCGTCAATGCCAGTTGCCACATCGTCATAAACATAGAGACAAGGCATTACCGCATTTTCCTGAGCTTCAGTCCACATGCCAAAAGTAGTAAATGTACCTTGCCCATACTGGATATAATAGCCATTCATAGTAATCTTAAAAGTTCCATCACTTTGAGCGTCTATTGTCCACTCTGACGGAGTAGTACTGGTATTAAATGAATTGTAAATGCCACTTTGCACATAATACAGTCCATTCTTGGAATCCTTAATGGAATAACCGTTTCCTTCAGCAGTAAAGACGAAACTGTCATCATACCTCTTATTAATTTCCAACTTGTCTGGCGCGCCATCTACCTTTCCTGATTGCAAATAACCATAAGGAGTTGGCTTGTCGGCTGATGGAGACAAAGGATAAGCATAATAGGTTGCCCCGTCACGCTGTGCCGCAATGACGTATTTCTTGCCGCTTTCGATACTTGTCACCTTCTTGTACACGTTCACATTATAAACCTCAATGGCGCAAGTAGCCGTACCGGCCAAGTACATGTCATTCTCTTCTGATGTTGCGGTTATGTTAGCAAAACCCACTTCTGTGCCAAGCGATATAACGCCATCACTGTTCACCGTTGCCACAGCCTCATTGTCCGACTGAAACGTAACATTAGCCGTTGTTGCTTTGCTAAACGTAGGAGCAGTAAAGTCACCGCCTTCCTTTAAACTTACAGAAGACTCGCTCCACTTAAGTTCTGCTGCCTTCTTGACATCGCCAGAGGCTGTCTGATAAGTAACCTCTATCTTTGTTGCACGAACTTGGTTAGAAGAAGCTGTCAATGTAAATGACTCTGCTTCGCCTGTCCACGTTCCTTCTTTGTCTTTATATGTGTAACTCCCTGTTTCACCTGATGCCTGCGTGAAACACCCTGGACCATATTTTGCAGTACCATTTGCAGTGCACGTAAAAACTACCTTAGTAATTTTACCGACAGTTGAAGAAAATGTTGTAGTACTGCTCTTGGCAAAACGATACTGTTCACCAGCAAAAGCAGAGTTACCTTTTGTTGTTTCAATGGTAATGCCATCTTTGGAAACTTTATCGGCATCCTTGCCTGCATCAGTTTGAACCCCCTTGTCCGTCCCAGCCGTGAACGTAACGGTGGTTTGTGCGTAGCTCACAGCGCTGACCATAGCCACCAACAGCATGAGTGAATAGCGTAAAATTTTGTTCATAAACACATGTTTTTTAAAAAGTTAATAAATGTCTTTGTTTGCTTTCCAACTGTGGGCAAAGGTAATAAATATATTCTTAAGCCACAACAATTCGACTTTAAAATATTATGAAAATACTGTTACGGAGGGGAGGACAGGATTCTTTCATGAGGCATAGCCTCGATTTACGTCAGCCGCAATAGCCAACCTACAACATCACGCCCCACCCCCTTCGCCCTTCACGGCATTTGTCACAGGATTTGCAGTCCTTAACTTGTATGCCACACGGCCAACACCGGCAAGGATTGGCAGCCGCACCCTACCTTTTCCACCACGTTCTCTGAACGAAAACGAGCAAAAAGTGTACGGGTTTCTGCCAAAACGCGCATTTACCCCCCCGATGAAAGAAACCGTACAAAACTGACACTAATGCAGACTTAAAATTATTGAAAAATAAGCAAATTTGCCGCAAAATTACGAATTTGTAGCATTTAGCTCTTATTTGAACTCTTAACCTTTTTAACATTAAATGCTGTATGAAAGCAGATTATTGGCTTAAAATTAGTAAAGCACGTTGGTTGAAATATCCAGTGCTGGGAATGTTAGTCTTTCCGTTGGCTCCGGTTACATCCTTTGCCGCAAACGGTGAGAATGTCGGGGTTGCCGTTGTGCAACAAAACAACACGCGTACCTTGGTGGGACAAGTGGTGGATGACGAAATGGGTGACCCCATTATCGGCGCAAACATCTTGATTTCGGAAACCAAGACAGGTGTCATTACAGACATTGACGGACGCTTCTCCGTGCAAATTCCCATGAAAGGGGCTACATTGGTCATCAGCTACGTGGGGTATCAGACCCAGACCGTAAAGGTAACCGACCAAGGCGTGCTTAACCTGAGAATGAAGTCGGATGAGGAAAACCTGCGCGAAGTGGTTGTGGTCGGTGCAGGTACCCAGAAGAAAATCTCCGTGACCGGTGCCGTGACCAACATCGAAGGCTCCAGGCTGTATGTTCCTTCTTCTTCGTTGACCTCCGGCTTGGGTGGCAAGCTCGCCGGCGTTGTCAGCCGCGTGAACTCCGGTGAGCCCGGCTCTACGTCAGAGTTCTATATCCGTGGCAAGAGTACGTTCGGCGGCGGTAACACTCCTTTGATTATCCTCGACGGTGTAGAGATTTCCACAGGTGACCTTGATCGTGTCCCACCCGAGACCATAGAGTCGTTCTCTATCTTGAAAGATGCCTCGGCAACCGCTATTTATGGTTCGCGAGGCGCTAACGGCGTTATGGTAATCACGACCAAGAGCGGTATGGAAAACCAAAGCACCCGCGTGAACGTAACCGTTGAAAACTCCTTTGTCCGCCCGAAGAACATGGTGGAATTTGTAGACGGCGCCACCTGGATGGAATACTACAACCGCACGGCACAGGCGCGCGGACGCGAAGTGGCTCCCTATTCGCAGGAAGCTATAGAGTACACTCGCAGCGGAAAGTATCCCTATGCTTATCCTGACGTAGACTGGCTCGGCTTGATGTTCAAAGACATGAACATGAACCAACGCGCAAACCTCAACATAAGCGGCGGCGGCAACCGCGCCACTTACTACATGTCGGTTCAGGCAAACCACGACACTGGTATCTTTGACATTCCAAAGACCTATTCGTTCAATAACAACATCAACCGTTGGAACTACAACTTCCAGAGCAACATCGACTACAAGCTGTCTCCGTCGACCAAACTGAGCCTGCGAATGAACGCCCAGATCGGTGACAACGCGGGCAACGGCACCAGCACGGACGATATGTTCGCGAAGGTATTCCACACCAACCCGGTGACTTATCCAGCCTACTTCCCCGCACAGGAAGGCGACGACCATATCCGTTTCGGTTCGTCATTCTCACAAGGCGTAATCACCACTGGCAACCCGTATGCAGAGATGTTGAGTAAATATACTCAGGCAAACTATAGCACGCTGAACATCTCCTTGATACTGAACCAGCAGTTGGACTTCTTGCTCAAGGGCTTGAGCTTCCGTGGCTTGGTGAACATGAAGAACTGGTCACAACAGACCTTCAACCGTACAATCGACCCGTATTTTTATGCCGTCCAAAGCGGCTCATGGGTAGCCGGCCCCGATGGAACGGACAGCTATACCCTCCAGACTCTGCACACAGGTAACGCTTACGTCACGACCGACGACGGCACAAACAAGGGCATGGACCGCACCATCTACATCGACGCACAGTTGAACTATAACAATACGTTCAACAAAGTACACAACGTGACAGGTATGTTGATGTACATGCAGCGTGAGTTCCGCAACAGCCCATTGCCCAATCGCCAGCAAGGCATCTCCGGCCGTTTCACTTACGACTACGACCGCCGCTACTTAGTGGAGTTCAACTTCGGTTATAACGGTACCGAACGCTTGGCAGACGGCAGCCGCTTTGAGTTCTTCCCCGCCGCATCTGTAGGCTGGGTTGCATCTGGTGAAAAGTTCTGGCAACCAATCGAGAAAGTGGTGAACTTCTTTAAGCTCCGCGGTTCTTACGGTGTGGTAGGCAACTCCAGCATGGACGGCCCTCACTTCCTCTTCGACTCGGAAATCAACGCAACCGGTCTGGGCGGTTTCAACTGGGGCACCCTGTTGAACAACGGCAAGAACGGCCCTATCATAAACAACTTTGCCGTAGCCAATGCCAGCTGGCAGCGTGTATACAAGTTGGACATCGGTGTTGACATCGAGTTGTTCAACCAGCTAAAGGTTACAGCCGACTATTTTGACGAAAGAACCAAGAAAATCATGATGCAGCGTGCATCGTTCCCACGCATCTTGGGCTACATGGGCAAGAAGCCTTATGCCAACATCGGCGAAGCTCGCAACCGTGGTTTCGACCTCTCCATCAACTGGCAGAAAGAAATTGTCAAGGACTTGAGGGCAGACCTCCGTTTCAACATGACTTACAACCTGAACGAAATGGTTTACAAGGACGAGCCCGCCTATCCCTACACATGGCAAGCCACGACAGGTCTTCCTATGGACTACACAATGGGCTACATCTGCGAAGGCATGTTCACCAGCCAAGAAGAAATCGACCACTGGCCCAACCAGTCAAGCTTGGGAAGCGGACAGACCGTGGGTGACTTAAAGTACCGCGACGTGAACGGTGACGGCATGATCAGCGACCTCGACCGCGTGGTCATCTCTCCTTATGGCTCTGACCCTCGCTTGCAGTGGGGTATCGGCTTGAACCTGGTTTACAAGAAGTGGGATCTCGGCATGTTCTTCAACGGTTCCGGCAAGCGTACCATCATGGTGAACAACATGAGGCCGTTTGAGGAAGACGGTTACAACACCGCCAGCAACTTGCCAACGTACATAGCTGAAGACTGCTTCAACCCGGAGAATCCAAACTTCGACGCCTCTTACCCTTTGATGGGCATAGAAAAGAACCAGTACCTGAACAACAACCAACCCAGCACTTACTGGATGCGCGACGGCAAGTTCGTGCGTTTCAAGACTTTGGAACTGGGCTACCGCTTCAAGCAGTGCCGTGTATACATGAGCGGCGACAACCTCGCAGTATGGAGCCCGTTCAAGCTTTGGGATCCGGAACTGGACGCTTGGAACAAGTATCCGCTCTCCACTACCATCACTATCGGCGCTCAGTTGAATTTTTAACAAACTTCAAAATTAAAGAATCATTATGAACAAAAAAATATTCTCACGTTTAGCTATGGTTGTCGCCCTGTCATGCCCCATGACTTCCTGCAACTACCTGGACGTAACACCCGATGAGAAGATTACAATGGACGATGTAATCAAGACACAGGACCACTTCCTAAACTTCCTAAACTCATGCTACGGCGGCGTCAAGAAAATGAACTATTGGGATACTTCAACCTATACCCAAAGTACCGACGAGCACCTGAATCCGTTGCTGTGGGGTACCAACGACGGCGGTGTGGCTTGTGCATGCGACATGCTTACCGGCGGCTTGGACTGGGGGGCATATAACAAAAAGATGCCTATTTGGGCTGACTGTTACGACTATATCGGCCAGTGCCACCTGTTCGAAAAGGAAATCGCCAGCCATCCGCTGCCCGAAAACGTAACAGAAACCGACGTGGCTACCGCTTTGGAAGAAACCAACTTCCTGAAAGCGTTCTACTACTTCCGCCTGCTCGAGAACTTCGGCCCAATTCCTATTTTGGACGGCTATTTCGACATGAACATACCGAACAGCCAGATTCCTGGCCGCCGCCACTTTGACTATTGCGTAGACTACATTGTAGCCCAGTGTGACCGCGCCATCGCCAGCCCGCTGATTCCAAACCATTGGGAAGACGCTTTCTGGGGACGCATCACCAAGCCTATTGCGGCTGCCTTGAAGTCACGTGTCACTTTGCTTGCCGCCTCTCCACTGTGGAGCGGTGACTTCCCTTTCCCCAACTGGAAGAATACAGAGCTGTTGGGCGGCAATGACTTCTGCCCCGACTACGATGAAAAGTACGGGTACGAAATAGTACCTAATCCTACTGCCGATGAAAAGAAAGCACGTTGGGAAAGGGCAAAGGAAGCAGCCAAGGAAGCTATCAACATCGCCACGCAGGCAGGTCACGACCTGTTGACGGTAGAGGATGCCTACAAATTGATTACCCAGCAGGAAAACAAGTACTTCAAGGGTCAGCTGGAAAAGCTCTATGTGCCTGGCGTAACCGAACGCTACATCGAAAAGCAGAAAAACGGCACGGCTGAAGGAAGCGAAGAAGAAATGTTCTTGAAGCGTGTATGCCTCTACAAGTATTTGCCTAACTCATATGCAGCCATTCCTTCATCAGGCGGAGCCATTGCCGGCAACATAGAGCTGATTTGGGGTACAATCCTCGATGGTGACGACTTCGGTAACCTGAAACGTCGCGCACGCTTGTATCCGCTACGCACTTCTTTCTACGGTTCCAACTGGATTCCCGGACAGGGCGCCAATGCTCCTACCCTCTACTCAGCTGAGCACTTTTGGACCAAGAACGGCATATTGCCACGACACGACTCCAACTGGAACGGCATGAGCCTGCAGGAGGCTTCCGATGACGCCACTTATGACAAGTGGGCATTGGAACGTGCCGGCATCACGACCAAGTGGCGTGAGGACATCGTCAACCTGTACGTAGACCGCGAACCCCGTTTCTATGCTGCCATCTGTTTCGACGGCGGTAACTTCGGCCTCTGCCCGAACTTCAAGAACGGCAAGTTCCCGCTCATCCTGGACATGAAGACTGGTAAAGGCCGCGAAAACGACAACGAAACCCGTACTACTGAAAAGCCTGTAGGCAACGGTTTTGTAGGTAACATGGACGGTGCTTACACCGGCTTCTATAACGGCAAATGGACCAAGCTCGACCAGTATAACGGCATCAGCTCTACCAGTGCCGAGCCGGATGTCGTAGACTACCCGATGCCTATTTTCCGTGTTGCCGAACTGTACTTGAACCTGGCGGAGGCTTGTGCCGCACTTGGCGACGTGAGCGGTGTGCAAGATGCCTTGTACCCAATCCGCGAACGTGCCTTGGGTGCTGAGCATGCTGCAATCCCAACCAACTTGATTTTCGACCAAAACATGTACAACAATGAAGACGGCGACGGCTTCGGCTTGATGGAATGGGTACGCAACGAACGCTTCATCGAATTGTGGGACGAATCTCACCGCTATTTCGACCTCCGTCGTTGGAAGATGGGACCGGACCGTCTGGCTGCCGGCAAACGTAATGCCTTGAAGGTCACCGTGAATATCAATGACCCCGCATCAGAATTAGGAGGTTATACTTTCGACTCTCCCGAAGCCAAGGAATACAATTTCCGCTACTTCAACAAGCGCACCATTCTGGAAGGCATGCCTTATACTTGGACTGACCGTATGTACATCGCTCCTATTTGGGACGACGAAGTATATTCTGCTCCTAAGTTGGTACAGGCTCCTAACTATTAATATTTTAAACAGCTAACAATATGAAAAACTATATTAAGATATTCACATTGGCAGCAGGGCTTGCAACATTCACCGCCTGCGACGAGTCGTATCTGGAATACGACGCCCTGGTGCCGCACAGCATCGACTGCATTCTGAACATGAAAGATGCAGGTGAGAAGAATGCCGTGCTCTATACAGCAAATGGCGTCAACACCATCTCCTTCGAAGTGCTGAAGACAGGCGCACGTGCCAACAAGGCAGCCCGCATGAGCATGCGCGTCCTCTCCGACGAAGAAGTGAATCAGAAATATGCCGCAAAGCTGGTTCCTTATTATGTAATACCTTACCAACTGGAAGGCAGCACCGGCAATACGGTGGACGTGGAAATGGCTGCCGACGAGACCTACAAGCTGGTAAACGTCAAGGTTGACCCCACCGCCGTGTCTCTCTTTATCGACGAAAAACAGGAAGCCAATCCGGAAAAAGCTTCACAGATGCAATTCGTGCTTCCTGTGCAGATCTATAGTGAGACCGACTCCGTTAGTGCCATTAACAATTACAAATGCCTGACCATCACCAACGTAGCTTTCCCAGCTCCCGACCAGCTTTACCTCATTCAACCAGACGGCAGCAGCCTGAAGTTTAATGAAACTGAAGACAATGTTTATTCCATCAACTTTGACCACCCGTCCCAGTATGTGGAATTTGGCTCAGGCGACTACTTCCTCTGCGATCAAAGCAGTCACTCTGACAACGCTAATTACTATCGTATCGATGCATCGGGCAAGCTGAAGCTCGGTTCAAGAGAAAACGCCTTGCAAATGGCAAAGGAGCCTTATGCGTCCTTGACTTTCGATTTCAACCAGTCTACAGCCAACTTGAAGTACGTAAAGAAGTTCTCTTACTATTGCTCTGTAACCGGCAAGACCGAATTCGACCTGCATTACATCGGTAACCACATGTGGCAAGGCACCGGTTGGGTTATAAAACAAGACCCGAACGGATGGGGATGGTCTGACGAACGCTACAAATTCATCTTGGAATTCAGTGACGGCAGCAAGCAACACTGGGGAGCCGAAGGAGGCAGCAAGGATCTTCCTGCAAACCGCTCTACAGAAAATGGTTCTGATTCTTACTATAACATGGAGCTTACGACAAATGAAGGTCAATGGGATCCGACCTGGAAGCTCCACAATGACTTCCACGGTGGCAAGAACGTAAGTATTACGTTGAATTTCTCACGTATACCTGCTTTCCACTATATGACAGAAGCTAAATAAAAGAGTCAATGAAAACGATGAAAGAGTGTCGGCAGCAACCAAGCGTGCTTCCGGCACTCTTTTTTTGCTTTGCCTGCGAGATTACAATGATGTCACTGTATTTCCGATTTTTATTGTAACTTTGCAGTCATAATGAACAAGAAAGTGATTTTTAAGGCAATGTATGCTTGCGCATTGTCTTTTTCGGCAGCCATTACCGCTACCGCCGCCCAGCTGCCCGACGACAACCTGACTGTTGACACGGCTCTGCAAAGCCTTGCCACACGCCTGTTGCAAGGCAAGCAAGGCAGCATTGTGGCGATAGAGCCTCATACGGGGCGCGTGCTCGCATTGGTGAGCCGCGACAAGGTGGACGACGGCATAAACCGCGCAATAGGCATGACCTATTCGCCCGGGTCGACGTTCAAGACAGCGCAGACGCTGGAGATGGTGTCAGAGGGCACGCTAACGGCAAAGACCACTTATCCATGCCACAAGGGTTTCTATTATAATAAGGTGAGGATAGGCTGCCATGAGCACCCGTCGCCACTGTCATTAGTACAGGCGATAGGGCAGTCGTGCAACTCTTACTTCTGCAAGGCTTTCCAAGAGATGGTAGACAACCGCGAGGCTTACCCGTCGCAATTTGCTGCCATGAACCGCTGGCACGACTACATGCGCTCGTTCGGGCTGGGCGCGCCATTGGGCATAGACATGGAGGGCGAGGTTGGCGGAACCATTCCCAACGCGGCTTGGCTCAACGCACATCACTCACGATGGAACGGCACCACCATCATGTGGATAGGAATGGGGCAAGGCGAAGTGACCACAACACCTCTGCAACTGTGCAACCTGGCGGCACTGATTGCCAATCGTGGCTGGTACATAACGCCGCACATACATGAGGTTGCGCCTGCCAATGCCTCGAAGGATTCAGCCTTACCAACAAGTATAGACAGCACTTACCTGCGCCGCCACTACAGCCTTGCCACAAAGGAAGCCATCGACTTGGTGGTGAGGGGCATGAGGGCTTGCGTCATCAACGGTACAGCGGCAAGCATAAACCGCACGGACTATGCGATATGCGGCAAGACGGGCACGGCTGAAAATGAGGGGCACGACCACTCCGCGTTCATGGGCTTTGCACCCATGAACGACCCTAAAGTGGCGGTAAGCGTATATGTGGAAAACGGCGGTTTCGGTGCCGACCTCGCCGCTCCCCTTGCGGCTCTCATAATGGAGCAGGCGGTGAACGGCAAGCTTTCTGCAACAAGCCGGCAGAAAGCAAGGCGATGGGCGGACAAAAACGTAAAGATTACGCCGGTGGAAAGGGAAATCAGTTTTGACGACTTATAAGCAAGTGAGGCAGCCAAAGCCATTCAGATTCCGAGTGGCTTTGGCTGCCTCTAAAATTTTGCATCACATTCTTTAATCTCTCCTGAACAAGTCCCTTGTATAGACTTTCGACCTTACATCGTCAAGACTCTTGTCATAGCGGTTGGCTATGATTGCCTGCGACAAATCCTTGAATTTCTGCAAGTCGTTGACGACACGCGAGCCAAAGAACGTGGAGCCGTCCTTCAGCGTTGGTTCATAGATGATGACTGTGGCTCCCTTTGCCTTGACGCGCTTCATGACTCCTTGTATTGACGACTGGCGGAAATTGTCGCTGTTCGACTTCATGGTGAGGCGGTAGACGCCTATCGTGCAAGGGTGTTCGCCTGCGGCATTGTAGGCATTCTGGTCGTTGTAGCTGTAATAGCCAGCCTTGCGAAGCACTTGGTCGGCAATGAAATCCTTGCGCGTGCGGTTGCTCTCAACAATTGCCTGTATGAGATTTTCAGGTACATTATTATAATTGGCAAGCAACTGCTTGGTGTCCTTCGGCAGACAATAGCCTCCATAACCAAAGGAAGGATTGTTGTAGAACGACCCTATGCGTGGGTCTAAGCACACGCCGTCTATTATGGAGCGTGTGTTGAGCCCTTTTACTTCAGCGTAAGTGTCAAGCTCGTTGAAATAGCTCACGCGCAGGGCAAGGTAGGTGTTGGCAAAAAGCTTTACCGCTTCTGCCTCTGTAGTGCCCATGAAAAGTACAGGTATGCCTTTGTCCTCTCCAAGGTTCTCTGCCGTGGAAGAAGATGATGGCTGTGCCTGTTGTGGATTGCCTATGGCTCCTTCTACAAGCATTGCAGCAAACTCATGTGCTGCATTGTCAAGGCGAGTGTCGCCTTCCGGTCTTCCAACAATGATGCGTGAGGGATAAAGATTGTCATAAAGAGCTTTGCTCTCACGCAAGAATTCCGGCGCGAAGATGATATTATCGCTGCCATATTTCTTTCTCACTGAGGCGGTATAGCCCACGGGAATGGTCGACTTTATGACCATTATGGCATTAGGGTTGACCTTCATCACAAGCTCTATTACCTCCTCTACGTGCTTGGTGTCGAAGAAATTCTTCACCGAATCGTAGTTGGTGGGTGTGGCAATGACCACGAAATCGGCATCGCGGTATGCCGCTTCGCTGTCGGTAGTGAAGCTTATGTCAAGCGGCTTCTCCCTAAGATATTTCTCTATGTACTCGTCACGTATGGGCGACTGGTGCTTTTTCAGCATCTCTATCTTCTCTGCCACCACGTCTACAGCCGTGACGTGCTGGTGCTGGGCGAGCAGCGTCGCAATGCTCAAACCTACATATCCTGTGCCTGCTACGGCAACGTTATATTTCTTTGACATTATAAATTACTTAGCTTGTCCTGTCTTTTTTATCTTGAAATAAACAAAATAACAAAAATATTGCAACCAATCCAAACAGTAAAATTTCCATAGTGAATTAATATACTTGCCCAGGTCTAATGCAAAATATCCTAATTATTGTTTTCTTGTCGCATTCATGTTGCAAAGATAATGTTTTGTGGTGAAAAGTAGTGAAAAGTGGATGCAAAAATAATGTAAACTTGTCGCTTTTGGCACTAATTTTGTAATTTTGCAGAAAAGATAAACAGAATAACGGTAAAAAATGAAACAGACACCAGTACTTTTGCTTACAGGCTATCTTGGCAGCGGCAAGACGACACTGCTCAACCGCATATTGAAAAACGAAAAAGGCATACGCTTCGCCGTCATTGTCAACGACATAGGTGAGGTGAACATTGACGCATCGCTCATACAGCAAGGCGGCATAGTAGGTCAAGGCGACGACTCGCTTGTGGCTTTGCAAAACGGTTGCATCTGCTGCACACTGAAGATGGATCTCGTGAAGCAGCTCAACGACATCATCAACACGGGCAAGTTCGACTACATTGTCATAGAGGCTTCGGGTATATGCGAGCCTGCACCAATAGCGCAAACCATATCCACCTATCCGCAGATGATACCTGAGAACATGCTGAAGAACGGCAGCGCAAGGCTTGACGCAATAGTGACCGTTGTTGACGCGCTGCGCATGAGGGATGAGTTCGGACTTGGCGACAGTCTTGAGAAACAAGACATTGCGGAAGACGACCTTGAAAGCCTCGTAATACAGCAGATAGAATTCTGCAACATCATTCTGTTAAACAAGGCTTCTGAAATCTCGCCCGACGAACTGAAGCACCTCAAAGCTGTCATAAAAGCTATACAGCCGCAGGCTCAAATCTACGAATGCGACTACGGCAATGTTGACTTGGACAAAATTCTAAACACCCATCTTTTCAATTTTGACAAGGTGGCAACGTCTGCACGCTGGATCGAAGCAATGCAGGATGAAGACGATGAACTGGAGAATGAGGAGAGCGGCGAAGCCTTGGAATACGGCATTGAGACGTTTGTATGGAAACGCCGCAAGCCAATGAGCTTAGGCGACTTCGACGAGTTTGTTTCAACCAAATGGCCGAAAGGCGTGATACGCGCCAAAGGCATGTGCTATTTCGAGGACGAGCCTGAGACCTGCTACCTCTTTGAGCAGAGCGGCAAGCAGTTCAACATCACCAATGCAGGACAGTGGTATGCCACAATGCCTGCTGACGAACTGAAGACATTCCTTGAGAAGAATCCTGACGTTAAGAAGGATTGGGACCCGGAAGTCGGTGACCGTATGCAGAAGATTGTCTTCATAGGACAGAAGCTGGACCGAAAGGCAATAGAGGCAGAGCTGGACAAATGCCTGACCTCCAATCTTCCGCAGGCTTAACCAAAGCCACCCTGCCATTTAGCTCTTGCCATCCCAATCATGCTTAGCTTGCACCACCCTTCTACAGGCTTAGCAACGGTGTATAATCCCGTAAAAAGAGAAAAGCCATGACAGATAAAAAGACCATAAATACTTCTCTTGACAGCAAGCCTGCCATCTCCCTGCCCCATGAGGGGCAAAGCGCAGACAAAACAAACAGGGATGAAGCTTTCCGTTTTACCCTTCCTGAGCTTCATGACACATGGAACCTGCGCCGTTACCTCATATCAAAGGTTGGCGACGCTCTTTCTAAAGAAGACGCGGCAAAGCTGAAAGAGAGCCTGCGCTCTGCCATAAAAGCCGGACGCGTGCAACGTGACGTGTTCGGGCTTAACCCTATTCTCACAGCCTTGCAGACGGCAAAGATTTGCGTAGACGAGATTGGGTTGCGGCGCGACAGCGTCATAGCAACATTGTTATGGGCTTGCCACGTGACCGATTTCGACGAGGTGAAGGCTAAATACGGCGACACCGTAGCACACATCGTGCATGGTCTGGTAAAGATACAGCACCTGTACGACAAGAATCCTGTTATAGAAAGCGACAATTTCCGCAACCTGTTGCTTTCCTTTGCCGAAGACATGCGGGTAATCCTCATCATGATTGCCGACCGCGTGAACATAATGAGGCAAATACGCGACACCTCAAACAAGGCTGCACAACACGAAGTCTCTGAGGAGGCAAGCTACCTCTATGCCCCACTCGCCCACAAACTCGGACTTTACACACTGAAGTCGGAGCTTGAAGACCTGTCGCTCAAATACCTTGAGCACGATGCCTACTACATGATAAAGGAAAAGCTCAACGCCACGAAAAAGGCGCGTGACGCTTACATAGAGCGGTTCATTGGCCCTATACAACAGCGGCTTGAGCAGGCAGGGCTTAAATTCCACATGAAAGGGCGCACAAAGTCAATACACTCCATCTGGCAAAAAATGAAGAAGCAGAAATGCGGCTTCGAGGGCATCTACGATCTTTTCGCCATCCGTATAATCCTTGACTCGCCCCTTGACAAGGAAAAGCAACAATGCTGGCAGGTATATTCCATAGTTACAGACATGTACCAGCCCAACCCAAAACGGTTGCGCGACTGGCTTTCAGTGCCGAAGTCAAACGGCTACGAGAGCCTGCACATAACAGTGCTCGGGCCTGAGAACAAATGGGTGGAGGTGCAGATACGCACCGAGCGCATGGACGACATAGCCGAGCACGGACTCGCCGCCCACTGGCGGTACAAGGGCATCAAGAGCGGAGGCCAGATGGATGAATGGCTCGCTAACATACGCTCCGCTCTGGAAGCCGGCGACAACATGCAAGTCATGGACCAATTCAAGATGTCGCTGAATCCTGAAGACATATATGTTTTCACGCCAAAAGGCGACCTCTTTAAATTCCCCACAGGAGCCACGATACTCGACTTCGCTTACCGCATACACTCACGCATAGGCAACACATGCACTGGCGGAAAGGTAAACGGCAAAGCTGTACCAATGCGCCAAAAGCTGCATTCAGGCGACACCGTGGAGATAATGACACGAAGCGACCAAAAGCCTAAGCGCGACTGGCTCGACATTGCCGTCACTCCAAAGGCAAAGGCAAAGATCCGGCTTGCCCTGAAGGAGACGCAGGTAAAAGACGGGCTCTACGCCAAGGAGCTGCTCGAACGCCGATTCAAAAACCGGCATATCGAACAGGACGAGAGCGTGATGGGGCACGTGATAAAGAAAATGGGCTTTAAAGAGGTGTCCGATTTCTACCGTCAGATTGCCGACGGAAAGCTGGAGCCAAACGACATCATAAACAAATACATAGAGGTTCGCGACCACCTTGAAAACCCTGGCAAGGAACACGAAACCGTATCGGCAGACAAGTTTGAGTTTGAAAGTCCCGACAAGGAAATATTACACGACAACGAGGACGTGCTCACCATTGACCAAAACCTCAAGGGCATAGACTACCAACTTGCGCCATGCTGCCATCCTATATATGGCGACCCCATATTTGGCTTTGTTACAGCAGGCGGCGGTATAAAGATACACCGCACCGACTGCCCCAATGCGCCGGAGATGCGCCGACGCTTTGGCTACCGCACCGTGAAGGCAAGATGGTCTGGAAAAGGCTCGTCAAAGTATGCCATAACACTAAGAGTAATAGGGCAAGACGACATCGGCATTATCTCAAACATCACCAGCATAATATCAAAGGACGAGAAAATAGTGATGCGATCGATAAATATCGATTCGCACGACGGCCTGTTCTCGGGAAACCTTACAATACAGATTGAAGACACAGCACGCCTCAACTCCCTAATAAAGAAGCTGAAAACAGTAAAGGGAATAAAACAAGTGGAAAGAATTTAGCAAAGTACAAGACATAAAAAAGCTTCGCCTTCACAGACGAAGCTTTTTTATTTTTTGAAAACTCCTTTTCTAAAAAAATTGAGCTTGATTGAAGGTTTCCGCCTCACGGCGTCAACCAACCATCTTGCATCAAATGTTACCTGAAAACTAAAACCAATCTTAAACCTAAAAACTAATAACCTTTTGAACCTAAAAACAATCTATCAAAACCTAAAAACTAAAAACCTATATGAAAAATCTACTAACTTCTTGTTTACGAGTGCAAAGTTAGCGCATATTCTGAAATCTCACAACTTTTTTCACCACAAATCTCAAAAAACGCCGCTTCTTTTGATTTAAATCAACGGATTGTGTGCGCACACAAGAACAAGAAGGCAATTTTCATGCATAGCGCATTACACTGCAACAAATCAAACCAAAAAGAAAACAGACTTCATTATTATAAAAAGATGAACAAATAAGATAAAATTAAAAGGAAGCCAAGGGAAGCAAGCACGAAAACTAATACCTATTAGACATGTATCACCATGCCATGATAAAACTCTAATACCTTAAACACAACACTTGCGCCCTTGACCTCCTGTTTCGTTTTTCTGGAACTTTGTAGATTTTGCTTCAAAATTAAGAAAACGGTTTGACATTGGCAAATAATTTTACAAAACAATCACAGTTCGCCCAACCTTTTAATGACTTTTAAAACATACATCCTGATATTTAACACCCACAGTAGCCGAACCGTCATCTATAATTCCTAACTTTGCAACATAGGCAAAACATGGCCTACCGGCAACAAAGCCAAGCCCCAACTAAAAACACAACTCAGATGAAAGAAAAGATTTTCCCAGCAGCAATCATTGCCCTTGGCATCGCCATTCTTGGACTGTGCATGAAAAGCGGCATGGACAATTTTACGGAGAAAGACCGCAAGGTGACTGTAAAAGGCTTGTCGGAAAAGGAGGTCAAGGCCGACAAGGTGACATGGCCGATAGTCTATAAGGAGATAGGCAATGACCTGCCCGACCTCTACAACCGCATAGCAGACAAGCAGGCCATCATCATGGCTTTTCTGAAAAAGAACGGAGTTGCCAAAAACGAAATTAGCGTCAATGCGCCGAAAGTCATAGACATGTCGGCAGACCAGTATAGCAACAACCAGAACCCTTACCGCTACAACATCACTCTTGTCATAACAGTCACATCACGCAACGTCGACCGCATACGCAGCATCATAGCCCGGCAGGGCGAGCTATTGAAGCAAGGCGTGGCAATAGTTTCAGGCGACTACTCCAACCAGACAAGCTATGAATACGTATCGTTCAAAGAAATGAAGCCACAGATGATGACCGAGGCTATAGAAAATGCGCAAACCACGGCAGAACAGTTCGCAAAGAATTCCAAGTCGCGCCTCAACAAGATTGTATCTGCCGACCAAGGGCAATTCTCTATCGACGACCGAGACAACAACACACCGTGGATAAAGCGCGTGAGAGTGGTGACAACAGTCACTTATTCTTTGAAAGACTGAAAAACAAAAACACTTTGCACCCGCGTTAAAAATAACAAAAAACCTATAGCGATTTACAAAACATTTCGTATCTTTACCGCAAAATAGCAAGCCTATTCTTAAGCAAGCTCAAGTCTGAAACCTGGCAGCCATCACATGGCAATGAAAACGAAAATGCAAATGCCTACAAGACAAACAATAACGGAGAAAGCAAAAGAAAGCATCGGGCGTCTGCTCGGAAGGCACGCCAAGCCACGTCGCGACGTGGCATTGGTGTTGTCGTCAGGAGGCGCAAGAGGACTGGCGCATATAGGTGCCATCGATGCGCTACTTGCCAACGGTTATCACATCACGTCCATCTGCGGCACATCGTTCGGAGCCGTGGTAGCTGCAATGTATGCCACAGGGCACCTTGAGGATTTCAAGACTTGGATGCAAACCATCGACCGCAAGAAAATATCCGCGCTTACCGACTTCAAGCCAGGCTTGTCCTATTTTGTAAAAGGACACCGCATAATAGAGGAACTGGCAAAAATTTCTCCCGACCGCGACATCGAGACATTGCCCATACCCTTTGCGTGCATAGCCACCGATTGGAAGACAGGCCGCGAGGTTGTGTTCCGCAAGGGCAGCATGTGGCGCGCGGTTAGGGCATCCATCTCCATACCGGGCACTTTAGAACCAATAGAGATGGACGGCAAGATACTCATTGACGGCGGCATAACCAATCCTTTCCCCCTCAACCGCGTGCGACGCAACAAAGACGACCTGCTCGTGGGCGTAAACGTGAGTGGTCACGACTATGGCTCTATATGGCAGCGCAAGGAAATAGCCAAGCAGAAAGCCATACAGAGCAACAAAGTGTTGCAAATCCTTACACGACTGTTCCCGGAAAGCCGCCTGCCGCTAATCAACTTCTACTCGCTTCTCGACCAAACCGTTTCAATTGCCATTGCGCAAAACGCACGCCGCCAAATTGCGCTCACACCACCCGACATACTTGTAGACATACCCATGCGCCGCTTCTCTGGAAACGACTACGACAAATTCGAGCAAATACGTAAATTGGGAGAGAAGAAAACGGAAAAAATATTAAAGACAACCCCTCCTGTCATATCCAAGAATTAACCAACACCATTTAAACATTATATGACAAACAATCTCATATACCTTGACTGCAACCATACAGCCTTGCAAGGAGACGGCACTGCTTCTTCGCCATTTAAAGATGCCGGGGACAAAGTCCGGCTTTTGTCATTCTATCTTTCTATGGAGGAATTTGCGGCACGCTATCTTCCCTCCGCCGACTACTTTTTCATGTGGCAAGTGGAGCCTTCCGTGATATTCGGGCGCAATCAAGTGATTGAAAACGAAGTCAACATCCCTTATTGCCGTGAGCATAATATAAAGATGTATAGGCGCAAGAGCGGTGGCGGCTGCGTGTATGCCGACATGAGCAACGTTATGTTGTCATACATTACGCCCGAAGACAATGTTTCCGAAACATTCACGCGCTACCTCAGCATGGTGTCTGAGACACTGCAAAACCTTGGTCTTGACGCTCACCCAAGCGGCAATAATGACATAATGCTCAGGGAAAAAGACAGCCAAGCCGCGGAAAAGCCAGAGCGCAAGGTTTCGGGCAACGCCATTTACCACCTGCCAGGGCGAATCATTGCCCACGGCACGTTGCTCTACGACACAGACATGGAGAACATGCTGCACGCCATAACGCCATCTCACTCAAAGCTGTCAAAGCACGGCGTGGAAAGCGTCAGGCAGCGTATCTGTCTGCTGAAAGACTACACTTCGCTGCCTCTTTCGGAAATCAAGACTCGCATACGCTCACATCTCTGTGGCGACAATGTTTATCACCTTACGTCTGAGGACATTGCCAAAGTCAAGGAAATAGAAAAAGAATATCTTGAGCACGATTTTATCTTTTGCCATTGACAATGGCAAAAAGTTCATAAATCAACAACAAAATACCAACTAACTCTTACAAATCTTTACAAGAAAAATGAATAACGAACTTAAACAAACTTGCCTGCACTCCCGCCATGTGGCATTAGGAGCGCTCATGCAACCTTTCGGGGGCTTCGACATGCCTATCCAGTATTCATCTATCATTGACGAGCACAACGCCGTGCGCCAGCATTGTGGCGTGTTTGACGTCTCGCACATGGGAGAAGTTTTTATCACAGGCCCCGATGCCGAAACCTTCGTCAACCATGTCTTTACCAATGACGTAAGCACTATGACCGTCGGCAAAGTCATGTACGGAATGCTGTGCTATCCTGACGGAGGAGTGGTTGACGACACTTGTATCTGCAAGCTTGGAGACAACCTGTATCTGCTTACAATAAACGCAGCCAACATAGACAAGGACTACCAATGGATCTCAGAAAACGCCAACGGCTATAAGCTGCAAATAGGCTATAAGAGCGACGACTACGGACAACTTGCCATTCAAGGACCCGAAAGCGAGCACGTCATGGAAAAAATCCTCGGCATACCATGCTCCGAACTTAAATTCTATGAGGTGAAAATGTTGCCTCGCGACATAGAAGACATCATTGTCTCCCGTACAGGCTATACCGGCGAGGACGGCTTTGAGATATACGGCTCACACGAGTTCATTTCCGATTGCTGGGACAAGCTCATGGCAGCCCACGTTACACCTTGCGGACTCGGATGCCGAGACACCCTGCGCTTTGAGGTAGGACTTCCGCTCTATGGCGACGAGCTCTCCAAGGACATCTCTCCTGTAATGGCAGGTCTAAGCATGTTCGTGAAATTCGACAAAACCGAGTTCATAGGCAAGGAAGCCCTCCTAAAACAAAAGACAAAGGGCGTGGCAAAACGCCTGCGCGGCATACAGCTCGACGCCCACGCCGTGCCACGTCATGGCTACAAGGTGCTGAAAGACGGGCGTGAAGTCGGAGAAGTCACCACAGGCTACCGCCTCATCTCCGCTGACAAGAGCTGCGCCGTGGCACTTGTCGAATCGTCGTTGCAGCTTGGCGACCGCATAGAGATACAAATACGCAAGAAAACATTCCCTGGCACGATAGTAAAAAAGAAATTCTACGATAAACACTATAAAAAATAATAAAATCTATGGCTAAAGTTATTGAAGGACTCTACTATTCAGAGTCACACGAGTTTGTACGTGTAGACGGCGAGACCGGCTACGTAGGTATCACCGATTACGCTCAGCAGCAGCTTGGCAACATCGTGTATGTGGACATGCCGGAAGTTGACGACGAAGTAAACGCCGGTGAAGAATTCGGTGCAGTGGAAAGCGTAAAGGCTGCCTCCGACCTCAACTCGCCCGTTACAGGCACTGTCCTGGAAATAAACGAGGCTCTCGAAGACCAGCCGGAACTTGTCAACAAGGACGCTTACGAAAACTGGATAATGAAAGTTCAGATTTCCGACAAGACTGAGCTTGACAATCTTATGGACGCTAAGGCTTATGAGCAATACTGTGCAAACCTTTAAGTACTTTCCTCAAACAGCCGACGACATAAAGGCAATGCTCGCCAAGATAGGCGTTGGCAGCATCGACGACCTTTATGCCGACGTGCCGGAGGAAGTGCGCTTCAAGGGAGAATACGACCTGCCGGAGTCGATGAGCGAGATTGAAGTGCGCAAGCATTTCGCCAATCTGGGAAAGGAAAACAAACAACTTGTCTGCTTTGCGGGGGCAGGAGTCTACGACCATTACATCCCCGCCGTGATACCTTCCATCGTCGAGCGCAGCGAGTTTCTTACGAGCTACACCCCCTATCAGGCAGAGGTGTCGCAGGGCACGCTCCACTACATCTTCGAATACCAGACGATGATGGCACGCCTCACCGGCATGGATGTCAGCAACGCCTCCATGTACGACGGCACCACCGCCACCGCCGAGGCAGCCATGATGGCAGTGGCAGCATCGCGCAAGGCAAACACCGTGCTCATCTCCGCAACCGTAGACGAGCGCACGCTCAACGTAGTGAAGACATACAGCCACTTCTACGGCATTGACCTGCAAGTAGTGAACGAGGACGGAGGCGTGACTGACCGCGCCGACCTCAGCTCACGCTTGTCAAAAGGCGGCGTAGCAGGAGTCATTGTCCAGCAGCCCAACCGCTACGGCATCGTAGAGGACTTCACGGGCATTGCCGACGAGGCGCACGCAAAGAAAGGACTGTTTGTCATCAACTGCATAGCCGCCGACCTTGCCTTGCTGAAGACACCAGGCGAATGGGGAGCCGACATAGCCGTGGGCGAAGCCCAGAGCCTCGGCATACCAATGAGCTTCGGAGGCCCGTATCTCGGCTACATGTGCTGCACTGAAAAGCTTGTGCGCAAGATGCCCGGCCGCATCGTAGGACAAACCGTAGACACCAAAGGCAAACGGGCTTACGTTCTCACGCTCCAGGCACGCGAACAGCACATCCGCAGGCAAAAGGCAACATCCAACATCTGCTCCAACGAGTCGTTGATGGCTCTGTGGGTCACCATCTACATGAGCCTCATGGGCAAGGAAGGCATAAAGGAGGCGGCACAGATCTCTTATGACGGCGCCCACCATCTGCACGATGCCCTGCTTGCTACCGGACGCTTTGAGGAAGTCTATGACAAGCCGTTCTTCAACGAGTTCTGCCTGAGATACAAAGGCGATGCCGACGCTTTGCTGCAAAAACTTGCCGACAACGGCATACTCGGAGGCGTGAGCATGGGCGACAATGTCATAATGATGGCAGTCACCGAGAAGCGAAGCCTTGAAGAAATAGAAAAGCTGGTGGAGCTGACAAAGTAAAAGTCCCTCGCTCCCCTCCCCTACACAGGAGCGAGGGAAGCAAGATAGCAGACCAACAACAAGCTACAATTAGAATAAGTTATGAACAACAAACTATACGGCAATCTCATCTTCGAGCTTTCCCATCCCGGCAGACGGGCTTACTCGCTGCCGAAGAACAGCTTCCGCCACTACGACCTGCCTGCCGATGAAAGGCGCAGTGCCGACGCGAAACTGCCCGAATGCGACGAGATGACGGTCGTGCGCCATTATACCAACCACAGCGGCAACAACTTCGGCGTGCTGAACGGTTTCTACCCTCTCGGCTCATGCACCATGAAATACAATCCCCCCATCAACGAGGAGATTGCCAACATGCCCGAATTTGCCAACCTCCATCCCTTGCAGCCAACCGACAGCGTAAAAGGCGCGGCAAAGGTAGAGCTTGAACTGCGTCATGCCCTGTCCACGTTGACGGGAATGGCTGATTTCACCCTCAATCCTTGCGCCGGCGCACACGGCGAACTCACGGGACTGATGATCATTCGCTCCTACCACGAGAGCCGTAACGACACTGCTCGCCGCAAGGTCATCGTGCCCGACTCGGCACACGGCACCAATCCCGCCTCCGCTGCTGTATGCGGTCTGGAAGTTGTAGAGGTAAAGAGCACCCCTGAAGGGCTCGTTGATGTTGAAGACCTGAAGCCTTTGCTCGGCCCCGACATCGCCGCCATGATGATGACCAACCCCAACACGCTCGGACTCTTTGAAAAGGAGATACCGGAGATTGCAAGGCTCGTGCACGAGTGCGGCGGCTTGATGTATTATGACGGCGCCAACCTCAACCCTATGCTCGGCGTATGCCGCCCCGGCGACATGGGCTTCGACGTGATGCACGTCAACCTGCACAAGACATTCTCAACGCCTCATGGCGGAGGCGGCCCGGGCTCAGGCCCTGTCGGAGTGAGGAAAGGGTTGGAGCAATTCCTGCCCAGCCCCTCTGTTTCCGAAAAGCCCTCAGAGTCTGCTATACACGTAGGCGCGTGGACCGGCAACTTCGCGGTGCAACTGCGCGCCCTTGCCTACATACTAACGCTCGGCAAGGAAAACATAAAATGGGTAGGCCCATTGGCTACGCTCAATGCCAACTACATAAAGGAGAGCCTGAAAGACAACTACGAACTGCCTATCTCCGGACCGTGCAAGCACGAGTTCGTGTTCAACGGCCTCAAGGACAAGTCTACTGGCGTAACCACACTTGACGTGGCAAAGCGGCTGCTCGACTACGGCTACCATGCCCCTACGGTTTACTTCCCGCTGCTTTTCCACGAGGCAATGATGATTGAGCCTACCGAGAACGAGAGCATCGAGACGCTTGACGCCTTCATCAACGTAATGCACAAGATAGCCAAGGAGGCTCGCGAAGAGCCCGACGTGGTGAAACAAGCCCCACACGACACACCCATAACGCGTGTCGACGATGTGCTTGCCGCCCGCCATCCTGTGCTGAAATACGAGCAGTAAAGCCCATGAAAAACCTCATTATCATAGGCTGTGGCCCGGGCGGCTACCAGACGGCATCGTTTGCGGCACGCCTGGGCTTCACGGTTACGGTTTTCGAGAAAGGCGAACCCGGCGGCACATGCCTCAACCGTGGCTGCATACCCACAAAAGTATATTGCCACGTTGCCTCAGTGCTGCTTGAAGAACAGAAGCTGCAAGCCCTCGGCGTAACGCCTGAAAGCAAGCAAGAAATATCGTTCGAAGCTATACATGCCCACAAGGAAGCCGTGGTGGCGCAGCTGAGGCAAGGCATAGAGACCCTCATGGCAGCCCCGGGCATAACGTTCGTCAAAGGCGAGGCACGGCTGAAAGACGCGCACACAGTGACGTGCAACGGCACTGAATACCATGCCGACAACATTATCATTGCCACCGGCTCGCATTCGGCGGCACCCCCCATTGAAGGACTTGACAACCCGAACGTAGTTAGCTCCACGGGGCTGCTTGCCATGAACACACAGCCCAAGCGGCTCGCCATAATCGGCGCAGGCGTGATAGGCATGGAGATGGCATCGGCATTCGCCGCCTTCGGCACAGAGGTCACGGTCATAGAGTTCCTGAAAGAATGCCTCCCCCCGATGGATCAGGACCTTGCCAAGCGCCTGCGCAAACTGCTCGAAAAACGTGGCGTGAAGTTCCATCTCAACGCCTCAGCAAAGAGCATCGTCCGGACTGACACCACCACGCAGGTTGTCTTCAACCAGAAAGGCAAGGAGCTGACGGCGGATGCCGATACCGTGCTCGTGGCGACAGGGCGCAGGCCAAACACCGAAGGACTCGGGCTCGAAGAAGCGGGCATAGCCTTCGACCGCCACGGCATCACTGTTGACGACCACCTTGAGACTTCCGTCAAGGGCGTGTACGCCATTGGCGATGTAAACGGCAGGGCAATGCTTGCCCACGCCGCCGAGCAGCAGGGCCGCCGGGTGATAGAAGAACTTGCCCAAGGACGGAAAGCCGAAGAAGGCTGCCCGTTGATACCGTCGGCAGTCTTCACAGTCCCTGAGCTTGCAGGCGCAGGCCCCACCGAGGCACAGTTGAAGGAGAAAGGCATTGTTTTCGACGTACACAAGTCGTTCTACCGCGCCAACGGCAAGGCTGTGGCAATGGATGCCACCGACGGACTGGTAAAAACCATCACCGATGAGGAAGGGCACATCATTGCCTGCCACGCGCTCGGCGCCCATGCAGCCGACATCGTACAGGAGGCAACCGCGCTCATAGAGCTCGGAGCCACCATTGACCGGCTTCGCCACATAGTACATATCCACCCTACTTTGGGCGAGCTTTTGGTGCAATAGCATAAACAAATTATAGTTTACCGAAGGGTGTATCAAAATTCATTAAGCAACCCTCTTACACTTGCTGAGATTTTCTATAGAATTTTGATATACCCTCTTTTTTTGTTATAGAAACTTAAAAGCCCTCCCCAAATAAAACAAAATCAAGAAGCTCCCCCTTTTTCTAAATATTTTTTTGTAACTTTCGGCCATAAAAACATAAACGCACAAAATAATAGCAATGGCCAACTTATTCAACGGGGAAGGCAAGGGCAACCGCAACGACTCTACAAAACGCACCATAATATCGTATTTCATAAAAAACGGTAACGCCACTACCAACGACGTAGCGCGTGCCATAGGTGTCAGCATGCCAACAGCATCAAAACTCATAGGCGAGCTGTGCGCCGACGGCTATGTGAACGAATACGGCAAGCTTGAAACCGATGAAGGCAGGCGGCCTCAGCTCTATGGCATCAATCCGGAGTCGGGTTACTTCCTTGGCATTGACTTCGACTACAATACTGTCAACATTGGCCTCATAGACTTCAGCGGACATCTTGTTGACCTTGAGTTGAACAAAACCTTCACGCAGAGCAACGACATGAAGAACCTCGACGCCCTGTGCAGACTCATCGCAGAATTCATAAGCAACATTGACGTGCCAAAGGAGAAGATTCTCACGATGAATGTCAACATACCAGGGCGCGTGAATCCAGAGACGGGCTACAGCTACAGCATATACAACTTTACCGAGACTCCTCTCGCAACCATGCTCACCGAGAAAACGGGCATTGAAACAACGATAGAGAACGACAGCCGCGCGATGGCATTCGGCGAATACGTTGCCGGCAACGTGAAGGGCGAGCAGGACGTACTGTTCTTCAACATCAGCTGGGGTCTGGGCATGGGCCTGATACTCAACGGGCAGCTGTACAAAGGCAAGTCGGGCTTCGCCGGCGAGCTGGGGCACATACACGCCTTCGACAATGAGCTGATATGTCATTGCGGCAAAAAGGGCTGCTTGGAAACCGAGGTGTCGGGAAGTGCATTCCACCGCATCGTGAAGGAACGCCTCGCAGCAGGCGAAGCATCCACCTTGAACACCGACAAGGACGGCAACTATTCGCTGCAAGACCTTATAGACGCAACCAACAACGAAGACTGGCTGTGCATAGACGTTGTGGAAGGCATAGGGCAGAAGCTCGGCCAGCGCATAGCAAGCCTCATAAACATCTTCAACCCAGACCTCATAGTGCTTGGCGGCTCGCTGTCTTGCACGGGCGACTACCTGCTGCAGTCGGTACGCTCGGCAGTCATAAAATATTCGCTCAGCCTCATCTATAAAGACACAAAGATAGTGCTGTCAAAGCTGCAAGACCGTGCAGGCGTGGTAGGTGCCTGCATGATAGCAAGAAAAAACGCACTTGAAGAATAAACAATCACAAAATATAACTATTTTCACTAAACCATAAACAAAACATGCGAAAAACTATTTTTTCAATTCTGATGCTGTTGGGTGCCACAGCCACCCACGCCGCAGTAAACGCCGACTACAACAGTGTGTTGCCTGCGCCGCAAAGCATAACCGCCGTGAAAGGCAAGCCTTTCCTATTCACTAAAAACACTGTTATCTTTACCAAGACCAGCAATGACGACATGCAGCGCAATGCCATGCTTCTGAGCGACTATATCAACGACCTCACGGGTATAAAGCCCACCGTCGTGAGCTCTGGAAAGGCATCGGGCAAGAACTACGTCTCGCTTGTGCTCGACAGCAAAGCCCGCAACATATCTCCCGAGGGCTACAGGATAAGCATCACGGACAAAGGCATCACCATCACGGGCACCACTCCAGCAGGCGTATTCTACGGTATACAGACACTGCGCAAGTCGCTGCCCGTGACGCAACACGCATGCAAGATGTCGAAAGTAAGGGGAACGGCTTGCAAGAGCAACGTCCCCACGGACACCATCTCTTTTGAGTCTGCCGTCATCAACGACTCCCCACGCTTCGGCTATCGCGGCATGATGCTTGACTGCTCGCGCCATTTCTTCAGCGTCGACGAGGTGAAGGCAGTACTCGACATGCTCGCCCTGCACAACATCAACCGTTTCCACTGGCACATCACCGACGACCAGGGCTGGCGCTTCGAGGTACCGGGCTATCCCAAACTGACAACTGTGGGGGCAAAGCGTGCCGCTACGGTCATATCCCGCAACTCCGAGCTCACCGACCAAACTCCTTACGGCCCTTACTTCTACACCGATGCCGAAATACGCGACATAGTGAAATACGCTGCCGACAGGTACATAACTATTGTTCCCGAGATTGACATGCCAGGACACATGATGGCTGCCTTGGCGGCATATCCTGAACTTGGCTGCACTGGAGGCCCATACGAGACTGGTCAATACTGGGGTGTCTACCATGACATTCTGTGCGCAGGCAACCAAAAGGTGTACGACTTCCTAAAGGCAGTGCTCGACAAGGTGTGCGACCTGTTCCCTACATCTGAGTACATCCACATAGGCGGCGACGAGAGCCCGCGCGACAGATGGGAGAAATGCCCGAAATGCCAGGATATGATAAAGAAGCAGGGGCTTGTGGCAAAGAAAGGTCAGAGCAAGGAAGCCCTGCTGCAAGGCTACCTCGACCGCCGCGTGCAAGCCTATCTTGAGACCAAAGGCCGCAAGATCATCGGCTGGGACGAGCTGCTTGGATGCGACGTAGACACTACCGCCACCATCATGTCGTGGCGCGGAGCAGAACCTGGAGCTGCTGGAGCAAAGCTCGGACACGACATCATCATGTCGCCGACATCACACTGCTATTTCGACTTCAACCAGTCAAAGGACCACTATCTCGAGCCTACATTCTGCTACTCTGACCTACCCATACAGCAGGTTTATGACTGGGACCCTGTACCTGCAGGCGCAACCCCGCAAGTGGCAGCCCATATCAAGGGCGTACAGGCAAACGTTTGGAGCGAGTACATCAAATACAACAACGTCCTCGAATACATGATGTTGCCACGCCTTGCGGCACTTAGCGAAGTGCAATGGATGCAGCAAGACAAGCGCGACTTCAAAGACTTCAAGAAGCGCGTGACCTCTCTCCGCCACATCTATGACCGCTACGGATGGACTTACGCCCACCACCTCTGGCCCGATGAGTTCCGCAAAGTGGCAAAACAGTACTAAAAAGTTTTTACAAAAAGTCTTCTGAGAATCGCGTATTCGCAACGAGGCAGCAGACATGCCGCAAATACGCGATTCTCACATAAAATCGCAACTACTTGACCACGAGCACGTTGCAATTTTATCACAAAACCATTATTTTTTCGGCATCGTCTTTACGGCGTAAAGGTCTCGTCTTTACGCCGTAAAGATGTTTTTTCTACGCCGCAATCGTCACTCGTTTACGCCGTAAACGTCCCGCCTTTACGGCGCAAAGATGGAACACAGGCTGCTTACACGCATCGCCGAGAGTCAAAAAAAGTAAAAAATAAAAGTTTCCAACTTCTATTTTGCCTACTCTACAGCCTCCTGTTTTTTGTCAGTTTTTTTTATAAAATGTCAAAACGACAAGTGAATGAATGCGCCTACACTATGCCCACGAACTTTTCGTCCACAAGCTTGTCAAGCGTCTCGTCGAGAAGCGACATCAGGCGCAGGGCTGTCTTGTCGGCAGGGAAGCGACCGTCCTTGACTGCCTGTTGCGAAGCCTTGTTGAGGGCAGCGAGCAACGTCTTGTAGGTTATCTCGCCGCTGAAGAACGTCTTTTTCGGTGCCACGTCGTTCACGCAGTCGGCAAGTTTCTCAGAGTGAAGGTTGAAGGGTTGGAACGCGCGCTGGTTGTGCCCCAGCTCCACGAGCCATGAGCGGTAAGCCACGAAGAAGTCGGACATGAGCGTGTTGTAGAAGCTTGTGGAGAGGAATGCCTGCGTTATCTCAGGCTTGTCCTCGGTATAGCCGCGCCCCACGTCGTGCCGGAACTGGTGGGTGAGGTATTGGTAGGCAAGGTGGAACTTCATGAGCTGCTTGTTGACGAGCGAGCGTGTGGCGAGCCCGAAATCCTTCAGCGTCAGCGTGAGTTTGTCGTTGGCAAGCCCGTATTCCTTGTAGATGGGGTTGGTGGCGTTGCCGCCCACGGTCGTCAGCCGGTCGTCGGGGATGCCGAGGAAGTCGAGCACGGAGAGTGCCCCGACGTATTCCACCACGTGCGCTTCGTCGTGCTGGCCGTTGCCGCCCGGATCGTTATAGTAAGGATTGGACGGCACTTCGTCGCCAAGATAATAACAAGCGTTTATTTTCGATTCGCCCAAGTCTTTTCCGCCTTGTCGCAGTCCCGTAAGGTTGTCATGGTAATAGAACAGTGCCGACTTGGTTTTCGAAATGAAGTCGGCGCGCGAGATAGGGCTTTTCTCGTCTTGCTGTATGTTGAAATAGGGCAGCACCGTGAGCGCGCCTATGCGTGCGTCGCGCAGGTCGCCACGGTTGTTGATGGCGGCATTGTTGGCTGCGTTTCGTATATTCTTCACTATGATGGGATAACCAGCCGCGCCGGTACCGCCGAAGATGCTCGACACGATGAATATGCGGTCGGCTGAGCGGAACACGTTGGAGAACTGGCGGAACTCCTCTGAGTCCTTGAATTCGTTCAGTGCCACAGAGCCGATATTGGGCGAGCCAACGAAGCCTATGTCCATCTTGGTGTCGAGCTGATCCTTGGAGAACATCATGGAGCACAGTGCCTGGTTGGCGGTGTCAAGGGTGTTGTAGTTTATGAACTCCTTGAACTTAAGGCTTTCCACGGCTCCGAGGTTGAAAAGGAAGGTGTCGCTCAGGCGCGAACCGCCCGGGAGAATGTCGCTGAGCGTAGAAATCTTGACCGAGAAGAAGCCGCGTGTCACGTCGGCTGCGTTGCCATAGATGGCTTTGTGCAGCGAGCGGTACCAGCGCAACAGGTTCTCCGTCTGCTTAAGGTCTTCGTTTGCCTTGTGCGGGTCTACTATTATGGGCACCACTTCCAAAGGTATTGGTTGCCCTTGTTCGTCTATTGGGTGTATGCCGGCGGCAAACTGCATTACCAACGGCCGCATGACGCGCGAACCGGTGCCGCCTACAAGAAATAGGAAAAGACGCATTGAGTGTAGAGTGTTGAAGGTTGGGGAATTGGGAGCTTCGTTAGAGGGCACGGCTTTATGCTTTGCGTTAGCCCTCTTTTAAAGTCTCAAAGCCGATTGGTGATTAAATGTTTTCAATCTATTCCGGTATTGGCGTATGCCGGCAGTTGCTGCTCCACCATCTCACCGAGAAGGAGGCTACGACAAAAAACAGAATTGTGATGGCGCAGTCGATGAGGCTGAAGCTCGTGAGCTGGGAGGAGAAATCGTAGCCGAGACCGGCAAAGACGTGGTTGCAATAAAGATAGCAGACCACGGGCGAAGCTACGGCTGCCACGACAAGGACAATGAGCCAATGATACCATCTGGAGAAACTCACCGAGTTGATGACATAATAAAAGAGAAGCACGAAGCCCCACGCTATTGCCAATGTTATTATAGCCACTACAATGTAAAGGCTCTCATTGTACATTTCGTTGGAAAACTCGTTGCTGTAATAGCCCACTTCAAATATCTGCGCAGGGAAGATGAGGAACAGCAGCGTCAGCACGATGCCGACAATCAACAATATTGCATTTTTCATCTGTCTAATTTTATTTCTATTTCAAAATATTCAGGATTGTCTTCAGCGTTGCGTGCATAGCTGTCGTAGATGCCTTGCATGAGGTAGCGCAAGCCGAAAGTGGAGTGGTTGTCCGGCCGCAGGTCGTTGTCCGTAGAGCCTGTCGAAGCCCATTGCGGCAGGCGGTTGAGAAGCGAGAGCTTCACGTCGTCGTTGCGGCCTATGTTCTTTGCGGTCAATATGAAAAGATGTGTTGCCGAGCCTATGTATTTTTTCTCGGCAGGCGTGATGTCGGCTTTCTGTATTTGCCGTATCTCCTTTATCTTTATGTCGCCGTCGCTTTCGAGCCTGTAGTTTGACTTGTCAGTGAGATAGCGGCTGTCTATGAACATGTGGCTCAGGTCAACCGCCAAAGCGAGCTGTATGTCGCCTGAATCGCGGTCTGGCTTTACGCTCTCCAGCCTCAGAATCTGATCGCCCTGCCCGTGCTCTGGCTTGAACCTCCCGCGTATATCGCGCCCGGAGAGCAGGAACGAGGCATATGGCTCGTAGATGTCGTCGGCGGTAAAGAGGCACATGCCGTCGTAGCCGCGCAGGCTCTCAAGATTTGAGAACGTGCGGAAATCGGGCGAGGAGGCAAGCTGGGCAATGTTGTCGTTGCTCCCAACGATGATGATGTAATAAGGACGGTTGCCGTCGAACCGGTGCACGCTGTTGTCGAAGGCGTAGTAAGTGCCGTTGTAGGAGCCGTTCATGCGCACCACAAGCATCGACTTGTGCTTCACCTCGTCCTTGAACACCGAGTTTATCATCTCCTGCATCTCGGCGAACACCTTCTGCGGATTCACACCCTGCATGTCGCGAACTGAGTATATGAGGTCGGTGACGAGTATCGACACGTCGCCCTCGCCCGTCTTGTTGAGGATGTTGTCAAATATTTGCCGGAAATCGGTGTAGCCCTTTTCGCCAATGCTATCCACCTGGCTGTTGCCGGGCAGGGCGTTGCGCAGGGCCATGATGGCGGCTCGGAAAGAGCCGTCGCCCTTCGGGCTGTCGTAGGCAAGCATTGAGCCGCTGCGCTCAATGTAGAAGTGGAAAGCCATTTGGCTCTCCCCTATGCCCGTGAAGCGAACCTTGGTGGCTGGACGGCGGTTGGCGAAAAAGTCGGCAATGTATTCCTTTGTTGCCTCGGCATCAATGCAGCCATCCTTGTAAAGGTCGGCGAAGTGCGACTTCTCGCGGTCAAGGTATTTCTCTATCTTATCCCAGTCGGCACCGTCTATCAACCGGTCCTCGCCTGCCAGCTCCACGAGCAGGTGGTTGAAGTCGCGCTTGTGCGACTTGCCGCATCCTGCGAGAAGCAGCATGGCAACCAGCGGTAATGTTGTCAACAGCTTTTTCATTGGCGTTGTGTTTTTTTTAGGGCAGTCGTGCCTTGCTGTTGGCAAAATTACGCAAAAACTATGGAATAAACGAATAAAAAGAGAGAAATGGCATTAAAAGGCTTTGTACAAAGGAATACCATAAGGGATGTGGTGAAGTTAAGCGGAAAATGAACAAGTACGATTCAAAGAGTCAAGAGATTGATTCTTTGTTAAGTGGAAAGAATCTGTATTGCGTTCTGTCAATATTGCAAAATGGCTTGGCGAACAACTGAGAAAGGACAAGACCACCATATCAAAATTGCGCACGAATACATGCCATCCCGACTTGGGCAGTTTGATGAAAACAGCAAAACTGCTTGAAGTGTAGGTGGCAGATCTTCTTAGAGAAGATAATATTGATTGACAACAAGAAAAAGAAAAATATGACGAAGAAGGAATATCTTCAGCTGTTTGAAGAAAAGAAGGTGCGCACCGTGTGGGACGACAAGGAGGAAAAATGGTATTTCTCCATTGTGGATGTATGCGGTGTGTTGACAGAACAGCCAGATACAGAGCATGCACGAAACTACTGGAAAGTATTAAAACACAGGCTCGTAAAGGAAGGTAACCAAACGGTTACGAATTGTAACCGTTTGAAACTTCGTGCCTCAGACGGAAAATTGCGCATGACGGACGTTGCCGACACTGAGCAACTCTTCCGTATTATCCAGTCGATCCCTTCACCCAAGGCAGAGCCTTTCAAGGTATGGATGGCACAGGTGGCAAGCACTCGTTTGGAACAGATGCAAGATCCAGAACATAGACCAGGCCATCGTTGACTACAAACGTTTGGGATATTCCGATGCTTGCAAAGCAAAGTCCTTACCTAACCATTATAAAGTCACACGCCCTTGTTCCTTGACATCATATTTGACAATATGTATACTTGTTTTTACCTAAAACGTATTTGAAAATTCAAATCGATAAAATATCGCCCATTTTTCTCATATACGTAACCAAAATCTCCTTTCTTAGATTTCTTGGCTCCAGACACTCCATTCTTATAGATATAAGTATTCTCTTCATTTTCAGAAAATACTCTATCTTCCAAATATGCATTTGCCTTGGCAACAGCCAATTCTTTACACATACCTCTATCTGGGCGATCAAAGTAAGTGTTCTCAAAAAGATAGTTGCAAAAAATATCATCCGACATGGCACGATAGTACAACATATCTCCATTGCGACTTACATCTATATAACCGCCTGTCAGTCTTTTCCTGCCATTCCAAATTGAGGATGCCGTCATGCCTGCAAAAGAATCAAATAGGAAGTCCTTGAATTTAGCAGGGTAGAACGTTTGTGGATTCCTCACATTTATAGGATTTAATTCAACTACTTTGTTACATACATCCTTGACATTAGAACTACATATTCCATAGTATGATGCTTGCACTAGTACAGCAGTGCTTAGGACTTCCTCCATTCGTGAATCAACTATGGCTATATTCTGTTCAAAAACATCATTTCTGCACCCAACATATTCAAGGGAAAATTTTTCCTTGATAAATTTCATGATAGTTAGAAAAGCATCATTGGCATTGGTTTCATGCATTCCTTTTTCATCACAACCAACAACTTCAAATGTAAAACCTGATGTTTGCGAGCAATTGAATAAGGTTGCAGGACTGCCTATATGAGATTTTACAGAAAATCCCTCTGTTGTTTTTGAGTGGTCAAGAGAGTCTTCACTTGTGATAATAACATCTGTCTTGGCACCATATTTTTCTTTTGCAGATTCAGATAGGTTTGCTTTTGGAGTGTCTATGCCAAGCGACTCCAAATAGTCCTGTACTTCTTCAACACTGGTTACACGGTTGGCAGTCAGTGTCTTGATATTATCATACAATACTTGTGCATATTCAGACAACTCTGGTGCTGTGACCACCTTAATACTTTCACCATCCTTTGACACCTTGACATAGGCGATATTTGCATCCACAAAACGCTCAAATATCAGCATTTTGTCAGGTTCGTCTCTTATGATATTTATGATGTCAATATAAGTGGAGTCATCTTTTGTTAATTCAGAAGAAGCTCCATATATACGACCATCGCCAAGCAAACGCATGAACACGTATGCTTCTGTCCATTCGCCTCTGTTAAATTGCCACACTGCCATGTTACAATATATTTTTATCGTTTAATGATTTGAGTAATTGCACTGCAGTTGCTTGAATGGCAGGAACTGCAACACTATTGCCAAACTGTTTATAAGCAGAAGCATCTGCAACAATAATCTTGAATTTATCGGGATACCCCTGTAAACGCGCCCATTCTCGCGGAGTCATTTTGCGCCAACCGTCTGTATTGACAGTGCCTTTTATATTTGTTGTCGGGGTTAAGTCTTTTTGTCTAAAGTCAATAACGAGATTACTTTCTCTTCCCATTCCTCCAACAACAATAGCATGAGCAACACCATCGTCTGGAATTATGTCATATCCAAAACCATTGCCTTTGGCTGCATGGCGTGCTTTGTGGTTTATCAATGTCTGTTGATAAGTGGTTGAAAGATAGTACTTTGCTGGCACAGGCTTTTCTTCCCTCACATCAATCCATTTCTTTGTAACTTCTTTTTGTTCAGGGTAAACGAAATCGTCAGCAGTAAGTCCCAAGTCCTTGCGAAAGCCAACTATGTATATTCTTTCTCTATGTTGTGGTACACCGAAGAACATTGCATTGACAATCTGGGGTTCTGGCACTATATAACCAACCTCATCCAATGTATTCAAAATAGTTTTGAGCGTTCTGCCCTTATCATGTATGGCAAGTCCTTTGACATTCTCTAAAAAGAATGCCTTGGGTTGGTATCTACGAAGTATTTCCGCAACATCAAAGAAAAGAGTACCTCTCGTTTCCGCAAACCCCAGTTTTTTGCCAGCAAGTGAGAATGCTTGGCAAGGGAAACCTGCACAAAGAATGTCAAAGCCTTTTGGTATTTTACTCTTTGTCGTTTCTTTTGTTATATCACCGAATGGAACATCCCCATAATTCGCATAATAAGTTTTTTTTGCCTGTTCATCCCATTCAGAAGAAAAAACGCATTCTCCTCCCAAATTCTGAAATGCCATTCTGAAACCACCTATTCCCGCAAATAAGTCAATGAAGGTAAACTTTGGGTTCTTTGGTGCAGGAAATGGTGCCTGAAATAATTCAGGAAACAGATAGGTTTGATAGCCGTTGTGAGATTCTGAAACACCTACAAAATCATTAGGTCGTTGTTCTTTCTCTCCACGGATAAATTCATACCATAAACTCAGAATGTCCTGCGCTTTGTCTGCATATGGAATATTTATATGTGAATTTCTCAACTGCAAATAATGAGTTACTAATGCAGCTTGCTCTATAAATGGTATAATATTACCATCTGCGTCAAGTGACTCCTTACCAAATATTTGCAATTTATCAGCACGCTTCTTATTAAAATCAAACAAGGAGAATGAGGTATTTGTTGTTTTCATTACTATTCCTTATAAGGATTATGTTCTGGAACCCTGATTAGGTCTTTAATGTCAACTTCCAGGCACAGGGCTATCTGGATTAATGCTTCTAAAGGAGGTTGGCAAGCATTAGTACACCATTTGGAAATGGTTGCTTGGTCTCTACAAAGTTTTTCTGCAAGCCATTTATTTGTTTTGCCCTTTTCTGCAAGCATCACTTTTATACGATTAATGTTTTTCTCTGCCATAGCGCATGTTATTATAATTCTGATTGCAAAGATACTTATTCTTCTCCTAAAAACGTTATAAAAAGCAGAAAAACATTGTGGGAAGCAGAAAAATATTTGCCATATTAGAAATTTTATTAAGTACCCTTGGCAAAATGTTTCATTCTTCTCCAATCATTACATTTTGCCTCTATGTTAATGGCGTGTCGTATCACTCTTGGTTTATAGTTTATGGAAGCGTTAGGAGCACGTGGCGAAATCAAAAAGAGGCTTGTAAAGTACGATTAATGCATAAAAAAACTTTTTTGCAACCTGGTTGCAAAATAAATATTGTATCTTTGCCTGCGAAAACTGTTTTTTACTGTCAACAAGGAATAAATGAAGAGGCAAGTGTGCATGGTCACGGTGGCGTTGGCGGCATTGATGTTGCTGCTCGTGCCTTTCATTCCGCATCATCACCATGATTATGCGCTATGTGCCGTTGTGGAACATTGCGACAGCGACAACACTGACAATGACAAACACACGGGGCACAACGATGACGGCACGGCGTGCATGGAGAAAGGCGGCGTGTTCGTGTCCAAATCAAAGGCGCACAACGATATTACCTGCAAGATAATTCTGGCATTTGCCCATGCAATGTGCGGGATGGCAAATGCCGAACTGTTTACGGTAAAGAAGTTCCCACGCGAATGGGAATGCGTCGCCATGTGCCAATCGGCAGACTTTAACCGGGTCAATGCCCTGAGGGCTCCTCCCACTATCATTTTCTGACAACTCTTATAAATCCATTAGGTGTGGCATGTCTTTCCGCATGCCATGTCCCTCCTTTTTTCATACACAATCCGTTACCCTTGCGCATTGAGCCGACGTGGGTGGCATGCCTGTTTACGGCATTGGATGTCAACGGGCTGAAACGTGTGGTGCCCCTACGGCGCACACGCCCGGCCTTGGCGGTTTCCCGTTTCCGTCGTGGCTTCGCATCCGTCGTGTCATGCTGCCGCAAAGGGACGGCAAGGAGGGCTTTTTAGTAAAATGTTGTTTTTTCATCAGAATGGGATATGTTTCAGAAACTGATAAAATTCTCAATAGAGAACAAACTGACGATAGGCATACTGACGGCGGTACTCATCATCTGGGGTGGCTGGTCGCTGTCACAGTTGCCGTTCGACTCAACGCCTGACATCACCAACAACCAGGTTCAGGTAATCACGCAGGCACCGTCCTTGGGAGCGCAAGAGGTGGAGCAGTTCATCACCACTCCCGTGGAGATGGCACTCGCAAACATACCGAGAGTGACTGAGCGGCGGAGCATAAGCCGCAGCAGCCTGTCGGTCATAACGCTTGTCTTCGACGATGCCGCCGACGTTTATTGGGCGCGGCAGCAGGTAAGCCAGCAATTGAAGGAAGCCGAGGAGGTGCTGCCACAAGGCAAGGGCACGGTGGGGCTTGCCCCCGTGACGACCGGGCTTGGCGAAATCTTCCATTACACCATACGCGCGGAAAAAGGCTACGAGGACAAGTACAGCCTCGCCGACCTGCGCACCATGCAGGACTGGATTGTGCGCAAGCAGCTGTCCGGCACGGAGGGCATAGCCGAAGTGAGCGGATGGGGCGGATACGTGAAGCAATACGAGGTAGCGATTGACGCTGACCGGCTGAACGCCTCGGGGCTGACCGTGACCGACGTTTATGACGCGCTCGAAGCCGGCAACGAGAACACCGGGGGCAGCTACATTGAGAAGGGCAGCAACCAGTACTTCATTCGTGGCATTGGGCTTGCCACGTCGCTGGAGGATATCGGCAAGATACCCGTGAAGACCATTGGCGGAGTGCCGATACTCGTGAGGGACGTGGCAAACGTGCAGTTTGGGCATGCCACCCGGTACGGTGCCGTGACGAGGAACGGAGAGGGCGAGGTCGTGGCAGGCATCACGCTGATGCTCAAGGGCGAGAATTTCCAGCAGGTGATAAGGAACGTAAAAGAGCGCATGGCACAGATACAGAAAAGCCTGCCCGAAGGCGTGGTAGTGGAGCCGTTCATTGACCGCACGCAACTGGTGAACCGCGTGACAGGCACCATCACCCACAACTTGATAGTGGGAGGGCTTATCGTGGTGTTCATACTCGTGCTGTTCCTCGGCAACTACCGTGCCGGACTTGTTGTGGCATCCGTGATCCCGTTGTCCATGCTGTTCGCCTTTGGCATGATGAAGATCTTCGGCGTGAGCGGCAACCTGATGAGCCTTGGGGCAATCGACTTCGGGCTTATAGTCGATGGAGCGGTCATCATCGTGGAAGCCGTGTGCCACCATATTTCTGTCAGCGGCGACAAGTATCATGGCGCAAGGCTCACGCAGGCGCAAATGGATGCCGAGGTATGTTCCTCCGCATCAAGGATACGCAAGAGCGCGGCTTTCGGCGAAATCATCATCATGACGGTCTATTTGCCACTGCTCACGTTGGCAGGGATAGAGGGAAAAATGTTCCACCCCATGGCAATGACCATCTTCTTTGCCATACTTGGCGCGTTCATCCTGTCGCTCACGTATGTGCCGATGGCGAGTGCACTGTTCCTAAGCAAGGAGAGCACGCACAAGCGCAATCTGTCCGACCGCCTCGTCGGCAAGCTGAGGGAATGGTATCTTCCCGTCATCACGAGGAGTCTCGACTGGAGCAAGACGCTGATAGCCTCGATGGTTGTGTTGTTTGCGGTCAGCATGCTCGTCTTCAGCAGGTTGGGTGGCGAGTTCATCCCCAGTCTTGACGAGGGTGACTTTGCGGCGGAGATAAGCATGGCGCAGGGAACGTCACTCTCGCAGATGGTGGAAAGCACCACGCAGGCGGAGAAAATCCTCAAAGCGCAGTTCCCAGAGGTAAGGCAGGCGGTCACGCGCATAGGAAGCTCGGAAATCCCCACGGACCCCATGCCAGTGGAGCGTGCCGACATGCTGATTTCCTTGCTGCCGAAAGCTGAATGGACATCGGCAACTACCAAGGACGAGCTTATGGAGAAGATGGAGGAGGCGCTGAGTGTCATTCCCGGCATGGAGGCGGAGATGACGCAGCCCATACAGATGCGCAACAACGAGCTGATTACGGGCATCAAACAGGACGTGGCGATAAAAATCTACGGCAACGACCTCGATGTCCTGGAGGCTTCGGCAAGAAAGGTGGCTTCGCTCATCAGGGACGTGGAAGGCGTGTCTGAACCGTTCGTGGAGAAGGTGCAGGGACTGCCGCAGGTACAGGTGAGGTACGACCGCGACCGCATGGCGAAATATGGTATTTCCATAGCCACTGCCAACCGTGTGCTCGAAGCCGCGTTCGCCGGCCGCCGCACGGGTTACGTCTTCGAGGAAGACCGTCGCTTTGACATGGTGGTCAGGATGGACAATGCCATGCGCAACGACATTGCGGCGTTGGAAGACCTTTATTTGCCGCTGCCCGATGGCGCTACGCTGCCGCTACGGCAAGTGGCGGAAATAAGTTTCGAGGACGCTCCGGCGCAGGTGACGCACGAGGACGGGCAACGCCGCATTTATGTTGGCTTCAACGTGCGTGGGCGCGACGTGCAGAGCACCGTGGAAGACATCCAAGGCATCCTGGACAGGGAACTGAAGCTCCCGGCAGGTTATTATTACGCTTACGGTGGGCAGTTCCAGAACTTGCAGGAGGCCACCGGGCGGCTCATGATAGCCGTGCCGCTTGCCCTGCTGGCAATACTCTTCCTGCTGTACGCCACGCTGAAGAACATGCGCGAGGTGCTTTTCGTGTTCTCCGCCATACCGTTGTCAGCCATCGGAGGCGTGTGGGCATTGTGGCTGCGCGGCATGCCGTTCAGCATTTCCGCCGGAGTGGGCTTTATCGCGCTGTTTGGCGTGGCGGTGCTCAACGGCATCGTGCTTATCGGGCAGTTCAATGCGTTCGAGAAAGAGGGGATGCGTGATGTGCGCAAGCGGATTGTCGAGGGCTGTATGCTGCGGCTGCGCCCTGTCGTCATGACGGCGCTGGTGGCGTCGCTCGGCTTCCTGCCGATGGCACTCTCCACAGGCGACGGAGCCGAGGTGCAGCGTCCACTCGCTACGGTGGTCATCGGTGGGCTGCTCACGTCAACTATCCTGACACTCATCGTGTTGCCATCCATTTACAAGACTTTCACAAAAAACAACCATAAGGCATGAAACCAATCAGACATATTATTTTTGCCACGCTGCTATGCGCCTCGCCGTTGCTGGCGACAGCGCAGGAGGTGCCCATGACGCTTCAGCAGTGCATAGGCATGGCTTTGGACAACAACCTTGGCATGAAGGCAGGGGCTGTCAGCGTGGGCAAGGCACGTGACCTGCAAGGCACGGCATTCGACGTGGAGAAGACTTCCGTCACGCTAAGTCAGGACCCTACGTCAGGCGGAAGCCCCGACAACGGCATTACGGTGAGCCAGTCGTTCGAGTTCCCAACGGTTTACGCCGCGCGGCGCAAGTACCTGAAGGCGGAGACGGCGGTGGCGCAGAGCGGCATGGCGGTGATACGCAACGAGCTGACAAGGGACGTGAGCGCATGTTATTACACGCTGCTCCATGCCCGCCGAACCATCGAGATATTGCAGGCGCAGGACAGCGTGTACGGCAGGTTCGTAAGCATCGCCTCGGCAAGGCGCAAGGCAGGTGCGGCAGGCAACCTGGAACTTATAAACGCCGAGCGGGTTTACAACGAGAATCGCATCGAGATGGGAAAGGCCGAAAGGGCTTACCAGTCGGCAATGCTCGCTTTCCGGCAACTGCTCAACACGGATGCCGCGGTGGTTCCGGCTGACGTGTCGCTTCACGTCATACGGCAGGAGCAGCCGGGGGCTTCCGTCGCCTTCGGGCAAACACCCCTGGGCGGAGTTTACGCCGCGCGTACAGCGGTGTCCGAGCGCAACCTCAGCCTTGCGCGACAGGGATACATGCCGGGGCTGAGCGTTGACCTGACAGGGCAGCTGCTCATCAAGGGCTTCAATCCGTACAACATTGAGCGCGAAAGGTTTGCGAAAGGAAACTTCATGGGCTTCGAGGTTGGCGTGAGCGTGCCCTTGTTCTGGGGAGCGCAAAGGGCGAAGGTGAAGGCGGCGCAGTGCGACGTGGAGCTGGCGGAGATAAGCCGCAGGCAGGCGGAGCAGAAGATGGACAAGGATTACCGTGACGGGCTGAACGAGCTTTCACGAGCGCAAAAGGTGCTTGACTATTACACCGCGCAGGGGAACGGGCAGGCGGAGCGCATGAGCCGGCTGTCGCAGCTGTCATACGAGAACGGGGAGATTGACTACGTGGAATATGTCCAGAACCAGCAGACGGCGCTCGACGTGCAGTTGCGCTACGCCGATGCCGTCAACGACTACAACCAGGCCATCATAATGTTAAACTACTTAAGAGGAAACAAATGAAGAAAAATTATATCACAATCGTGGTAGGCGCACTCATCGTGCTTGCGTCATGCTCGGGGAACAATAACGCCGGGAAGCACTCGGAGGAGGAGGCAGAGGAACACCATGCGGAAGCGTTGGAACTGACGCAAACGCAGATGGGCACCGTGGGCATCACGCTGGGCAAGGTGGAGATGAAGGAGCTTGGCGACGTAATACGCGCCAACGGTGAGCTGAGGCTGAATCCGCAAGACAGGGCTGATGTCACGTCGCTCGTGGCAGGCATCGTGCGCAAGATTTGCGTCACGGAGGGACAGCAGGTGAAAGCCGGGCAGACGGTGGCGTACATCGAGAACACGGAGGTCGTGGAGATGCAGAAAAACTATCTCGTTGCGGCGAGGGAAATGGACATGGCGTTGCAAGAGCTGCAACGGCAGAGGAAGCTTTCGATCCAGGATGCCGGGGTGGAGAAGACCCTCCGGCAGGCTGAGGCTGCATACGCCATCGCGCGGGCACGGCTGACGGGGCTGCGCCACCAGCTGGTGCAAATGGGCATAAGCCCACAAAAGGTTGCCCAGGGAACCATTGTCTCTCAAGTCCCTGTGCGAGCGGCCATTAAGGGAGTGGTGAGCAAGGTGGACGTGAACACCGGCACTTACGCTGACACCGCCTTGCCACTGATGCGGATAGCCGACAACTCGGCGGTGTATGCCAGCCTTAACGTGTTTGAGCGCAATGTCAGCCAGGTGGAGGTTGGGCAGGACGTGGAGCTCGTCATCACGAACAACCGCGACGTGCGTGTCAAGGGCAGCGTGAGCCAGGTGAACCGTTCCATGGATACGGAGACCAAGGCCATCGCCGTACACGTCAAGCTTGCCAGAGGCAATGCCGACAGGCTGATGCCCGGCATGTACGTCACGGGGCTGATACACACGGGAAGGAAAAAGGTCATGGCCCTGCCCGACGACGCCATAGTCGGCGCGGAAGGCAAGAAGTTTGTTTTCGCCCTTGACGGCAAGCATGCTGGCGGAAAGGAGCAGAGGCTGCATTTCAGGCGTGTGGAAGTGACGACGGGCGCAAGCGAACTGGGATATACGCAGGTGGCTTTCGTGAACCCGTCTGACGCTGATGCCACAGTCGTGACAGGCAAGGCGTTTTACCTCGCTTCCATGTCAGCCGACCACGGAGAGCATTGATGGTGGTGGAATCCAGCATGGGATAGTTTAATAGTTATGGGGATAGTAGCTGGTGCTGACTTGCAGCCCAGGGTTTTGCCCAACCGTGTGACTTTTGCGTGTGGTATCATTCGTTCCATGCGCCACAATAAGGGCAACGGCCTTTGCGGTTCAAGCGGCTCCCGCACTGTCCGCAACAGTAGTGGGAGTGGTGCTTGAAATAGCGGCTTAGGGAAAACCAAAAGTAAGCCAAAAGCAACGGATAGCCAATATAGTAGAGTGTCGTGACAGAGAAAACTATGTAGCACACACAGCACATTGCCGCCAGTCCGCCCAAATACATTATGGCCTGTGGGGCAGGCAGCAAGTTGCGCACGTCGTCAAAAGCGGCTATCGCCACAATGAGCATGGCCCACACGGAAATGAGAAACACGCCGAGCACAATTGGGACAGAGAAAGGATTGAGCGTGGGATGAAAATAGAAATGTTGCCACAACGACGGAGCGAAGGTCTGTATTGTAGCGTAAAGCGTTGCCGACGAAGCCACGATAAGGCAAAGCAGAACAGGGTAGAAAGAATCTATGTCGTGAAAATGAACTATGTATGCCTTGCGGCGCAGCAGCCGCCAGATAAGCCACCCTGCACCGAAAAGCCCCACTATGGCAAGGAAGATAATGAGGTGGGAATTGGAAAAGTCGGAAATGAACTCGGATATTGGGTCGTCAGGCATTACTACGGGCAACATGCTGCTTTCGTGAGTCCATCCGAAAGCCGATGTGTCGTTGGCAAGTTGCACCCATACGGAATCTATGCTGTCAGCTGGCACTATGCGTATGTCTGCCACGACTACGTGCGCCCCACGGTAGACGCAGAACGAGTCGGTTTGCATTCCGGCAAGCTGTTCTTCCGGCAATTGAGGCACAAGCACAAGACTGTCCCCCTTGACCACGAAGTTATAGTTGTTGGTATAGTGGTGGGTGGAGAAGAAAGACAGCGAGTCGATGGCACGCTCGTTGATGCGGAAATTCTTTGGCAGCTTGCTGGTGTCCATGCGGTGCTGGTAGCACGATGTCAGGGCAAGGCACAACGTTGCCAAGACTAAAAGGCAAATTCTCTTTATATGCATATCCTTTTGCAAAGTTAATAAAATAAACCTCGAAGTCCAAAGGATAACATGTTTTATTTTGGGCAAGTCGGAAAACATCCCAATTGCCACAAAAGTTTTAAGACAGAATTTTGCTGTAATGTTTGCTAACTTCAAGGAAAGTGATTAAATTTGCAATCTATGGATTGATACAAGGGAAGATGGATATAATGCCATCTAAAACTTGTGATGATTTAAAGATGAACGTTCCTTAGAATCGTCCAAATAAAAAGAATTATGGAGTACGGCAACGACGAGAAGCTTGAATGGACAATGATATTCATTTACGAGTTTGGCAAAAAATTCGGTCTTAATATGAAACAGAGCTTCGGCTATCTCAGCCGATTTAAGGGCATTGACTTCATAGACAAGCATTATGGTTATGCGCATACACAATCGTTTGAAAGCATGGTAGATGATGTTGCTGAACTGTGTAAAAGGAAGGGGGGACGTCTGCAATGAAACTTTATCATGGAACAAACATTGATTTCGATGAGATTGACTTGAAAAAGTCTAAACCTAATAAAGATTTTGGTCAAGGGTTCTATCTTTCTGCAAATCCTCAGCAAGCCCGTGAATTAGCTGCCGCGAGAGTTGACCTTGTAGGTGGCGAACCTATTGTTCTTGAATATGATTTTGACGAAAGGCTTCTCACCACTGGAGAGTTAAAGGTTTTGCAGTTTGATAATTATACAGAAGATTGGGCTAAGTTTATACTTGCAAATCGTAATAGTCAATTGAGCCAACCTGTCCATGACTATGATATAGTCATTGGACCAATAGCAAACGATAAAGTAGGCAGGCAGCTTTGGCGTTTTAGTAATCATGACATTGACATGGCTACTCTGATTAGAAATCTAACGTACATGAAGGGTATTACCTTCCAATATTTCTTTGGAACTGAGCGCGCCATTAAATATCTTAAGAAGCTATGAGTGAGATTGACGAAATGAAAAATGATATGGTCAAGGACTTGACTGTGCTCTTGATGGAAAAAGACAAGTCCTTGAGCATGGAGCAAGCTTTGTCTTTAGTATTCAATTCTGATACATATCAGAAACTTCTTGATGATAAGACGCGGCTCTACTACCAAAGCCCAAGATATGTATTCTCTTATTTGGAGAACGAACTTGAAACAGGCAAAATGGCTTGAAAACTTTAGCTTAATGGGCAATCTATGGTTATTCAGCATTTAACACGAATACTCATAAATAGCCCATTGATTTTCTCATTGCATCTTTTATAATCACATACCGCTTAATACAGCCTGAACCAGAAGTGGTAGGCGTAGCTTATGCCGAGGCCTACGACAGTGGCGGTCACCACGTGTATCAAGCCTGGCATCATGAACGAGTGGTTGAGCAGATATTTGCCTATTACCGTGGTGCCCGACTTGTCGAAGTTGACCGTTGCAATGTCCGACGGATAGTTGGGGATGAAGAAGTAGCCGTAGACTGATGGCATTACGCCTATGAGAATCCAAGGCTCAATCTTCAGCGCATAGGCGAGCGGCAGCATCGACACCATGCCGTCCTGCCAAACCGAGCCACGCACGGCTCCCACAGGCTTTGCCTTACAGAACAACACCCAATCATGAGGAAAACCATAAGCTTGACAGTTTTAGGTAATTAATGTTTCTTGTATAGTACTGCAAATTTACGAAAATTACTAAAAAGCAAATATCATCAAGGCTATTTTTTTTTGTTATTTTATAGATAAAATTTTTCATCTTTTTGTCGTAGTCTCAATAAATACCATTACCTTTGCAATTGTAATTTTTACAAAAGTATTATTCACCATATTAAAAAAGCATTATGAAAAAGTACATTTGCACAGTTTGCGGTTATGTTTACAATCCCGTAGAGGGCGACCCTGACAACGGCATAGAGCCGGGAACAGCATTTGAGGACATTCCAGATGACTGGACATGCCCGGTGTGCGGTGTGGGCAAGGATGACTTTGAGCCACAGGAGGACTAACGGCTCATGAAACCTATTACATCACACGTCTCCTGGGTCGGCAAAATAGACTGGGAGCTGAAGCATTTCCACGGCGACGAGCTGTCTACACATTTCGGATCAAGCTACAACTCATACCTCATCCGCGACAAGAAGAATGTGCTCATCGATACCGTGTGGGGATCTTACGACCATGAGTTCGTGGGCCACCTTAAGGAAGCTATTGACCTTAAGGACATTGACCTCATAGTCATGAACCACAATGAGAACGACCACAGCGGAGCCCTGCCTGCGCTGATGGCCGAGATACCCGATACGCCCATCTACTGCACCAAGAAAGGCGAACAGATACTGCGCGGGCTTTATCACCAGGACTGGAACTTCGTGAACGTGAAGACGGGCGACACGCTCAACATCGGCGAGAACACCCTTACGTTCGTGGAGTGCCCTATGTGCCATTGGCCCGACACTATGGTGACCTACGCCGACAAGGAGCAGATCCTTTTCTCCAACGATGTCTTCGGGCAGCACTACGCCACCGAGAGCCTCTACGACGACACCGTGAACCAGCACGACCTTTTCCGCGAGGCTGAGAAATACTATGCAAACATTCTCAACATCTACAACCCGATGGTCAAAAAGAAGGTCAACGAGATTGTGGGCATGAACCTGCCGCTGAAGATGATAGCCCCGTCGCACGGAGTCATCTGGACCGACCACATTCCCGACATAATCGCCAGTTACCAACAGTGGGACAGCGACTATCAAGAAAACCAGATTACCATCATCTACGATACGATGTGGCAGGCTACGCGGCGCATGGCTGAGGCCATTGCCGACGGCATACGCGAGAAAGACCCGCAAGTGCGCGTGGTGCTGATGAACGCCGTGAAAGAAGACAAAAGCGACATCCTTCTTGAAGTGTTCCACTCCAAGGCAATCCTCGTCGGCTCGCCCACGGTCAACATGGGCATCACCTTCGCCATAGCCGGGATACTGGAACTCATCCACGGTATGAAGTTCAAGAACAAGCGTGCCGCGGCCTTCGGCTCCATAGGCTGGGGCGGAGGAGGCGAGAAGCGCATACAGCAACGCCTTGAAGAAGCAGGATTCGCCATTTGCGCTGAGCCGTTGAAAGTGAAATGGGCTCCCGACACCGATGCCGAGAAGCAGTGCCGCGAATGGGGAGCCGCAATAGCAGACTGAGCCGATGAACCATCTGCCCAAAGATCCCGCTATCCTCGTCTCCAGCGTCAACATGTTGCTGAGAGACGAGGAGTTTGACTCGCTTGACCAGCTGTGTTACAATTTCGGTCGTGACGCAGCTGAGCTTAAGCGATACCTGCAAGCCTATGGCTACATGTACAGCTCGGAGCAGAAACAGTTCCGCCCTATAGGTGCGGTCAACCGATAATCCCTTTTCCTCTCCCTTCCCTATTTGAGAAGGGAGAACGCTGCTTTATCGGTATTAAGAAACGTCACCTAATATGTTCTTGCCTTGCAAAGGAGTGTTGAGATAGACACAGCAAGATATGTTTTGAGTTACTCAAAGTCTTTCGGGCTACTCCCGAAACATCGTGCAAGCGAGTGAAGAAGAAAAATCCCTTTAATTCTTCCGAGCGCAGCCAATATTCGAATCCTCAAAGGCATTGCACCAATCGGGTTGAGGTAGCCATCCAAAGTCGGGTTGCCTCGTCCCAATCTGCCGACATGACGCTGACAACACATATAGTAGTGCCCTTATATTATAGCCCCCCTTTTTAATATAGATATAATACTATATAAAAATAGCTATGGTTTACGGTTACATTCGTGTCAGCAGTGATAAGCAAACTGTTGAAAATCAACGCTTCGAAATTAACAATTTCTGCAAGCGTAACAATCTTTCAATCGATGGTTGGATAGAAGAAACTATCAGTGGAACAAAGGCGTACAACAAGCGTGAGCTTGGCAAGCTCTTGAAGCGAGTAAACAAGGACGACCTCATCATTTGCGCCGAGTTGTCACGTCTCGGACGAAACCTTTTTATGATTATGGAGATACTTAATGTCTGTATGACCAAAGACTGCCGCGTCTGGACTATCAAAGACCATTACCGGCTTGGCGATGACATCCAAAGCAAAGTGCTCGCTTTTGCGTTTGGACTGTCTGCAGAGATAGAGCGCAACCTTATCAGCCAACGCACCAAAGAGGCTTTGGCAAGAAAGAAAGCAGAGGGCGTTACGCTCGGTCGCCCCAAAGGACGGAAAAGTTCTCCTGAGAAGTATAAGCTTTATGGAAAAGCCACTCTAATCAAAGAACTCCTTAAAGCAAATGTTTCCAAGCGAAAGATTGCAAAGCTGTGTAAAGTTGACCGAAATACGCTTGACAGATACATAAAGCTCTTTTTGACAGAAGATAAATGAGCATATTAAATCAACGCTATAAAGACAATTTATGACAGAAACTAATGGAGAATCTTTAAAGGAAATACTTGCCAGCATTGACAAGGGAGAAACTCAATTGCCTGACTTTCAACGTGGTTGGGTATGGGACGATAAGCGCATAAGGATGCTTATTGCTAGTCTTACCAATAATTATCCTATCGGGGCTGCTATGTTTCTTGATAATACAGGAGATAATTTTCATTTTAAATTATTGCTGTCCGATAAAACTCTAAAAGTTGAATTTTGCCTTTGTGAAGTCTCATAAACAGTGGCTTCCTATTATTATTTCGATTTTCCAAGCCCTACCAGCCAGGGAAAAGGCTTGTCGTTGTCGAGTCCATTATGTACAGACGCTCTAAGACCTATCTTTTCGTCAGGCTGTCCGATAAAAGAGACGAATACCGTGCATAAAGACTCTTATAGATATGCCCGAAGAAAGACTCGGAACGGCGCTTATTAGCATCGGAGAGCGTACTGCGACGGACTGTATAGGCCAAACCAAGACGGGCAAGGCGATGAGCATTGACATCAAAGCCAAGAACTACCTCGCGAATTGATTCTGCGCCTGTAAGAACGGCGTACAGCATAATCACCAGATGAGTGTAGGCGTCCAGCTGTTTAGTGTAACGGTTGACACCATCCTTAGCCGCCATTATGTTAATTTTATCCCGGTTCATTAAATTCATTATCTGATTAAGCACCGGCTGTCCGATAAAAGTTGTACTTTTGCCCATGATTTGTATTCTTTACGTGTAGCAATGCAAAGATACAAATCTTTGGGGACATGTTCAGCGGAGCGTGTCCCCTTTTTTCATCCCACTTGTTTTTATGTTTGTCGGACAGCAATAATTCGCAATATACTAATAAGACGATGCGCCATGAAGAAACTTATATTGATTCTACTTGCTTTTATTAGCTTCAATTGCTATTTCCTTCTCCGAATATAAAGAAAACTGACAAAAAACAGGGGTCTGCAGAATAGGGCAAATAGAAACTGAAAATTTGGTTTTAAACGATTTTTTGCCAACAGCCGGAGACGTGCAGCCGCGCAAAAATCATCTTTACGGCGCAAAGGCGAGAGGTTAAAGGCGTAAACGAGTGAGGATTACGGCGTAGAGAAAGCTTCTTTACGGCGTAAAGATGAGACGTTTACGCCGTAAAGATGAAGCCTAAAAACAAGGGGAAACGTAATGTTTTTACAAGCCGTTGACAGTCAACAGGTTGCAACTTCGGCTGAGAATCGCGTATTTCAAGCCAAGGTACACCTTGCTCGCAAATTCGCGATTCTCAGAAGGGGTAATGTAAACTTCTTTCCTAAGAATTTTAAACGTCTCCAGCAGCCGCCTGCTATGGCTGTTTGCCTATGTAGGCAAGTATGCCGCCGTCGACATACAGTATGTGTCCATTGACAAAATCGGAAGCATCGCTGGCGAGGAACACTGCCGGGCCCATCAGGTCTTCGGGCGTGCCCCAACGGCTGGCAGGCGTCTTGCTGACGATGAACTGGTCGAACGGGTGGCGGCTGCCGTCAGCCTGACGCTCACGCAGCGGCGCGGTCTGGGGCGTGGCAATGTAGCCGGGGCCAATGCCGTTGCACTGGATGTTGTTGCCGCCAAACTCTGAGCAGATGTTCCGGGTCAGCATCTTCAAGCCTCCCTTTGCGGCAGCGTAAGCCGAAACCGTCTCACGGCCGAGCTCGCTCATCATTGAGCAGATGTTTATAATCTTTCCATGTCCTTTCTTTATCATGCCGGGGATGACCGCCTTTGACACGATGAAAGGCGCATTGAGGTCTATGTCAACGACTTGACGGAAGTCTTCCACGCTCATGTCAAGCATCGGAATGCGCTTTATGATGCCTGCATTGTTTACAAGAATGTCTATAGTGCCGAGGTCATGCTCTATCTTTGCTACGAGCTCCTTTACCTGAGCCTCGTCGGTCACGTCGGCTATATAGCCTTTGGCATATATGCCCTTTGCCTTATAGTCGGCAAGAGCCTGGTCAAGATGTTTCTGACTGCGGCAGTTGAACGCAATCTTTGCCCCAGCCTCAGCAAAAGCCTGGGCAATGGCAAAACCAATGCCGTAGGCGGCACCGGTCACGAGGGCTACCTTGCCCTGAAGAGAAAAATTAACCATAGTGTTTTTTGGATATTGTTTATTTCAAGTCAGGAATCTTTATCACCTGCATGTCGGTATAGACAAGGTTTTCGCCTGCCATGCCCCAGATGAAGGTATAGTTGGATGTACCTGCCGCGCAGTGGATGCTCCACTCAGGGTTTATCACTGCCTGCTCATTGTTCATCCACATGGTGCGCGTCTCCTGCGGCTCGCCCATAATGTGGCAAACCTTCTGTCCCTCGGGCACATTGTAATAGAAATAAGTCTCCATGCGGCGCATGTGCGTATGGGCAGGCATGGTATTCCATACCGAGCCTGCCTTCAGCTCCGTTATGCCCATCTGCAACTGGCACGTGTGCACGCCAGCCACGCCGTCAAGGATGACCTGATGGATGACACGCTCGTTGCTCTCGGCTGTGCTGCCGGCATTGATGTTGTTGGCATCCTTCAAGCCCACTTTCTTTGTGGGATAGCTCCGATGGGCGCAAGCGCTGTTCATGTAAAACTTTGCAGGCTTCAAGGCATCCTTGCTTGCCACGGTGATGTCTTTTGCGCCCTTGCCCACGTACAAAGCCTCTTGGAAGGCAAGGTCGTAGCTCTTGCCGTCAACGGTGACGGTGCCGTCGCCGCCCACGTTTATAATGCCCAGCTCGCGGTTGTCAAGCAGATGGCGCCCATTGTCGCCCTTGCTTGCGTCAACGTAGAGAGGGGCAATGGAGGTAAGCTTAAGCGGAGCCGACGTAGGCTCGGCGCCACCTATGAGGAAACGGTCAAACATGGTGTATGTCCAATTGACCTCTCCCGGTGCAAAGACCTTCTCTATGAGATATTCGCCACGCATGCGCTGTGTGTCATAATGCTTCGCGTCCATCGGATTTGAAGAATAGCGCACATTGTAATTAGTGTAACTGTTTTCTGCTTTCACGTCGTAACCTTTCCATCCGCAGTCCTGCGCCTTTGCGGCAAAAGCCATGAGGCACAAGGCTGCAATCATTAAAGTTTTCTTCATATTGTTTTGTTTATTGTATTTTTTTCGTCTTTCAGTATGCGTTTCCGGTTAATTGACATCATCACTATCGTGACGGCAACCATCACAGCCGCGCCGATGTATTTGGCATATTTGGCAAGCGCATAGATGCAATAACCTATGAGCGACGAGGCAAAGTCCATGCTTCCGGCAAGGAATCCCTCCGGCACGTGTGCCGCCTTGTCCTGCGTCTGGGCATAAACGGCGGCAGCCGCCTTGGTGAAGTCGGGAGCCATGTCGGTGACGAACCAAAGCCCTATGAGCAGGGCAACGAAGCCTACGATGTAGGTCTTAACCACATTGCCCTTGGTATAAGGCAGCATCATCGGGAAAAGGTAGAAAAGCCCGGCGAGCGATGCCAACGGCAGAAACTGGTTTCCGGGCAGCAGCACTGCTATTATAATATAGGAGGGGATGAGGAAAAGCGTACAAACGAGAGCCGTAGGGTGGCCTATGACAAGGGCCGGACTCATGCCGATGTGTATCTTCTTGCCGTGGAATTTCTTGTCGATAACGTCCTTCGTCTTGTCAGAAATAGGCATCAAGCCGTCTATAAAGAGCCGGGTGATGCGCGGTATAAGCTCCATCACAGCACCCATAGTCACTCCAAGGAACAGTATGTCCTTCACTATCTTCATGACCCCGTCGGTGGTGGAAGCGCCTGCGGGCATTGTCTTCATGAACGAGCCAAAGTCGCGCATATCACCAACGTGGGCTACGGCGGCAATGACGCAGCCCACTATCACGCCCAATACAAGCGGCTCGCCAAGCACTCCGAACTTCTTTTTCAGTCCCTCGGCATCAATGTTCAGCTTGTCAAAGCCCGGTATCTTGTCCAACAGCCAGCCTATGCCGATGGCAAACGGCGTAAAGCTCTGGCAGAAAGGCTGGGGCACGGAGATGCCCGGCAGGTCATAATATTTCTGGAATTTCTCCGCCGTCAGGTCTGCCATGACAAGCGTAATGATGTAGCAGACTATTGCGGCAAAGTAGCCCCACAGCAGGCTTTGGTCGAAGACAAAGTAAACCACCGCGCCGATGAAGGCGAAATGCCAATAGTTCCAAAGGTCTATGTTCACTGTTCGCGTGGTCTTCGTGATGACCATCAGGAAGTTTATGCCAAGGCAAACAGGAATTATGAGCGCTCCCACGGCGGTGTTGTAAGCCACCGAAGCCGCGGCAGGCCAACCCATGTCAAACACGCTGAGGTTGAGGCTAAAAATGTTTTCTATTGCCTGCAAAGGGTCCTTGAAGTTGTCGGTAAGCAGCGCCGTGACAATGCCCAAGCCCACGAAGCCCACTCCAACAAAGAGTCCCGACTTCAACGCCTTGCCGAACTTCATGCCTATGCAGAGGCCGATAATGGTGAAGATGATTGGCATCATCACCGACGCACCCATTTGGATGATGTAATTGAAAATGTTCATATTTGTTTTATAGCTTCTTTTCAAAATATGCCCGAAAAAGGCGGTGCCACTCAAGCTTGGCTCTGCAAATATACTAAAAAAACGAATTAAAAACGTATAATAATCGTCGGAAAAATGACAACCACGTGGCAAAAAGCCTATTTTCAAACCAATTTAGGCATAAATTAAATAATTTAGCAAGCAAATAAACATTTTATGAACAATTTAAAGCCAAAATTTAAGCTTTTAATGTTACCTTTGCAACGTAAAGATTGCAAACTTTAATATATTCAAAAAACACTATGCCAAAAATTGTAACCTTGGGCGAGATTATGCTCCGCCTTTCTCCCGAAGGCAATGAACGTTTCATTCAAAGCGACCACTTCCGCATCATACCCGGTGGCGGCGAGGCCAACGTAGCCGTGAGCCTTGCCAACTATGGCCACGAGGCTTATTTCGTGACCAAACTCCCCAAGCACGAGATTGGACAGATAGCTGTCAACGCCCTGCGCCGATACGGCGTCGACACGCATTACATCGTGCGTGGCGGCGACCGCGTGGGGCTGTACTATGCAGAGACAGGCGCCTCAATGCGCCCAAGCAAGGTAGTCTATGACCGCGCCCATTCGGCTATTGCCGAGGCTGACGCAAGCGAGTTCGACTTCGATGCCATAATGGATGGCGCACAGTGGTTCCACTGGAGCGGCATCACTCCGGCAATAAGCGACAAGGCTGCAGAGATAACAAAGAAGGCGTGCGAAGCCGCAAAGCGCCACGGCGTGACCGTGTCGGTGGATCTCAACTTCCGCAAGAAGCTCTGGACTTCAGAGAAGGCCATATCCGTGATGCGCCCGCTGATGCAGTATGTTGACGTTTGCATAGGCAACGAGGAAGACGCGCAGCTGTGCCTCGGCTTCAAGCCCGACGCAGACGTTGAGAGCGGCAAGACCGACGCTGCCGGCTATCACAAGATATTCGAGCAGATGGCTAAGGAGTTCGGTTTCAAGTATGTGGTCTCCACTCTGCGCGAGTCTTACAGCGCAACGCACAACGGCTGGAAGGCTCTCATCTACAACGGCAAGGACTTCTACGAGAGCCGCCACTATGACATCGACCCGATAATAGACCGCGTGGGCGGCGGCGACTCATTCGCCGGCGGGCTGATTCACGGCCTTCTGACAAAGGAAACACAGGGCGAAGCCTTGGAGTTTGCCGTGGCTGCATCTGCCTTGAAGCACACCGTAAACGGCGACTTCAACCTCGTGAGCGTAAGCGAAGTGGAGAGCCTTGCGGCTGGAAACGCCAACGGAAGGGTGCAACGATAAGTGTTTACTAATCTGTATTAAACGTAAATATAAGATGGCTAAATTTGACAAGATAGCAGTATTGCAGAAGATGGGGGAAACCGGAATGGTTCCTGTATATTATAACAGCGACCTCGAGACGGCAAAGAATGTCGTTAAGGCTTGCTACGACGGTGGTGTCCGCGCCTTTGAGTTTACCAACCGCGGCGACTTTGCGCATGAGGTTTTCGGCGAACTCGTAAAGTGGGCAGACAAGGAATGCCCCGAACTGGCTCTCGGCGCAGGCACTGTGGTCGACGCCCCGACAGCAGCATTGTACATTCAGCTCGGAGCCAACTTCATTGTCGGCCCTCTGTTCAACGCCGACGTGGCTCCCGTTTGCAACCGCCGCATGGTGCCCTATTGCCCAGGCTGCGCTACGGTGAGCGAGATTGGCAAGGCTCAGGAACTGGGCTCTGACCTCACGAAGGTGTTCCCAGGCGATGTCTACGGGCCAAGATTCGTGAAAGACATGATGGCTCCTTGCCCGTGGTCGAAAATCATGGTTACTGGCGGCGTAGCTCCTACTCGCGAGAATCTCGAAGGATGGTTCAATGCCGGTGCCTACTGCGTGGGCATGGGTTCAAAGCTTTTCCCGAAAGACGTGGTGGCTGCAAAAGACTGGAAGCAAATAACCGACAAGTGCCGCGAGTGCCTTGAGATAATTAAAGCGGTGAAGAAATAAACAGGCATGTACGCCGCACGTGCATCTTACACATGCCGCACGTGACTCTTACAGGCGGTGTACGTGACTCCCACAGGCGGCGTACGTGAAAGGCTCGCACGCCGTGTGTACTATAGGACGCATCAAAATCTCTGAGTTTTTCTCAGACTATATTTGGTGCGTCCTCTTTCTTTTTATAAAAAAAGCACATTTGTTTTTTTCACAAAAATATTTCTACAAAAGCCCAAAATAAAATCTATAAGTTCTCAAGGTTTTTCAATTAAAAAGATGTAATTTTGCAGAAGAAAGAAAACTTAAACATGTTCGTTATGAAAAGAAAATTACTGGCAATCATTGCAGCCACTTTGTTTGCACTGCCTACAATGGCGCAAATAGAAAGACCTAAGCTCATCGTTGGGCTCGTAGTAGACCAAATGCGCTGGGATTATCTCTACTATTACTACAACCAATTCCGCACCGACGGCTTGCGACGGCTTGTAGACGGAGGCTTCTCCTATGAGAATTGCCTCATTCCATACGTGCCTACTGTAACCGCCATAGGCCACAGCAGTATTTACACAGGCAGCGTTCCGGCTTTGACAGGCATTGCAGGAAACGATTTCTACATCAATGGCAAGCAGGTGTATTGCTGCGAAGACAACAGCGTAAAAAGTGTTGGTTCTGACAGCAAGGAGGGACAGATGTCGCCACGCAACCTGTTGGCATCGGGCATAGGCGACGTGCTAAAAATAGCCACCGACTACAAGGCAAAGGTCATCGGCGTGGCACTGAAAGACCGTGCCGCAATACTGCCAGCCGGACACGGAGCCGATGCCGCCTACTGGTGGGATACGTCTGCCGGGCACTTCGTTTCATCAACATACTACATGAACGATTTACCACAATGGGTGAAAGACATCAACAAGAAGATAGCCGCAAAACCTGGCGCCGACGTAAAGACATCAGTACCAGGCGTGACCAAGACTTTCCAAATGGCAGAAGCTACGCTTGTAAATGAGCAAATGGGACAAGACGATATAACCGACTTGCTCGCCATAAGCATATCGTCGACAGATGCCATTGGCCACACATATGGCACACGCGGTAAGGAAAACCATGATGTTTATATGGAGCTTGACCGCCAGGTAGCCCATTTGCTCAATGTGCTTGACGAGAAAGTGGGACGCGGCAACTACCTTATGTTCCTGTCTGCCGACCACGGCGCAGCCCATAATCCTAATGTAATGAAAAAGCACCGCATTCCTTCTGGCGGACTTGAGCTGTGGAAAAGCATAAAGCCTGTAGAGACTCAGCTTGAAAAAGAGTTTGGCTTCTCTCCTGTGATAAAAACTGAAAACGCCGGGCGTATATACTTGAACCACGACGGTATAAGCAAGGCAAATGCCGATTTGGAGAAAGTGAAGGCTCGCGTTTGCCAACTTATGGAACAGAACGACAAAATACTCTACGCCGTAGATTATGACAAGGTGCTCACTACTTCCATCCCCCAACCTATCCGCGAAATGATTGTCAACGGCTACAACAAGGAACGCAGCGGCGACATCTTCTATGTGGCAAGAGCAGGATGGGAGGACGTTTCTGACAAGCCTGATTACATTGGCACCACGCACGCCATGTGGAATCCTTACGATGCACACATACCTTTTGTACTTTACGGATGGCACATCGGACATGGACAGACATCGGCTGCAGTGCACATGACCGACATTGCCCCAACCGTATGTGCAATGTTGCACATACAAATGCCCAACTCCTGTGTCGGCACGTCCCGCTCTGACTTGATTGCGCCAATACGTTGACCTACTGCATTTAATCAAGAACTATCATAATGCCCATAGGCGAAAACGAAAAACACTGGTACGTTTTTTCAGTAAGCTACAGAAAAGAACTTTACATACGCAACGAGCTGCAAAGATTGGGGCTTGACGCGTATGTGCCTATGCGTTATTGCCTCCAGACTACACATGGCAGGAAAGTGCGCAGGCAAGTGCCAACTGTCTACGGCATGGTGTTTGTCAAAGGGTGCAGGAAACAGCTATTGGAATATCGAGAGACAAGCCTGATGAGGCAATATATGTTCCTCAAAAGCCACCGTATGGGCGACGGCACCTTGCAATATGTATACGTGAGAGACGACGAAATGGATAATTTCAAAAAACTCAACGAAGTAAAAGGTGCCAAGCTTACATATTACAAACCGGAGGAACTGAGACTGGCAAAGGGCGAAAAGGTTAAAATAATGGACGGACCGTTCGAGGGCATCACTGGCATTATACAGATATTGCCCCACAAGCGTGGGCAATATCTTGTTGTCAGCTTGCCCGATGTGGCAATTGCTGCAGTCAGCATAAAGCCTGATTACATAAAGCCTTTGTCTGAGAAAGTTGCAAAATCTACTAACGTTGAAAAGGACAGCAAACAAATGGCCTTTTTGGCATTACTGCTAATAGAAGACAATGGAATACTTGACAGGAATTCCATTATAAGCGAAATGAACCAGATAGCTAAATCGCTGCAAGGCTGCAAGGTTTTTCTGCCAAACGATAAAGCTAACTTTTATTTTGCCTTTTACGCAGCATCCATAGCCACAGGAAAGCCCACAAAAGAATACAAAGACAGCCTGAATGAAGTGTTGCCCAAACTAAAGCAGAATAACTTACTATTGCCCACAGCACATCTCCTGTTTTTTTATGAAACAAAAGCCAAGGAGGAAATACAGGCAGCCGACAGCATAATAAACAAATGGGACAGCACAAAATATACAAATGCGCAAAGGAAAGTCCTCAAGCTGCGACATTTCTTGGCGAATTATTCAAGAGATACCCACAGTAAATAAACATACTTATAAAAAATCCTCAAGCGTACGGTAGGTCACGGAGGACAGTAAAAAAGTTACTTAAAGAATCTACCATATTTAAAAGCTTCTTCCTTGTAACTTTTCCACTTTGCAATAATTAGGATATGCAGTAGGCATTCACACAAAAAGCGCGAGAGTAGTTTTCAAATTCATCCCTGTCTATTCCGTCCATCCCGTCCATTTCATCTATCCCGTCCCTTCCGTCCATCAAGTCC
>CAZEEP010000007.1:0-1428 GCA_964511295.1 uncultured Prevotella sp.
CGATTGGTGTTTGCTTAGTATCCGCTTAGGCTTTGTTTAGGATTCGCTTATGCTTAGTCTTGGTATTGACTTGGATTCGACTTGGTATTGACTTGGATTCGACTTGGTATTGGCTTGGATTCGTCTTGGTGTTGACTTGGATTCGTCTTGGATTCGTTTTAGATTCGGCTTAGACGGGCAGTCTAACTTTTAACAGAAATTAAGGCTGTTTTTGGTCAAAAAATCGCTCTTTTATTTGGGCGGTTAGATTTAATATCTTATCTTTGCACCGTAAAAAGTTGCAGCGGCAGGGCGGCGCGGCAGCGTCGGGACACGCACGGCGCGCAAGGCCGGCAGGCTCGACGGGCGCAGGCTCTACGCAAGGCAGGCAGGGGGCTTGCGCAAGGCGTGCGGAGCACGTTCGGGCGGCGGTCGAGGGCGGCAAGGGCGGCGGCTGTGACAAAAGGAATTTCACGAAACAACATATAGCTTTAAGTTTAACTTTTAAATTCTTTCAAGATTATGAGTATACGTTACCGCAAGGTTCAAAACAAGATCGAGAACAGCACCGGTTTCCAGAAATGGTACGGCAAGGCAATCATCCTGAACACCATCACCACGGAACAGCTGTGCGAGGAGATAGCCCACTCCACTACCGTGACCGAGGCCGACGCCCGCGCCATCATGACTGAGATAGCCGTCATCATGAAGCGGCACCTGCTCAACTCCGAGCAGGTGGTCGTAGACAAGCTTGGCAAGTTCCGCCCCGCCCTGGTGTGCAAGAGCGTCGACACGGAGAAGGATTTCACGGCCAACAGCATCAAGGGCTTCCGCATCGTCTTCTCTCCCGAGATCACTCGCGTGCCCAACGGCGTGAACGCCAAGGGCAACACCAAGTACACCACCGTCAAGAGCCTCCTGCAGGGCGCAAAGGCGGAGGTGTATAGTGACCCCAAGCCGGCAAAGGCCGCCGCCGGCGGTAAGGGCTGACCCCTGCCCCGAGGCCTCTCCCCGGCCTCCCTTCCTTTAGTGGATGGGCGTTGGGCTTGCCGGTGTCAAGATAGTTAGTTTAACCGCGTCCCTCCCTCCTCCCCCTCGGGGGAGGCAGGGTGGGGGGCTAAAAATCAAATAGGTCATGAAAATAACAAAGAAACAATGGGGGATGCTGATCAACGTCCTCATCTCCCTGCTCACGGCTCTCGCCACCACCCTTGGTCTCAACAGCTGCATGCCCGTGTAGCGGTTGAGTGAAAGGGTAGAGGCAAGAGGGACGGCGAGACGAAGCTTTAAAAGAAAGTGATTGATTTTTCTTCATATTAGGTTAATAGTGTTTTTTTAGTTTTGGTTTGATTTTTTTTTGCCCCGCGGCGGCGGGGCAAGCTTTCAAAGACTTTGGAATTATTGTATTCCATTCTATGAGGCGTGCGGCTCGTGAGGGCGGCGCGCCTT